>JAKBBN010000089.1 GCA_021808485.1 Planctomycetota bacterium | reverse complement strand
GATTTTCATGTATTTCGGCGACCGCGCGCCTGAAGCACTGTTGGGCTTTGGTTTTGGCGGTACGCTGCTGGCTCTTTTTATGCGGGTTGGCGGAGGGATTTACACAAAAGCGGCCGATGTGGGCGCTGACCTGGTGGGAAAAATTGAAAAAGACATCCCGGAAGATGATCCGCGAAATGCCGCGACCATTGCCGACAATGTGGGCGACAATGTCGGCGATTGTGCAGGCATGGCCGCGGATATTTTCGAGAGTTACGAAGTAACCATGGTCGCGGCCATGATTCTCGGCTGGGCGGCGTTCGGTCACGTGGGCGTGATGTTTCCGCTGCTGGTTCGCGGAATCGGCGTGTTATCCGACATTATTTCCACATGGAGCGTCCGGGCAGACCGCGCCGGCCGGGGAAAAGACGGCGTTGCCCGGGCCATGCACTCCATTACATTCGGCTTTCGCACCGGCGCGGTGCTGGGCACCATCGGTTTCATGACACTCGGTTTTTTCTATTTTCGGCTTTCGCCGGCAACACTCTCGGCGAATCCTGTACTGGCCGCCGTTGAAGCGCATGCGCCGTGGTGGGCGAATTTCGGCATTCAAGGGCTTGACTGGCGGCCGGCCGAGGCTACTTTTTGCGGCATCGCGCTGGCATTGGTGCTGAACTGGTGTACGGAGTATTTTACGGGTACCGCGCATAGACCGGTTAAGACGCTGGTAAGGTCCTGTGATACCGGTCATGCCACCAACATTATCCAGGGGCTTGCCGTCGGCATGGAAAGCAGCGTTTGGGCGGCGATAATCATTGCGGGCGCGGTGATTTGCAGCGTGCTCATTTTTGCGGGCACCAATCCCATTTTTGTGGCTTACGGCGTTGCGATGTGCGGCATCGGCATGTTAACGCTCACCGGCAACACGCTGAGTATGGATGTATTCGGGCCGGTGGCGGACAATGCCAACGGCATTGGGGAAATGGGCTTTGATCCGGAGGAAATGGGGCAGCCGGCGTACCGTGCTGCCCGGCAGGTGCTGGCCGATCTTGATGCGGCGGGCAATACCACCAAGGCCATTACCAAGGGGATCGCCATAGGCAGTGCGGTGGTTGCGGCGCTGAGCTTGTTTGCTTCATTTGTAATCATCGTGGGCAGCGGCGGCGGGTCCGATCAGTCGCATATCAGCATGACCGCGTATCGCACCGTTTCCGGATTGTTTAATGTAGCCGATCCGCGGCTTTTCGTGGGGCTGCTTATCGGCGGAGCGGTGCCGTTTTTATTCAGTTCCATGGCCATCCGTGCGGTGGGTCGCGCCGCGTATCTGATTGTGCAGGAATGCCGCGTGCAATTCCGTGACAAAGCCATCTGGACACGCATGAAAAAGCCGGACTACGGCCGGGTGGTGGAAATTTGCACGCTCGAAGCGCAGCGGGAATTAATCGGTCCCGGTCTGTTGGCGGTGCTGGCGCCGGTGCTGGTCGGGTTTTTGATCGGCGTTCAGGCGCTGGCCGGGTTTCTGGCCGGCGCCATCCTGACGGGTCAATTACTGGCCGTGTTCATGGCGAATTCCGGCGGCGCCTGGGATAATGCAAAAAAGGTCATTGAGGACGAACGCCGCGATCTTCAGCACAACACCGGCAAAGGTTCCGAGCGGCACAAGGCCAGCGTAACGGGCGATACAATCGGCGATCCGTTGAAGGATACCGCCGGTCCGGCGATAAATCCCCTGCTTAAAGTTATGAACATGGTGGCCCTGCTGGCGGCTCCTTTGCTGCTGCCGTTTGACCGTCATTTTCAAAACCTGCTCAAGAATCGTCTGCATGCGGCGGTAACCATCCCACCGGCTTCGCATCCGTGGATCGCCTGGCTGGTGGTCGCGGTATGCCTGATCGCGCTTAGCTGGGCGGTATTCCAAGCCAAGCACGAAACGCCGGCGGTAAAGGCCTATGATCATGCCGTGCCGACCTCGGATGAAGAGGAGCAAATTGCCGCTTCACTTTCGGCTCCGGTGTCAGGCCATCTCCGGGAAACGCCGGAGCCCGACGAAGCGGAACTCGCGGGTACCGATTAACGCTCGCCGCTGCTCGGCCTATTTTTGCACGATAAAGCGGCCGTACATGCCTGTTTTGGCGTGCGCCGGCATCTGACAAAGGTAATAATAGGTCCCCGGCTTACGGCAGGTAAATGTTACCGTTGAGGTCCAATATTTTGACTTTTTGATGTGCAAACCCGTTCGCGGCAGCAAGAGTGCAAGACTCCCGAGCTGCTGCGGCAGCGGCAGACTGATGACACCGGCGTACGGCGGGCTTTTCTTGCCGATGGCGATGCCATGGATCATTCCCGGCCCGTAATCCATGTTGACCAGGGTAAGTGTTACCTTGGATCCCGCCGGCACGCGCACGGCCGGGTCAACCAGCCGGTGAACCTCAAATGTCGTATCCGGAAAGCCCGGTTCCACGGCTACAAACACCAGGTGAATATGTTTACCGGTGAAGGTGACCATTTTTTTTGCCTTGTCAACCTTGCCCATGGTGTCATCCTGCGCTACGAGTTTTGAGACTTTGTTCCACGGAAGCAGGTGCTGACCGACGGATGATTTAACCGGCTTGGCCATGCCCGGCATATTTCCCATGCCCGGCATATTCGGCATGCCCGGCATGGCGGCTTGCGCCGGTGCGGATGCGGTCAATTCGGTCGCGGTGACTGCACATAGACCGACCAGGCCGGCGAGGGCAAGCAAACACATTGAGATACGTTTCATATGACAACTCCTTTGTTAAATAACGTGATCGATTTGTACAATTGAATGAACAACTTTGTCTCTTAATACTCCGGGCTTGCCGCCGGTGAAGATGGGCCCGGAACCGGCGCCGGTATCCGGCGCGGGTCGATGCCATCACGCTGCATGTCGGCCGCGGTGGCGTTAAGCGCCAATTCGCCGGGCGGATTCCGGTACCAGCCCGGATCCTGATAGGCGGTGATGCCGTCGCGAACTTTGAGAATGGTAAACATTCCACCCATATCAATCAGGCCGTGGGGGCCTTTACCGCCCAGCATGGGTGCGCTGTTGGGAATACTGGGCATGCCCATCGTCATGCCCATGCCGGTTTGCCCCATGGTCATGTAATCCGGCAGCAGTTTACGCATCTGGTGGCCCAGCCTTCCCGGTTTAACCCCGATCATGTTGGGGAAATTATGGCCCATTTGAGTCATGACATGATGTGTCATGTGGCAGTGCATGGCCCAGTCACCGGGATTGCTGGCGACGAATTCCACCGTGCGCGTCGTGCCGACGGGTACCAGCACCGTGGTGGCCGGTTGCCACGCTGACGGCGGATACTCGCCGCCGTCGCTGGCGACAATCTGGAATGAATAGTTGTGCAGATGAATCGGGTGATGATCCATGGGGCCCAGATTGCCCAGCCGGATCCGAACTTTTTGTCCGGTTCGCACCACCAGCGGATGGGTGGCCGGGAATGATTTTGCATTCATCGTGAACACATTAAAATCGGTCATTTCAAGCGGGTTGGGCCGCCACGCCCCCGGATCGATCCGCCATTCATGAAGCATAATCGCAAAATCCCGGTCAACGGTTCTGTTCGGTGCGGGATTGCGCGGGTGAATGATAAACAGACCAGTCATGCCCAGGCCGATCTGCGTCATTTCGTCAAAATGAGAATGGAACATCTTTGTGCCGTGGTCCACCAGGTTGAATTCGTACATATACGTTTCACCCGGTGGAATCGCTTTTTGTGTAAGTCCGGCCAGCCCATCCATTCCGCACGGCACGTAAACGCCGTGCCAGTGTGTGGTGGTGGCTTCGGGCAGCCGATTGGTGACGTAAATACGCACCCGTTCACCCTGCAAAGCTTCCAATACAGGATGAATCATGCCGTTGTACCCCCAGCAAAGGGCTTTCAGGCCGGGGCAAAATTCATTCCATACTTCCATGGCCACCAGATGAAATACCTTTACGCCGTCCATAATTTTCCACGGGATCATACCGGAATTCGGTGCTTCCACCGGCATGTAATCACGGCCGGGCAGCCCCGGCGGCAGCGGACGGGCATACAGCGCCCGTCGCAAATCGGCGGTGTCCGGAATTTCCCCGATGCCGGCCGCCCCGGGGCCTTCCACGGCCGCCTGCACCGTCCGATCGCCGGTTCCGAACATTGCCGCGGCCGCTCCGGCCGTCATGCCGGAGGCCAGCAACTTGCGCCGCGATACCCCTCGGGTATGTGAATGCTGCATGGACATATGAAATACTCCTTGTGAGATTATTTGTGATTTGTTTTGCCCGCGGGTTTTCGGGACGGAATGGCGATGTGCCCGGCCTGTCCGGCCGGAAGCATTCCGCCGATCGTATTTTCCAGGGCTGCGCGGGCGATCCAGTAATCGCCGGCCGTCTGCACGGCTTTTCGCATGGCGCGGATTTCACGTTGCCGCGCCAGCAGCAATGGATACGGCCCGGCATACATGCCGTTGTAGGCCAGTTGCGTTTCCTTGAATATTCTTTTACGCAGCGGCAGAAGAATCCGCCGGTAAAATACGGCGGCGTGGCGTGCCGCGATCAGGCTTACCCATCGGCGGCGGACAGCCGCTCGCAGATTCACGGCGATCGCATCGATCTTCCTGCAATCGGCCAGAAACTTCGCCCGCGCCCGGGCAATCGCCGGTTGGCCCTGGTTAAACAGAGGCAGCGGGATGGAAATGGCCGGTCCAAGCGTGCTGGCCACATCGGGGTCCCGCACGTAATTCAGGCCGACAGTCGCGCCGGACAATACACCGGCGGCGCCGGCCATTTTTAGTGTGCGCACCGCGGCCAGCAGCCGCGATCGGGCCGCGCGGATCGCCAGGCTTTGCCTTATGGCCAGGGATTCCAGCCCGGTCAGACGCGGATCCGTTCCAGGCACCGGCGGCAGGTGCGGCTGAATCCGCCAGGCGGCGTGTGTGCCCCAAAGCCCCATCAAAGCCGTGAGGACCTCGCGGTCCTCCAGCATTTGTGCTTCGGCATTCGCGTAAGTCAACCGCGATTGCTGATACAACGCCAGTTGTTCGTCATACAGGAGTTGGGCGATATTGCCGGCCTGCCGCAAATGGCGGGCAAAACGGAGGCCGTCGTGCGCCGCCATTCTGATCTTTTTATCCAGATGCAGCAGTTGTTCATCGCTTTGCACCTTGTAAAACGCCGTTTTGACAGAAGCCGCAAGATTCAAAACATTCGCGGCGACCTCCGCCTTGCGGGCGGCAAACTTCGCCCGGGCAATTCCTTTGCGCACGTTTAGAAACAGCAGGTCAAGAAATGTCTGATCTATGCTCGCATCCCAGCCATGGTAGGGCCGGGCGGGAAATCGCAGATCAAAGGAAAAAACCGGGTTCCGCAGCAATCCGGCCTGCACCAGGTTCGCCTCGGAAATACCCAGTCGTTCGTAATCCGCCTGGAGCGCAGGGTTCTTGAGCAGGGCGATTTGGACGGCCGCATCCGGTGAAAGGTTATGTGACAGCAGTCCGGCGATGGCAACCCGGATTTGTCTGTCCGCTTTTTCGTTGTCGTTCCAGATGATTCGCCGGCCGGTGCGCCGGCTGACGGTGTTCGCCAACGAGTGGAAGCCGGGTTGCGGGGGTACCGTTGCACAGCCCGCCGGTAGAAGCGATATTGCGGCAATTGCCGCCAGGCCGCCCTTGAGTCCATACCGGCGGATCTTGCACGTCATTGCCCGGAATAAAGCCGCTGATGGGTTAATCAAATCGGGTATTCTCCTCACTTTTTTCCTCCTGTCATATTCATGCCGGGCATGGAGTTCATATTGCCCTTTGCCGCAGCGGAGTTACCTGATCCGGTCGAAGGTTTGCTTTTTAAAGGCGGCGCGCCGGAAAGAATTGCCACCTGCGGCTCGGCGAGTTGCTGTTGCGGATCATCCACATTTAAAAAATCCATGGCCGGAATTGCCGGCGCCGGTGCGGCCCCCGGATTTGCCGACCCGGCAAAGGCGGCCCGGAACGCGGCGCCGCCGTTTGGTCCGGTGGTGGGCTGGCTGCAGCCGGTGGGCAACAGGCTTGCCGCCAACAGCAGCAGTGGATACGCAAATGAAGTCCTGTGCATAAAATCTCGCTTCACGGATGATCAAAAAAACGATGGCGGTTTATTTCCGGGATGATTCGGAACAACCGGTGGATGAATGGAAACGAAAAATGAAATGATCAGCGCGCAATGCAGCCGCAGCAGTGATTGCGGCGGGCGGCAGGCGGATGGGCCGGGGCCGGGATCCGGATAGGAGGGTTTTGGCAGCAATGCGGCGCACATTGTCTTGATCGCCGCCGTCGCGGGACAGCCGTGTGCGGCAGGCGCTTGAATTTCAAGCTTTCGCAGGCTGCAGGTGCGTGCAACAATCTGCCGGCAATGGCAATCATGCCCGCCGCCGACCGCTTTGATTGTCAATCCGTTTTGCGTGTTAATCGTCGACGTGCCGGAATGTGCATGCTTGCCGGTCGGGCAATGGCGGCATTCGAACCCAAGTCCGATGGACAGGCACAATGCGAGCATCAAAATCTGTTTTAGCGCAGCCGGAGCCATAAGAAAAGCTTAGATACCGCGCCGGCGCCTGTCAAATTCAGTGCGGTGCATATTCATTGCGCAGACATTGAACCTTTCCGTTTTTACCGATAACCAGGCGCGCAATCTGGATGTATGAACGTCGGCCGAACTGTGTGAAGTAAAACAAGATGCATTGGCCTTTTTGTGTGATGACTGCAGGGTGGTGCCCGACGGCATTGTCCAGCTTTCGCCTGCCGTTGGCGCGGCCCAGGATGGTCGTGTTGTATACCCAGTGCCCCGTGCCGGTAATTGAACGGTAAATGCGCAGGCCGCCGCGGGCATCGGTAATCAGCCAGTAGGCGTGCTGCCATCGCCATACAAAAGGCGCTTCCTGTGCGGGCCAGGCCACAACCTGCCGGTCCTTTGACCAGTGATTCAAATGTTTGGATTCGGCCATCCAGATATGCGAACCGTGGTGTTCGTCCTTGTACCACATATACCAGTTCCCGCGGATTTTCCATAAGGTCGGGTCGATGCAGCGGGACGACGACAGCGGGACGGTGGAAATAAATTTCCAGTGAATGCCGTCTTTACTGGCGAAATGTTCAATTGTTGCGCGACCTGTCCAGCTTGTAAAAATACCGTGCACTTCCACAACGAACATCTGCAGTGTTCCCTTTTGCCAGGCAAAGCAGGGCGCCCACCATGTGACCCGCGCCTTCATGGGATCGCCCAATCCGTGCGGTCCTTGGCATATCCCACGGTATTTCCAGTGAATCCCATCCGGTGAAGATGCAATGCCGATGGCCGTGCCGTGACACCATATCACGCCCCGCGGATGATGGAGCGTCGCCCGCCGCTGCGTGTAATACATCCACCATTGACCCTTATGATCCGCTCCCTTGCCGGGCATCCACACCACAAAAGGGTCCGCGGCCCCATGCCACACCGGATCATCAAACAACGGAGCCGGCGCGCGGGACACATGTATCCATGCGGGCGCTGCGGTCAGCTTCCGCGCCCAAACCGTAAAACTCAGCAGCATGCACAGGGTAACGCACGCAACTCGCACGCAGGTTCGCATCATGATTCTCCTGAAAAACTAAAGACCTTGTCCGGACGAGCGCACCGGTTCACCCTCCACGGCCAGTATCGTGCCGGAAATGATTGAAACCGAGCCTTCGGCCGTCTGCAACAGCAGTTCGCCGTGGCGGGAAATGCCGGCGCCGCGCCCCGTTATATTCCGGCCATCCACGGATATTGTGACCAGTTTTCCGTGGAGGTAATCGCGCCCGGCGATCCACTGAATTACGTCATCGCAAATCGAAGGATGCCGCCGGACTGCCGACTCCATCCAAATCGCCTGAATCCGATCCAGCAGAAGCCGGGTGGCACTTTCAAGGCTTATCGTTTGCCCCGTATGGTCGAAAAGACTGGCGGCATAGGTGGAAATTTCGGAGGGGAAGTCGGCCATTCGGGTGTTTAAATTCAGGCCTATGCCTACCACCGCCGCCCGCCGCCCGCCTTGTGAAACGCACTCACTTAAAATTCCGGCGAGTTTTTTTCCCCGAAGCAAGACATCGTTCGGCCATCGAATCGCAATATCCCCGGTAACTTTCCCCATGCCCGGCATTTGCCCAATCGTTTGAACCACGGCGGCGCCGGCCAGCAGGGGGGTGACATGCGCGTCCATTTCCGGTGCGCCGGCGATTACCATACTGGCGTAAAGTCCGCCGGCCGGACTGGACCACTTGCGTGTGTACTGCCCGCGGCCGCCGGTTTGTTCCCTGGCGATATGGGCGGAAAAATAGGAGCATGGCGCCAATTCCGGTCGGTCATTTTCACTGACAATCCGCCGGGCTTCCGCGATCGCATTGTCCTGCGTGGAATTCACGCGGTCATACGAATGTATTTTCCACGCAGCGGTTTGTCGAGTGGAAATGGATGGGAATTGATCCAACCGTATCACTCCCTGATGGTGCGCGTGGCGTGCGAAGGTGCGGGATTTAAAAGCGTTCGCAGTACTTGGGCGTCGGCCTCCGCGGCTTGTCCGGGCTGGTGATGATGCCGGGGGTCAAGTAAAACCAGTCCCTTGGAATCCGAATCTCGGAGCACTTGAATGACCGCCTGCGGATCCGCCTGTCCTTCGCCCAGTCGGCGTGCCGAAAATCCATGGCCGGTCCGCCGGCCGTCACAGCATATCCATATCGCGGCGCCGCCGGAAATGTGTTGGGCACAGTCGGCCGGATTCCCGCCGGCCAGCAACAGCCGCATGGTATCCAGTCCGCCGCGCACGCTGCGCGTGTTCACATGCGAAATCAGCCGGTTTTCCGCGTCAATGTTACCGCTCAGGATCGCCAGACGGATTCCCGTTCGGTCGGCGAGTTCCGCCAGGGCGGCCATGGCGCTCAGGGCATCTTTCCACACCTGTACCGTCGCCGCGTCGTTATCGGCGCCAACCGGGTCCGGCTCGCCGACATAAAGGCTGACCATCCGGCACTTGAAATCATGCGCCAATTGCATTGCCGCGCTTCCGCGCCGCACAAGGTTGTCCACAGATTGCCGTGAAAAAGCGCCTTGTGCACCGGCGCCGGTCCGCAGGCATCGAAGCGCAAGACCCAACGATTGCAGCGTATGCAAAAAATGACGGCGGGCGGTTTGCCCCATGTCCGGGCTGTTAAGCACCGGGTGGTCGGCAGCCAGCCCAATTCCCTGAAAACCCAGATCGGCAGCCAATCGCATTCCACCGCGGATGTCCAAATCAACCGCGTCAATGGCTAGGGCGGCTTCCGGTGGAAGAAGACGGGTCTGTTGTGTTGTATGGGTCATGACGTCGGCCCGGGGCGAACATATCCACAGCTTTCCGCAAAACTGCCTTTTGTATAACTATTATGCGCTCAAATCCGTTTCTTGCCAGCGGGGCGGCAGTTGAGGCCGCATTCACCCTGCGGTAATCTTTCCACGGACCGATCCGGATCCTGTGCCGGCCGCCGCGACATTTTAACCGGCAAATTCTTTGCGGGCAGCGAACATGACCAAGAATAGACTGGAAGCATTCAGCGACGGTGTGATCGCCATCATTATCACCATCATGGTTCTGGAACTTCACATTCCGCACGGTACTTCAATCCAGGCGATGATTCCGGTGCTGCCGGCGATTTTTAACTATGTGCTTAGTTTCGTATTTGTGGGAGTTTACTGGAACAATCATCACCACTTATTGCATGCAATGCGGGAAGTAAGCGGTGAAATCATGTGGGCGAATCTGCATCTGCTTTTTTGGCTTTCACTGATTCCGTTTGTAACCGGGTGGATGGGAAAAAGCCACTTCGCAGTTGTGCCCACGGCCATGTATGGCGTGGTGATGACAATGTGCGCCCTGGCCTATGTGCTGGTTCAGATGGCGATTATCCGCAGGCAGGGAGGTGATTCGATCCTCGCCGGCGCCATAGGTCGCGACCGCAAGGGAAAGTTTTCAATTGGGGCCTATCTGACCGCGATTGCCGCGGCTTTCGTCTCTCCGTGGATTTCAATCGCCATTTATATTCTTGTGGCGGCAATCTGGTTTATTCCGGACCGCCGCATTGAACATGCGCTGGAATCCCGGGCGGACAATGACCCGGATTGATGCGGGGCTTTTCGAATGCGGTATGGAACTTGATAAAACCGGCTATCTGTGGATGATGCTTATTCCAAACAACCGCGGGTGCGGAAAGTCCGATGAATGGTCAGGCGGGACTGCCTGCGCCGGGCCGCGCCGCAAAAGGAGACGCATTCATGGTTTTATCACCCGTTCTTGCTCTTGCTCCTGCGGCGGCTTCTCCGCATGGGGCCATGCATTTGACGCTGCTGCAGGCCGTTTTGCTTGGACTTCTGCAGGGGTTTTCCGAACTCTTCCCGGTCAGTTCACTGGGGCATATTATTTTGATCAAGGCGGTTGCGCATTGGCATTTTAATTCAAACAATAAGAACTTTTTGTCATTTGTGGTGGCCCTGCATCTGGCGACGGCGGCAGCGCTGCTGATCTACTTCTGGAAGGACTGGAAAAAAATTATATTGGCCTATCTGGGCAGTATTTCACGTCGCAAGTTTGTCTATGACCAGACCAGCAAATTCGCGTGGCTGCTGGTGGCCGGCACCGTTATCGTCGGTGTCGTGGGGCTGGTGTTTCAGAAGAAATTCCGCCTGTTTTTTGATAATCCGCGCTACCTTTGGATGGTCGCCGGCTTTTTGATTCTCAACGGCGGGGTGATGTGGCTCGGAGACATTCTCAAACGCCGGTCCGAGCGCCGTGCGGCTGCCGAGCAGCAGAAAAAGGCCGAAGACCTTTCATTTCCCGCGGCAACCGCGGTCGGGGCCTGCCAGACTTTCGCCCTGTTTCCTGGTATTTCGCGCAGCGGTGCGGCTATCGTGGGCGGCATTCTCGCCGGGCTTTCATATGAGGAAGCCTGCCGATTTGCTTTCATGCTGGCTACCCCGGTGATTGCCGCCGCCGGTCTTTTGAAAGTGCCCGCTTTATTTAAGCCCGAGGCTCGGTCAATACTGAATTTAACCATTCCGGCGGCACTGGCCGCGGGAGTGGCGGCCTATTTCAGCACGCGGTTTCTCATGAAATATTTCGAAACCAAAAGACTGCTTCCGTTCGCCATTTATTGCGTTATCGCCGGAACGGTATCGCTGGTTGTGCTCTACGCGTAGGGTTGCCTGCGGATGCCGCATATCATGCGGATCGCGGAACTATCGGGTGGTTGTGTTGGCGTTGCCTTGCACCGCGGCAACGGGATGCCGCCGTCGCGTTCCGGCTGCTTAGGCTGTATTCAAAACGGTGGAAATGGCGTTACAATGGGCGTATGAAAAGCGAGCGGAAAATAATAAAGATTTCATTATCGGTGTGTGCCGGTGTGCTATTGGCGGCCGAACTCGCCGGTTGCCATACGGCGATTACCCCGCTCAAACCCGCCATGATCGGGCCCCCGTGGGCCTTGCCCATGCCTGCGGCCAAACCCGCGCCTTTAATTGTCGGCGCCACCCTGGCCGGCCATGTTCCGCCTGCGGCGGGGCGGCAGCCGATTGCCGCAACCGGCGGTACCGGGCAAAACTGGTTCGCCAATTTTCCCAACGGCACGACGCGCACAATTCATATCGCGCGCTATCGGCACATCTGGCGGCAAAGCCGGAAGACCATTGAAGCACTTGGGTTTCATATAAACTGGCAGGATCACCGCCTGGGGATTATTTCCACTGATCCGCGGCTTGCGCCGGAGGTGCTGCAGTGGTGGCGCCCGGATACCACAAGCGGTTCATCGCTTATGGAAAGCACGCTGAATACCTATCGGCGGATTATCCGCCTGGTTATTACGCGCGATAAGCAGCCGGAAACATTCTCTATCACGGTGGAAGTGCTGGTGCAACGGCGTGAAAATCCGCAGGGAAATGTGGGGAATGTGGCATTTGTGGGGCCCTCGGCGTTTGGTTCCAACGTGTTGCCATTGCGGGCCAGCCATGCCGGAGTTCATACCGGGGGGCAGTTCTGGATGACGATCGGCCGCGATACCCTGCTGGAAAAGAAGGTCCTTAAGAAACTTTTCAAGAAAATTTAATGCCGCATGTCATCGGCGGCGCATTTCAACCGGATTTCGCTTGATAATATTTGGCGGGATCGGCGACATGATCACCGGCAAGTTCCACATAATGCCGATTATTTGCCTGCATGTCGGCGAGCTCCGCTTCCCGGACCGGGCGAGCAATTTTGGCCGGTATACCCATGACCACCTGGCCATCGGGTACCACTGTTCCCGGCGACACCACGGCCCCGGCTGCGACGATGCAATTGCGGCCGATCTCCGCTCCGGAAAGCACCACGGCCTTCATACCGATCAAGGTGCCCTCGCCTACGGATCGGCAATGCACCACCGCCCCATGGCCGATGGTGACATTATCCCCAATGTTCAGGGGAATGCCGTAATCACAATGCAGGACGGCGGATTCCTGCACATTTACATTCTTCCCAAGGTGGATGGGGGCCACATCGCCGCGAATAACGGCGTTAAACCAGACGCTGCAGTTTTCGCCCAGCGTTACGTCGCCGCAAATTTGTGCGCTGGAAGCCTGCCAGTGGGTGGCAATCCGTTCCATGATAAAATTGCTTTTGAATTGAGTCATGAAAGGAATCTATCACAACGACCGCGATCAATCGAGCGGCCTGGCGATACGTGGCGGAAGAATTCTTCAATAAAAAACGTAAACACGAAGTAAATGTATTGATAAGCGATGTGTTTGGTCTAATAATACAAGCCTTGAGTCGATAAAAAGTGGAAAAAATGCAAAGAAATATCTTCAGTTTGTGTCAAAGTTCTGTTATAATCTTGAATAGATAAGGAGCCCGAAGTGGCTAATTGGTTATCGGCCTGATGTATCGCGCCGGAAATCATTATTCCATAAAGGGTTAACGTAACCGGAGTATTACGCAGGCGATTTGATGAGGATTTCGTGGCTTGGACCATTGCCAGTCCGATAACCCGTCACAGTTGGTCTTCTGTACCGGTTGCCGGCCTGACTGTGTGATCGGTACGGAAGAGGACAGATCCACGGCACATGCTTGTAGAAAGGGTTCCGGAGAGAGGTTACCGTGGATGATGATGGTAGCTCGCCTGTCGGTGAGCTCTTCGCCGTTTCGGATCCGGCGAAAGGCCTGCAGATGGCGCGCCAATGCAGGATGAATGTTGACCGGCTCAGGCTG
>JAKBBN010000013.1 GCA_021808485.1 Planctomycetota bacterium | reverse complement strand
AATCCGTGGTGCGGCCCTGCGCTAGCGGAATTTCCACGTGGCATGGTTTCAGCGGCATACGACACAGATGCGTATGGGAATACGCTGGTGTTCACCGGTCCGGGCGCGGATGGCGTGTGGTTTACGGATGATGACACACAGTACAGCTACGGTGCCAATGAAATCATCTATTGCGGCTATCGCTTCAATCCCGAAACGCAGCTTTATTACGTCCGCAATCGGACCTATAACCCCGTCCTCGGACGCTGGCTGCAACGCGATCCGATTGGGTATGCGGGCGGAATAAATCTTTACGGCTACGTAGGCGGGCGTCCCGGAATCAAAACGGACGCCAGCGGCCTGACGCCGTTGCAGTGCCCGGCGGCCGGGCCGCCCGGTAGCTGCTGCTGGCGTTCGTCGTTGAGGGACTGGGGGGCGTATCGCGGTTTTTGGAGGTTTTTGCCCATGGTCCGATTAAATGGAAATTCTTGGAATTATGCCATAGCGGCGGGGCGAAAACGCTGGATCGAATTGCTTTCTATTATGTCCAGGCGGCTCGCCTGCCGTCGCCGGAATAGAAAGTATCGAGGTTCACCATTGGGAAGCACCTGTGGGCGGAAGGATTGGTGGGTAATAGGTGGAGTTAGTGTGTTCATGTTGCTCTGGCTGGAGGGATGTGCCTCACAGGCTGGCGGCGCTCAGCAGCAATTATTGAAGGATCGCGTTGAATCGTTGCCCTCCGGTGCCAGAGAGTCCCTGCGCACGGACTATCATTCCCTGGTGAAGGCATATGGTGACAGGTTCTGGTGGTTTGATGGATGGTTACAGCATTTGATCTTTGACTCACCACCACAGATGTGGGAAAAACTTCGGTACGGTCTGGTCAGGTATCGGTCGGGAGGGTCTCGTCTCCGGCTCCGCGAGTTGGCGGTCGGCTTGCCGGCAGGCTGGCAAGCTTGTGCTGAGGAACACAATACATGGGAAGCGACGTATTGGGTTCGGGTGATCCCATGCCACGAAAACCTCCAAATGACCATCGTGATCCCGCAAGCACCCCGACGGCGGATGCGGTCAACGCGACGGTCCGGGAATCAGACAAACTCCAGTGTGGGGCAAATCCCCGATACACAAGTCGGGGCTGATTCAGATCTGCGGCGGATGGACCAAGCTGCGAACTCGACCCCAATGGATATTGACGCTGCGGCTCCGTGGAGGTTCATTCCGCGCCAGATCGCCAAGTTTATGCCTGGTGGGTCGAATCTCCGCGCCAGGGAACTTAGGCAGAGCCTTAGGCTCATACCGAAGCTTCATGACTTGTTGGACTATAAGGAGAACAACCTATACGCGAGGGATCGCCTGTTCAACGGTTTTACATACGCGTTCATAGGCGCAATGGAAGTCGACGGCGCGGAACGGGCGGTCATTTCTGTGTTTGGCACCTCGGGGAACTGGCGTGGAAAAATTTTTCTGCAATTTGACGGGCCGATGAAACATTTGAAGGCCTTAAGGCTCTGCGGTCAGCTGGCTGCCAGAATTACCCTGCTGCACCAAATAGCACCACGAAAATTGGGGAAGGCGAAATAGCTTGAAAATTTACTGGTACAGGTTGAACCGGCCCCGCGACTTGCAGGATCGCTAATGTGGTTTTCCGGGGGAACCTTGATCGATACGTGTAACGGAAACAAGGTCCTCGGCTATGCAACTCAGTCGTTTGCAGAATTAATCGCCGGCACTTTTCCGAAACTCAAGACCGCGCCGAGATGAAACGATGGGCTGGCTGTACGCGGAATTACGACCTGAGCATTTGGGTGAATCAAGCTATTTGCTATCCGTCGCGGCAAGCTTGGGCCTGGTGTCGTGTCATAACGGAGAAAGCACCTCCGGTAAGCCGGGAATGAATGAAGGTGGCGCCCCCACCAAGTTCCCCCGACCGCAACCACGCGGAAAAATCGCCGGGCGTCCGTTGCCCTGCCAGCCGGCTTGCACATTGAATTTTCCACGGCTACAGCGGAAGTCACTGCCGATGGTGAACTGAATATCAACGTTACACTTTCCGTTTTTGGGTTCGCCGCATTACAATCCAACCATTCTGGTCGTATGCGTACCGCGTCAGGTCCACAGATATTGAAGACATGCTCATTCCCGGCGTTTCGGACGGGCCATCGCCTTCAGCCCCGGAGTTGGAAAAAGTCGTCATCGGCTCAAAGGTCCGGACCATAAGGCTCGCACTATCGCACACAGACTACGGCCGTTGTTTCAGGTTGGGCCGCATTGCAAAGTTGAAGAGGAAAATTTCCTTCAGACTTTGCTAGGATTACAAAGGGGTTCGCTCTAATTGGACTAACTGCACCGCGCAATTGCGGCGGCGCGCAAAGCACTAAAGAAAGCGAAACCGGACCTTTAGGGAGGAATGGACTATCGGCCCGGCCGGATTATGGCGATTTGACGGCCCCGATTGCACAGCGGCCGGCGTGATTGTAATGGCCATGCACTGGTAATCGGCGGAATCCAAATCATATTAACTCGCGTGCCGGCGCGCATGCAGCGGCCTGATTTCCTGCCACCCGCGGCTGCCTTCAATGGATGAACAGCAGTGACAATGTGGTCAAAATCAGCACAACCAGCGTTACAAATGTATAAAACCAGTCTCGATCCACGGTTGCAAACAGAATCACCGAGGCCAATACACGCGCAATCGGGGTTAACACCAGAATAAACAGACCCATGTCTATAATGGATTCGCCGTCGCCCCGCAGAACACCATGATAAATGGCGCCCAGATTATATTTGAGCACAGCTGTCTTCATGTGATGTACGCTTGGCGGATGGTGCAAAAAGGTCAGCGTTAATCCCAGGGCCATAACCAGTACGCTGGTCACCACTCCAATGCGTAATACCCAGGCTGAAACATCCTGAATGGCATATTCATTGTGTGGGGCGTCCACAGCGGCGCGGTCGGCGCCGCTTGATAAAGGCTTCCGCGAAGCTTCATTTGAGTTTGATGAATACTGAACGTCGGGCATTTTTGGTTCCATGAATCATAAAAGGTTTCCGCCGCACATCGGGCGGCGGGGGCGGTGCACCAGGTTAAATTTCAGATTTTCACGTGAAAGCCGCCCATCAGCATCTGAATTCCTATAATGCCCAGCAGCACCGCAAACACTTTGCGGACCATGGTGTTGGACATTTTTTCCATCAATTTTGTTCCCAGAATCGCCCCCACCAGCACCGATGTGGCCACCGGCACCACCACAAAAGGCAGCACCAGGCCGCGGTGCAGATATACCCCCGCCGCCGCCGCCGCGGTTACCCCGATCATAAAGTTGCTGGTTGCCGTGGCCACTTTTGTGGGCAGCCTCATGGCGATTTCCTGTGCCAGCACTTTTAACACGCCGGCGCCTATGCCCAGTATGCCCGCCATGATTCCGGCAATAAACATGATGCCCATGGCCGGGGGTACGCGCCCGGCGTTGTAGCTGATTTCCCGGTTCATCCGCTTGTCAAAATAAGACCCCTGCAGTTGCAGCCATTTGGCCATGCGGTCGCTTTGCACGTTTTCCGGAAGTTCTTCGGCGATTTTCAGCAACACCGGCACCAGGGAGAAAAGAAGCGTGAAGCCGAAAAGAATTTTCAATGTGTCGGCGCTCAGGAAGCGGGCAAGAACCGCCGCCCCAAGGATGGCGCCGGACGCGGTGGAAAGCTCCAAAAACATGGCGATGCGTACATTGGTGATGTGATCCCGCACATAGACCGATCCGGCCCCGCTGGAAACCGCGATCACGGAGACAATACTCGCACCGATGGCCTGTTGAATCGGCATGTGCATGAACACGGTCAGCACCGGCACTATGACGATGCCTCCGCCCAGGCCGCTGATGGCGCCTACAACGCCGCCTAGAAGCGAGGCGGCTGCAATTTCAAGAATCCAGATGATTGCTGCTGTATCCAATGCTGTCGAATTCCTTTTAAAAAGTCGCGCTGCGTATCATTTTCAATGCCGTCGCGCCGGTGCATTACCGCGGAATTTCCCGCAGCCGCCCTAACACTAGAGGATTCTGTACGCCAGTTCAAGGTGTATGGCCCTCCCCGCAGGCCCTGGCATCGGTCGTGGTATAGGTCATGGTATAGGTCATGGTATAGGTCATGGTATAAATTGGTTCGCCATAACCTGCCGATGATGGACATGGCCGTTATTGACGGCACGCCGGCCGCGTGCAGGTCCTCGCGGTGACCGCCGCAATATTCGCCGCCGGTAATATTTCCGCGTTGCCGGACAGCTCCGGACAGCTCCATTGCCGGTCTATTTGGCTTTTGGCTCCCGGAATCGCTAATATAGGTCTTGAAGAATATCGGCCGCCGCACCGTTTCACCATGGAAAACCGGCAGCCGCAAGTTACAATAGTGGCCGGGGAGCGGGAAATGCGAATACCGCGGCGGAAGCCGGCAGCCGAGTGCCGCCGTGGCTGGAGCATGCAGCGGCGGTTGACATTTTCGGTCAAAGGTGTTCGGCCGCTTGCAATTTTCCGCCCTTGCGGCGAAAACAGAGGGTTATAGTGCCGCGCCGGGCGGGCAACTTGCCACAATGCGTCCCGGTGGTTCAATAGGTCAGTTGTTCCGGTTATGAGGAGTCAGCTATGGCGAAAATGTTTTACAGCGTGGAAGAGGCAGCGGCCAAACTTGGTATAGCGACCGATAAACTTAAGGAACTTGTTGACCAAAATAAACTGCGTGAGTTTCGCGACGGGCAGCGCGTCATATTCAAGGTTGATCAAGTTGACCGGCTCGCGGGCGGCGGCAGCGGTGGTTCGGGCGGCCCGATTGATCTGGCCAGCCCGGCGGCTTCCGGCGGGCCTGTTGGCGGCGCGGGTGATACCAAGGCGCCGGTGTCGCACAGCAGCGGCAGCGGCGTCATTGGTCTGTCCGGCAGTGTGTCCGGTCAATCCGCGGTGTCGCTGGCAGCCTCGTCAAAGGCCGGCTCCGTGTCCGGGTCATCGGCAACCGGCGCTCCGGCGCAGGGCATGAAGGTCTTCGAATCCAATGAAATCAAACCGGCTGATGCCAATGCCCAAACCCAGATTTCCCAATCCCTTGATGAGGCTATTTCACCATCCGGTATGGATTCCGTCGGCAGCGGATCCGGCCTGCTGGATTTAACCCGTGAAAGCGATAACACCAGTCTTGGTGCCGAGCTTCTGGAAGAAATTTACCCCGGTGATTCTTCCGCCGGTTCCAAATCAGGCATCGGCTCTTCGTCCGGCGTGTTTGATCAAACCGTCTCGCCGTCGCCGGAAGCGTCGATGGCTGCGGCTGAAGCGACAATCGCGACCACCAGTGTGGCCCCGGCCGCCACTTATGCGGCGGTTTACGAAGCTCCCGATCCGTCGTCCGGACTGTTCGGCGGCATTGCCCTCGCGGCGATTCTGGTGATGGGCCTCACGTTGACCGCGGCAATGATGGCAATGGAAGGCTTTACACCGCGTTGGATGCACACGCTTGGCGCCAATGCACTGCTGTTCATCGGCTTGCTGTTGGTGCTTTCGCTTCTGCTGGCGTTTGTTGGTTACTTTGTCGGCAAGGCATCGGCACGCTGATATCCCTCGGGGTGAATTTTTGTCGTGGTTCGGCGGAAATTTTGAGTTCGGGGTGCGGATAAGTCGGTCAAATGGCCGATAAAACAACAGGTTTTATGTTGTTCCCGCTGGTTTAGCTGGATTGATGGCACTATCCGGGATAAAGGATATTCCACGGCAGCAATCCTTGCGGTTGATTTGGTTACTGGGGCAGAGAGACAGTTGTTATAAAATGCTTCCTTGGGCAATTGTTGCATGGAAGCAACGTTGGCTTTTAAGCGGACTTTTGCCGGCGCGGTCAGTCGCGTCGCCCGCCGCCTGAATTTCCGGTTGGAATCAAGCAGATGTAATGTGAATTTGCCTGCAGGGCGGCATCTTACTGGAGAATTTTAATGAAGTGCTTTAGCTTTTCCGTTTTAGCCCGGTCGTTGGCGGCCACGGCTATTCTTTCCGGCCTATTGGGGCTTGGCGGTTGTGTTTCGGAAGATCAATATCAGCGGTTGCAGACGGCGTTTGACCAGGCCAAGCAGCAGCTTGCCGCTTCGGAAAATGATGTGGCGCGGCTGCATAATGAAATTGCCGCACTGAAAGCGGAAATCGCCCAGAAAGATGCCCTTCTTAGTGCGCAGGGGGGCGGAACGAGTGCTTTGTTAAAGGAGCGGGACCTGCTTAAGGCCCGCCTGGCCAAACTTCAGGCTGAATACAACAAACTGCTGGCCTTGGCGGGCAGTGCGCCGCATCTGCCTCGCGCGGTCAATGACGCATTGGAACAGCTTGCGGAGCAGTACCCGAATTTGCTGGCATTTAATCGAAAGCTTGGGCTTATCCGCTTCAAGAGCGATTTGACATTCGCTTTGGGCAGCACAACCGTGCGACCTTCGGCCCGCCGCGCTTTGGCTAAGTTTGCGGGCATTCTGGATATGCCGCAAATTGCGGATAATGAAATTCGCATTGTCGGCAATACGGACAATGTGCCGATTCGCCGCACGAAGAACACGATCATGAATCCAACCAACTGGTACTTATCCACAAATCGGGCGATTTCTGTGATGTATGTGCTGAAGCATAACGGCGTACTGGATCGCCGCATGCAGGTGGCTGGTTGGGGCAAGACGCATCCGATTGCGGCAAATGCTCCGCACCGTCGCGGTAGCGCGGCGAATCGTCGGGTGGATATCTTTATCCTGCCGATAAAGTTGAAATATAACCCTTATGTTCCGGCATCGGAACAAGCCACGGTCGGTAATGCCACGGATATGGTTCCAGCGTCGGCATCAGGCGTGGCGCCAGGTACCAATTGATTATCGCCGGCGTTATACCGGTAAGGCAATCGCTCGGCAAGGCGCTCCCAAACGCCCGGCATTTGACGGTCTCGGTGTAGCGATTGGTGCGGCCGGACAGCGATTATGTGGCAGTTATGCCGCACGCTTCAATTGGTAGTATAATGGCCCTGATATCGAGAGATACATGCCCTTAATGACAGACAATGCGCCAGCGTCGGCTACGGATGGACGAAAAAGCAAGGGCCGATTCTCGCACAATATTTTGTTTTTACGAAAGTTTTTTCGTCATGGGGTAAAAATTGCATCTGTCTGGCCATCAAGCCGGTTTATGGCTCTGGCCACGTTAAACAAAATCAGCTGGTCGACAGCTAGGACAATTGTGGAATTGGGCGCTGGAACGGGGCCTATAACCGCGCAAATTATTGAACGGTTATCCCCCAACACGCAGCTGCTGGTAATTGAATATGACGCGGATTTCGTAAAAATCCTGCAAGATCGGTTCCATGGGCAAAGCAATGTCCACATTATTCAGGGGGATGTGGGAACTCTGGGAGATATTCTGGCGGCACACGGGATCGGGCCGCATGAAGTCGATTACTTTGTCAGCGGGTTGGCCACGCCAACGCTGCCGGAGCCGGTGCGGCACGGCATGTTTGACGCGGTTAGAGAATATCTGAATCCACAGGGATTTTTCAGTAATATTACGGAATTTCCGTGGTATTACCTGCGGCACTATCGGCAATGGTTCGGGGATGTTTCCTTTGAGCTTGTACCGCTGAATATGCCGCCCGGCGGTGTATACCACTGCCGATCCATTCGCTGAGGATGGCGAACGCGGGAAAGCTACGCGGTGGTTCGTGGGATTACACCAAGCCGGCACACCAAAACGTGGGCAAATTTATAATTCGCAAAACTGACAAAAATGCCTGGTGCATGGAATTGCAAAGTTGGGAAATGCAATGTTTGCGGTTAGGCGCCGCTCTCTTCAAGTACTTTGGGTACGGCGAAAAAATCGCCGGATTTACTCGGAGCGTTGGCGAGTACTTTTTCCACCGGAAGAGATGGCATGACTTTGTCTTCACGCAGGACGCTGTGCAGCGGTAAGGGATGGGCCATTGGTTCCAAGCCCTCCACATTTACTTCCGATAACTGACCGACATAATCCAGAATAGATGACAATTGCTTGGAATAACGGTCAACGTCCGCACCGGATAGCTTCAGCCTTGAAAGGCGGGCCACATGCAGGACCTGCTGTTGTGTAAGTGTTTCAGCCATAAAACAAATCCTGCAAAAACAGGGTGTTGCAACCGCGGAATGATTTATCGCCTGGCGGCTGAAGTTTGTCAATATTTCGGCCGGATGTTAACGCGCAAGTCCAGTGCTTTCGGCTTCGGGCCGCGAGTTGGGGTCTGGGGGCCATGCCAAGTTAAAACGTCGATCCGATTGCAACACGGAAGCGATCACAGGTTTTGGCAAAAAACCGCGTTTATTTTAGGAATAAGACCGTTACACGCAAATGCGAATCAAGCCTGGGCCGCAGGCTTGCGGTATAGGTGGCGGCGTGCCAAACGCTTGGTTACCAAGCCGGATTTGATAGCCTTGGCCGAAGCCCAAACGCGGACCATGCGGCCATCCACAATGGCGCGCACTTTCTGCAGATTCGGTTTGAACTTGCGAGCGGAGCGACCGGTTATTTTAATACCGACGCCGCCAAGATATTTGGCCTTACCGCGATAGGTACATTGACGGCCAATTCGCGTCTTGCGGCCGGTGAAGTGACATACATGAGGCATAACCAGTTCTCCTGATTCTTTCAAAGATCAGCCAGTATACGTTTTTTTCTGCAATGTTCAACTGGGATTTTCGCAATTCCCCGGATTTTTGGAATGCCGGACTTAGCGCGTGGTCTGGTTGCGTGTAATCTTAATGGATACGGTTCCGCGGATTACCAGCCGTATCATACGGATGCGGATCCATGGACCGGGAATTTACGTGATAAGTGAGAGTTTATGACACACGACCAGCATCCGGTTCGACTGACTGCCGGCAGGCAATTGTTGAAAGTGTTCAGCGGGTTGGCGCTGATGGCGCTCGTTTGTGCGATCAGCGGCTGTGGCGGGGTGACGTCCAATCCATTTGCCTCCCGGAAGCCTTTTACGGCCACCCCTTATCCGCGGGATTTTGCAATTGTGATTGATACCAACAGCGACACCTATTTTTGCCGTACGCATATTCACCAGGTCATTCGCGCCTCAAGCATGCAAAGTGCCACCACCTATACGAACTACAGCGATTACAACAATACAATATCCTCGCGGTACCGGCATATGACGCCCCTGACGCGGCGACAGATTCAAGCGATGTGGAATGCGGTATGCAAAGCACGACTGCTGCATGGAGCATTTACATGGACGTATTGGCACAGCCGTATCGACCGTTATCAGCGCAACAGCATGATGCTCCAGATTCGGGCGGGCGGACGGGAAAAGACCTATTATCAACTGAATCATTGGGACAATAACAAGCTCCCGCTGGTATTGCTGTGCGAATCCGTCGATTTGCCGATCGGGCAGGATGTGCATCCGGAGCTTCCGCCGCCAGCCGCGACGACCGGAAAAGCGGCGACAGCCGCTTCCGGATCCGGCGCACGGGCGGCAGGAAAACCCGCCGGCGCGTTACCCGCGCATGCCGGCACTGAACAGTCCGGGAATGCCGCTCCGGAATCAAATCAAGGGACGCCGGTTCTGCTTCCGCCAACAAGCGGAAAATAGTCGGCTATTCGACCGCACCGAAGACCGGATCATCCTTTAAACAGGATGAAACCTTTTGGAAGCTCGAGCGTTTCTACCAAAAGTACAGGGTATCCGTGAGAGTGGTCGGATCGGTATCGGGATGTGGGGCGGTACTGAAACTTGTGGCGGCAGTCGGCTGAAAATGGTGCAAGGCGAAACCCCGCAAAGCGCGGCAGGAGGATAATATTCATCGTGCACAGTGTGGAAGCCTGCCGAAGGTTGCGGCAAAGTTCAGGGTGGCGAGGGAATTCAGGGACAAAAAAATGGTGTCATTCAATTCCGGCTGGACGTCAGCCGTTGGAACTTACAAAACTGCGGGATCAGCGGCGATTGCGGCATTGTTGATTGTCGGCATTGCCGGAGTCGGCGGCTCGCCGGCACAGGGCGCCAAGCCCCTGCCGGGAGAACTTTTTTTTGGCAACGGTTCATCCGCGGGCGGTGGCAACACCCCGATCGCGCCGCCGGCGTCGGGACAGGTACATTCACGACATGGCGATAAGGTTTGGAATGTTGCCGGCGGCACGCACGGATTTTGGGCCTCGCCGTATATGTTTCTGACCCGGCCGCTGTGCAGCGTCAAGGATGCGACAGCCGCCAAGCGCATCACCGCCGGCTTACGGAGGCGGGCCGCGGGCGGCGGTGCCCGGTTGGTTTCGCTGTTACTTTCCGCGGCGGGGCATGGGGGAACATCGTCCGGCCTGCGGCGCAAACTGCTGATTGCGGCAGGCGCGCTGGTGAACAAGGGGGATATACCGGCGGCCTGTGTGCAGAAATTTGCGGCGGCATTTTACCCCGCTTTTTCCGGCCCCACGCTGGCGCAGGCATCGGCACAAGCGGAGGAGATGACCGGCATTGTGCGGGCGTATGCCAGGTTGGCACGGGCGAAATGCGTGGCGTTAACGGTTGATTCGTGGGCAAATCTGGCGGAATTACAGGTGCGAGCCGGGCAGTTTCATCACGCGGCGGCATCGTTGAAAAACGCCCGGCAATTCGCGGCATTGCTGCCTTCCCGGCGGCAGCCGGAGGTTCAAGAACATTTGGACCGCGTGGCGGCACTGGTAAAAGATGGAGTTAATTTTGCTGCTGAGCTTCCATCTCTGGAACGGCTGTTGACAACGCACCCTGAGAGCCCGCAGGCCAACCGGAAGTTGGCCGTGGCGAGCCTGACGTTGCTGGAAAATATCCCCTTGGCGGCAAAATTTGCGCCGTACAGCGGGCAGAAATGGCTGGTACGCATGGCTGCGGATTATTCGCGAGCCGCGGACAATCCGGCCCCATCCATCAACCTGCAACTTGCCGATGATCTGGCGCATATCGGTCTGGCCCGCCGGCGCCGCATCCATCGTTTTGCGATTTGCTCTTTTGCGCATCGCAGTCTTGGTCGAATGCTGGTGCTGGAAGACCTTACGGCCGGGCAAAGCGCGGATGTGGAACGACAGCTGAATTCCCTGGCAAGGGCGATGAAACAGGCGGATCCGGCGGGGCGCCGCTGAATCCGCGGCCGGTCATTTCTTACGCACCGCGTGCGCCGCGGGCATGGGGGGCAGTCGGGGGAGATGCAGAACCGGCGGCGTGGGTGAAGTAAGAGCGTGAAGCAATGGATGATTAACCGCCAACGGCATGGTTCCCATCGCGGTAAAATAAGCCATCAGATGGGCATAACTGTCATGCCGGATGGAAATTGCGCGGAAGCTGTCCCGGTTGGAAACCATGTACCATGAGTTATCCGTCGCACCGCCCTGCGGCTTAATAAGTTTATAACTCCACATGGCGGCGGCCCAGCCATAGCGGGCGAAGGTGTCGAAATCCCGGCGCATCATCGCCGGACCGCCGTTTTGATCGGAGACCACGTTGAATTCGCCGACAAAAAAACCGGCATGTACTTTTTTCAGGAAGCGGTCCACGGCGGGCAACTGCCGATGAATGAAGAGGGATTGCATAAGCAGGCCGGGCGGCGAATCGAAAAGGCCGGGGTAGTAATGCGCGGTGTAGGCCGTTTGCCGCCAGCCGCGGCTTGCCGGCGCTCCCCAGAAGGTGACATCGCCGGTTATCAGGGATGGCATGAATATAATGTGGCGCGGGTCCACGCTTCTTACCGCCTTATACAGCCGCGGCATAAATGCCAGCAGTTTGGGCGTCATGTTTTCAGTGAAATTTCCCCAGGGTTCATTGAGCAGATCATATCCGGCCACGGTCGTATTTCCGGCGAACTTCCGGGCGACGAGTTTCCAGATTTCAATGGTCCGCCGCTGATCCAGGGCGCTGGACCAGAGCCGATCACGGTTGGACCGGCCGGTGGGGGCGTCGATGCTCTGCCTGCCGGGGGCGGCATGCATATCCAGCACGACGTAAATATGGTTTTTTTTCGCCAGATCAACGGCCCGTTCCAGCCACCGCAGGGGATTCCGGCGGAGTGTATAGGGCGGGCGGGTGTGTTCAATCAATTGGTAATTAAAGGGCACCCGGACCAGGTTGAAGTCAAAACGGCGGATCAGCTTAAAATCACGATTTCGGATAAAGTTCAGGCGGTAGGCATGCATCAGCCTGCGTTCTTTTTCCCGGCCGAAACGGCGGATCAGAATCCGATCAACGGAGTATTGGTCTTTATATTTCCATTGTTGCATCCACGGTTCAAACAGCAGCCAGCAGCCGATATTGCAGCCGGAAAGTATGACCGGCCTGCCGCCGGCGGTGTAGCGGCCGTCGTGAAGCTGAACCAGCGGCAGGGCCGCGGCGCGGACGGGATGGCGCTGATCCGCCATGCACGCACCGGTCCCGGGCCGGAACGCCGCGAGCAGGGCGAGCAATGGAGCCGTCAAGCGCAGATATCGATCCATGAAACTGATTCCCCGAATATATGAAACGCCGGCGGCGAACGGTCAGTAGCTGACACGGATAAACATCCCGAGGATGGTGGCGTCGCTGTGGCTGCCGACGGGCTGCGACAGCCGCGTTGCGGCAAACACGCTGTTCACGACGCCGCCGATTTCGTATCGCCCGAATTTGTCAGGCAGATTGAAGATGCCATTGAGCGGGTAGGTGACGGTCGTGCCGACGAACATTCCCAGATAGCCGTCACGATAGCTGTGCAGATTCACATCAAGCCTTTTCTCATTATGGCAAAATGAAGCGCTTATCGGCGAATAAATGGTCAGTCCGCCGGTGTGCGGTACGACAAAAACCGGATTGAATCCGACCTCGAAATACTGGCCGGCGCCTGCGGTGGCGTAGCTGCCGTTATAATCGAAGCCGACCATCACAAACGGATGGAACGCAAAATCGTGGAGATAGCGATCGTCATTGAGGCTTAATCGCAGGGAGATTTCCTGGCTGTCGGTTTGACCGTGCGCGATGGTACGGGCGGTCAGTGGATTTCCGCTGGCGACAAAAACCTGGTTCACCGGCGTGATATAGTTGGTATAGGCGGTTTCAAAACGCAGCAGGCCCATGATGTCATACTGATATCCGGCGGTAATATCCAGTTCCGTAAAAGCGCTGTCCGGCACAAAACCGACTTGGCCGCCCGCGGCCGGAGTGCCGGCGATATTCTGACCAAGCGAATTAAGATAAGGATTGCGGATGTCATTTGAATAATCGGCAAATGTCCGCAGGTACAGGCTGCCGAGTTTTTTCATATTCCACGAAATTTGTGTGATGTTCTGCACATTCAGGCGGTTGGGGGCAATATCGTGGTAACGGAACCAATAGTCATTGAAATAGCCCGTTGCGGAGGTAAAGCGCAATACCTGCGAGAAGCGATGGTACGCATGCAGGCTGTTCTGGGGCGGTGCGACATCGTTGACGGCGCCGGGACCGAAATACAGCGTGGGCATGGGCATCATTCCATTGTCCACGCCGGCGGCGAAGACGGCGGGTGCGGGCAGCAATAACGCGACGATACCGACCGCGAAAAGGGCATTGTGGGGCATTCATAACTCCTGTCGGTTGTCTCCGGCTCGCCGGGTGTTTCACTGCCGCAAGAATAGCCGCTCCACCTTGGTGATGCAAAGCCGCGACGCCTGAAGTGCGCCACGGCCGGAGAGTTCGGCGGCGGGCCCGGATTGACCGAAAAATATTCCGAGTTTAGCATCTGGGAAGGTGTGATTTTTGCGAGGTTGCATGCGAACGGAACCGGATTGGAAGCGATTGGCCGGCAAATTTATCGTGTTTGACGGACTGGACGGTTGCGGTAAAACCACGCAACTGGATTTGCTGGAGAGCCGAATTAAGGCGGGCGGTGTGCCGGTGGTGCGCATGCGTGAACCGGGCAGCACGCGCGTGGGTGAGCATATTCGCGAATTGCTGCTTTCCTCCAAGGGTGATGACCTGACCATGCGAACGGAAATGCTGCTGTATATGGCCAGCCGGGCCCAGCTGGTGCAGGAATCGCTGTTGCCGGCACTGGCAGGCGGGAATTGTGTTCTATCGGACCGTTATACCAGCAGCACACTGGCCTATCAGGGGGCGGCGGGGGGGCTTCCCGAGGACGAAATCCTGGCGGTGGCCCGCGTGGCGACACAGAACACGGACCCGGACCTGACCATTATCCTGGACCTGCCCGTGGAAAAAGCCGCGGCCCGTATGGCCGTTAAAAAGCCGGGCAAAAATGTCGCGCAGCCGGGACTGTTCCATGACCGAATCGAGCAGCGCCGGTTGGAATATCATGCGGCGGTGCGGCAGGGCTTTCTGGATCAAGTGGCGCGGTTTCCCGCTCGCTATATAAAAATATCCGCGGAGGGCGTGCGCCAGGCCATCGAAAAAAAAATAGCCGGAGGTGTGGCGGAATTTTTCAATCTGCTTTGACTGCGGATGCGGCCGGTGACGTCGGAAGTTGCTTTTGCTATTGCAAAGCAATGCGGCGGCACTATTATTCCACCATGGCGCATGTTCGGATCAGATCTGCCTGGGTGGTAATCTTGCTGCCGGTTCTTGGAACGCTTTCGGGTTGTGCAACGTATCATGCCCGGCGGTTGCATCCGGAACAATTTTATTCCAATTTCATGTCCCGAAATCTGAACGCTCCCGCGACCATTGCGTTTGTCCGGAAACAGAAAGTTGCGTTGCCGGCGAATTTTCCCGCCAGTTGGAATGCCGCGGCACTGGTGTGCGCCGGCTGGTATTACAGCCCGGCGATGCGCGTACAAAGGGACCGTGTGGCGGTGGATCGGGGTAATCTGCTCGCGGCGGGCGAAGCCCCCAATCCTTCAGTGTCCTGGTCGCCGACGTATGCGGCAAAATCGCCGCCGGGAGTTTCGCCCTGGATTCTCGGATTTAATTTCGATATTCCAATTGAAACGGCCGGACGGCGCACGGATCGCGTTGCCCGGGCGCAGGCCCTGGAACAGGCGGATATCTTTACGCTGGGGAGTATCGCCTGGAAAGTGCGCCGGCGGATATATGCGGCCCTGACCGGCTGGGAGTCGAGAAAAAGGGAGTTGTACCTGTTGACCCGGCAGGCGCATACCGCAGCGCAACTCCAAACGCTGATTCAAAATCGTTTTTCCGCGGGAGATCTTTCGCGGCCGGTATATACGCAGGCTGTTATCCAGCGGAGGGAACTGCAATTTCAGGTCATAAAGGTGCGCGGCCGGCTTCATCAGGCGCGATTGGCCCTGGCCGCGGCAATGTCCGTGCCTTATCGGGCGATCCGCGGGTTGGCGGTTTCCGGCCATAATTTCGACAGGCTGCCGGCGATTTCGACGGTTGCGGTGGGGCGTCTTTGTCGGGCGGCTCTGGTGAATCGGATGGATATACAGAGATTGCTGGCGGAGTACAGGGCCGCGGCGGCGGAATTGAAACTGCAAATCGCGCGGCAATATCCGAATATTCATCTGGGGCCGGGTTACAGTTTTAATCAGGGCGCCAATGAATTTACGCTCGGATTTAACATGTCACTGCCGATTTTTAATCAGAACGGCGGCGCGATTGCGGCGGCCGATGCCAGGCGGAGGTTGGTTGGCTCGCAACTTCTTCAGGAGCAGAGTCGGATCATAAGTCGCATAAAGCGACGGTTGGCGGCTTATCGGTCCAGTTTACGGTTGTGGCGATCTGCGCGGGGCGTGCGGCGGGAATATCGCCGACAACTTGAGGCGGCACGGCGCGCCGCAGCCGCCGGTGCGGCGAGTTCCCTGACGGTTGCGGAAGCGGAGTTCAGCTACCAGACTTTCGCCATTGGTGCGATCAAGGCACGGTTTGCGGCGGCGGAATCGCTGGAATCACTGGCAAATGCACTGGAGGTTCCGCCGGCCGTCCTCACGCGGAAACGGAAAGGAAATGCACGATGAGCCTATGGCGATTGAGTAATGGCAGTCCTTCGTCGCGGTACGGTTTTGGGCGGCAATTGCATGGTGCGGCATCACCGCGGTTGTATCGCCTGGGATGGCTGGCGGCCGGCTGCACGGCGTTGATCGCGACGGCATCGTGGGCGGCGGGCAGTGCGCATGCGGCGGGAATGGCGGGTATTCGCCTGACCGTTCCGCAACAGCATGCGCTGGGTATTCAGACGGCGCAACCGGTGATGACGCAGGTTCAATCGGCCTGGACGGTATACGGCAGGCTGAAATCCGACCCCGACAGCCGAACAGTGGTGGCGGCGCCGGTTACGGGGGTGATTGTGCTGCCCGCGGGAGGGCATTGGCCGGAGCTGGGCGAATTGATTTCGGGCGGCTCCATTGCGGCACATATCAAACCGGCGGTGACCGGAACGTTGTATACGACCTTAGCCCTGGAATTGACGCGCACCGAGTCGGATATTGCCGCAGCCCGGATCGCCCGGTCCACCGCCAAGCTGAATTATCGGCGGCAAAAGACGTTATACGCAATGAATCGAACAGTTTCATTGAAGAGTGTCCAAAACGCCCATGCCGCGTATGCGGATGCGGCGGCCCGCCTGCTGGCGGACCGAAAGACCATTGCCTCCATTCGCCGGCAAATTGCGGGCAAGGGAGGCACCAGTATTCCCCTGCCGGTATCTGCGGATGGCACCGTAACGCGGATTTTCGCCCGGCCGGGGCAGATTGTCGCGGCCGGACAGCCAATTCTGAAACTCCAGAATTTTCACACGCTTCTGGCGGAAATGGCATTGCCGGCGGATCGTGTGTGGCAGCCGTTGGACAAAGCACCGATAGACATTCATGTGACGGGCTACCGTCGCTGGATTCCCGGCAATTTTATGGCGACTGCGCCTGCGGCGAATCCGCTGACGGGCGGCATGGGACTTTTGTATCGCATTTCCAATCCGGGTGGGCTGCGCCCGGGAATGCGCGTCAAAGGGAGGATTCCGAAAACAACGGGCGCCGGGCAGGCGAAGATGGAAGTGATACCGCGGAGTGCGGCGGTCTGGTGGGGTGGGAAACGCTGGATATATATAGAAACAGGGCGGGGGCGCTTTGAACCCGCGGCCCTGATTCCGGAGCAGTTTATCGCCCAGGGCTACGCCATCAGTCCGGGAAAATTGCCCGCGGGGCCGATTGTGGTTCATGGCGGCGCGGAACTGCTGACATTCAGTCTGCATGCGACACTGAAAAAGTCCGGCTGACGTTTTTGTGAAGACGGCAACGCGGGGTGGCGCCTGCCGGAAGCCGGGGCTTGAATCGGATGTGACATGCTCAAACGGATCGTTAAATATTCCTTGCGGTTTCGCGGTGTGATCATCGCGCTGGCGTTCATGCTGGCCGGCTATGGTCTATACTCCATTCACCGGTCCAGGTTTGATGTCTATCCCAGTTTTATTCAGCCGCAGCTGAAGATAAAAACAGTGGCTCCCGGTTTCAGCCCAAAACAAGTGGAAAAACTGGTGACAACGCCGATCGAGCAGGCCTTGGCCGGCGGTACGGGGGCCGTGCGCACGATTTCCAATTCAATGCAGGGAATCTCCATCGTCAAGGTGCTGTTTGCCGGATCATCCAATATCTATCGGGATCAACAGGCCGTAGCCGAGCGCCTAAGCCAGGTATCCGGCATGTTGCCGGCAGGTGTTCAAACCCCGGTCCTTATGCCGCTGGCCAGCAGTGTCCGCTGGGTTACGGTGGTTGGAATCACCAGCCGGACGAATGATCTGCGGGCATTACGCACCGCGGCGGACTGGGTCATGCGTCCGCGGCTGCTCGCGGCCCGCGGTGTTTCCGAGGTGGCGATATATGGCGGGTTAACCAAAGACTACCGCATTGAAATCCGACCGCACAAATTAATGCAATACGGGATCAGCGTAGCGCAGGTGATGGCGGCCGCGCGGAATGCCGGGGCGTTGACGGGCGCCGGTTTTGTGGTGACGCCCAATCAGCAGATGACGCTTCGCGTACATGGCCAGATTCATGCAATCACGGAATTGCGGAAGGCGATTGTGACGCAGCGCGCCGGCGCCCAAATCACGCTGGCGGACGTGGCCCATGTGCGGATCAGCCATTTGCCGCAGGTGGGAGCGGTGTCCATCATGGGGCGGCCGGGCGTGCTGCTGATGATCGGGCAGGCCTACGGATCAAATTTGCTCAGCGTATCGCGGCGGGTGTCGCGCACCCTGGATGCGTTAAAGCCGGCGCTGGCGCAAAAGGGCATTTCACTGGACGATAAAATTCTCCAATCATCCGATTTTATAACCACGGCGATACATAACCTTGCCAGTTCACTGCTGGCGGGAGCCGGGCTGGTGATTCTGGTTCTGATAGTGTTTCTGGGTGACTGGCGCACATGCCTGATTTCATGTCTTGCGATTCCATTGTCCCTGCTGGCGGGCGTGACGCTGCTGCGGTTAACCGGACAATCATTGAACACCATGACGCTCGGCGGGTTGGCTGTGGCGATAGGTGAAGTGGTGGACGACGCGGTGATTGATGTGGAAAACATTACACGGCGATTGCGCTTGAACGCGACAGCCGCGGCGCCGCGGCCGGTTTTGGGAGTGGTACTGCGGGCCAGTGTGGAAGTGCGCGGAGCGGTGGTATTCGCCACGCTGGCCGTGGTGCTGGTGTTCCTGCCCATTTTCGGATTAAGCGGCCTGGCGGGTAAATTTTTCGCGCCCCTCGGCATCGCGTACATCGCCGCGGTACTTTCGTCGCTTACCCTGGCGCTGACGCTCACGCCGGCATTGTGTCTGACGTTGCTGCCGCGGGACGCGGCCCGGCAGCACGACGCCTGGCTTACATCGCATCTTAAACGGATTTATCGCAGGGTTCTAAAACTGGTGCAGCGCCGACGTGTAATGGTGGCCGCAGCGGCACTGGTGGTGACGGCCGGGGGGCTGCTGGCTGCGATGTTTCTGAATTTGGGATTTTTTCCGCGGCTTAATGAGCGGAATTATGTCGTGCACCTGGCATTGGCGGCGGGCTCATCTTTGCAACAATCCATCGCGGTGGGGAATCGGGTTACCGCGGAGCTGCGGCAAATACCGTATGTGCAGCAGGTGGAGCAACGGAGCGGACGATCGGGACTTGGCGGCGATGTCCTGGGGCCGCAATACAGTGAATTTCTGATTCGCATCAAGTCGCTTACGCCCGGGCAGGCTCGCAAGTTTCGTGCGGATATGCAGCGGATCATAAAGCGGTTTCCGGGCGTGCTGCTTTATTACAACACGGTGCTGTCGGAACGCATCAATGAAACAATCTCCGGGTCCGGCGCTCCGGTTGTGGTGCAGGTAACGGGTAATAAGTTCCAATCATTGCAGAAAGCGGTGCGGCTGCTGACTCCGATCCTGCACGGAATTCCGGGGGCGCGCAGCGTTGCGGCACAAAGCATCTGGCATGCTCCGGAAATCCACGTGCGGTTGCGCCGGCGGCGGCTGGCGCAATGGGGACTGGCCGCGGGGAAGGTGTTGAACGAGGTTCGCCTGCTGGTGCACGGCCGCTCCGTCGGGCGTATTTATCATGGAACGCGAATCCGGCAATTGATGGTTACTTTTTCATCGCGATACGGCGGGCGGATATCCAATATCAAGCGTGTGCCGATCCGGACACCGGCGGGCCATTGGATCAGGCTGGGGGATGTGGTTCGGCTGTATGAGGCTTCGGGCTTTTACAGAATATCGCATATTAACGGGCAGCGAGCGGAATTGATCAGCGTGCATCTGCAGGGTGCTACGGCCGGCGAATATACGGCCGCCGCGGAAAAAGCCGTTGCGCAGGTAAAAGTGCCGGCGGGAATTGTCATACGGTTCACCGGAACGGCCGCGGCGGCGCAGCGAGCCCGGGTGGATCTGCTGGTACACTCGGCCATTGCCCTGGCGGGTGTTCTTATGTTCCTGGCGGTGGGGCTGGTATATATCCGAAATGTCCTGCTGCTGCTGGTTAATCTGCCCATGGCGATGGTCGGCGGAGTCGTGGCGATATGGCTTTCGGGGGGACTTCTTTCGCTGGGTGCAATGGTGGGATTTGTCACGCTTTTCGGCATTACGCTGCGAAATTCCATTATGCTGCTTTCCCATTACCGTCATATGGTGATCCATGAAGGGCGGACATGGAATGCCGATACGGCCATTGAGGGGGCCGTGGACCGGCTGCCGGCGATACTGATGACGGCGTTGGTTGCGGCACTGGGCCTTTTACCGCTGGCATTGGGCAGCGGTGCGCCGGGGCGGGAAATTGAAGGGCCGCTGGCCCAAGTCATCGTGGGTGGAATCCTGACGTCAACGGCGCTTAATCTTCTTGTACTTCCGACGCTGGCAGCAAAATTCGGCAAGTTTGACGCAACGGATTGATCAAAAATGCTGAGTCCGTGGCATGATGGCATTTAATTGCAATCGCGGGACAGTGGGTGAAAAGAGACTTGGGCGGGAATCCGGTGGAATGATGGAAGCCTTCCGCCAGCTGGCGCCTCACACCGGCATGCGAGACGCCAGCCAAGCTGGAAAGCAGCCGAAGCCATACATTTGGCTTCGTGATTGCTGTCAGGTTCAGGGGCCAGGCTGCAACCGATATGGTTGATCGATTGCAGCCGGGCCGACCGGCGGTGATGATTAACAGGCTCACCAATCCGGTAAATAAACTATAATCAGATCGCATGCCGATGGTAGTCTAATTTTGCGCAAAAGTTATATACTTTAGCGCAATGCCGGGGTGGCGGTTGAACCGGAGTTTGTCCGCATTTGCCGCGAATTGCAGCCGAATAACAGCTTTTTTCGGGGGCACGACGGGCAGTGGTCCATGCGGTTATAAACGGCATGGCGCGCCGGTGACGGGGCGATCCGGCAGGCGACATTCTATCCGCGGGGCAGTGCCGACGGAGGAGGCCGTTAATGGGCAAATGGACGATTTGCTTTGCGGAACTCGGTGGGGGTCTGGTCAAGCTGCTGTTTGAATACACGGTGCATGTATTCGACATAGTTAAAGCCGGAGGTGCGGGCCACGGAACTGATTTTCATATCTGTTCCAATCAATAATTCCTTGGCATGCTGCAACTGCACCCGCTGAATTTCCTCGTGCGGGCCGCGGCCGACCGACCTTAGAAATTTAAGTTCCAGCGTGCGCCGCGACACCAGCACCTGTTTCACCAGGTCTCTGACGGTCAATCCTTCATGGGCGTGGGCGCGAATCAACCGCACAGATTTGGCGACCAGGGGATCATCGATGCTCAGTGTATCGGTGGATTGCCGCATCGTGACGCCGATCGGATCCACAAACACATGTTCCTGCGGTTTCTTGCCGTGAAACAGCCGGTCAAGCACGGCCGCGGCTTCAAAGCCGACCCGCTCCGCGTTGAGTGCGATGCTGGAGAGTGTGGGGCTCGCGATTGAACAGATCAGTTCATCGTCATCGACGCCGATCACCGCGATCTCTTCCGGCACGGCGATGCCGTCAACCCGGCACAGGTCAATGACCTCGCGGGCGGCAAGATCATCCTGGGCCATAAGACCGATGGGTTTGGTGAGTTTTGCCAGCCAGGCGGCAAGCTGCGCCTGCTCGGGGATTTTGGACCCCGCATCCACGGAAAATATTTCACAGGTAAAACCGGCCTGACCGACAATTGCCGAGAACGCATCCCGGCGGTCGATTCCCCAGTAAGTGTGGCGTCCATAAAAAGCAAAGCGGTTGAATCCACGATCGCGCAGATGCTCAAAGGCCATGGCGCAGACGTGCTGTGTGTTGGTGCTTACCCACCGGTCACCGCTGTAGGGGCCGGGTTCCAGGGGCACAACGGGAATGTTCCGTGCGCGAACCTCGCGTGCGAGTTCCGGAGTGGAAATCCGTCCGATGACGCCATCAAGCCGCCACGTGTTTCGCGGCGGAAGCGATTGATCAAAATCACCGGGTTGAAGTGTGAAATTCCAGGGTCCGTTGGCTTTGGCGTAGTTGCAGATGCCGCGAATAACGTTGCGTCCAAACGCACGCGACGTTTCCATGAGAATGCAAACCTGGGGAATTCCGGAGGAAAGAATTGACCCGGTCCGCGCCCGGCGGCGCCCCGAGCCCAATTTTCTTAGTGCCATAACATGCGTTCCTTTGGCCCGCGCGCCGGAGCGGGAGGATTTCCGGCCTTTCGGCCGACAGGGTTTAGCGGGACTATATCGCATGTTCGCACCGCGGGATATGACGTTTTGCGCAAAAACTATATACAATCGCGCAATGACTTTGTCCGGATTATATCACAAGCCATCCGGCCGTGAAGTGTGATGATCCTCCGAATGGTGTTCCGATGACCGGTGATAAAGATACGTACCGCCCAGCCTTCGGAACTTATGCGGTTGGTGCAAAACAGCGGCAACGCACCCCGCCGTATGACTGACGGGGCGGCGATGGGTGTGGCGAAGGGCGGCTGAACACCGGGGGGCAGGCATATGGCTGCGGGGTTTAACCGTTGCGGCATGCGTGGCGGGAAAATATCCGCTGGAGAATCGCCGCCGGCGCGGTCGGTGGTTCCATGGACCGTGGCGCATTCCGCGGCAAACAGAGAGTTTAATGACCGGGAGTTCGCGCCGCCTTGCGGTGGGCGGATGTTTCAGCCGTCGTTTCCAATACGCGTGTATACATGTCCTTTTCCAAAGCATTCCACGTGGAAATCTTGCCTGCCTTAAGATCCCCGATGGCGGCATCCATGGCGCTGGAGATTGCGCGCAGCTGACCGGCGCGATTGCGCAGGGCCGAGGTGGACAGGCTATGCCGGTTAAGGCGGAGCATTCGCATGCCATCAATTTCCCAGCCATGCAACGTGTAAAGCAGGTGGAGCGGCTTTCGAGCCGGGCGTGCGGCGGAGAATGTAATCACGGCTGTCCGGCCGGTTACTGCGACGGTGGCGCGGGGCAGAGCGGCGATCAGGCGGTCCATGTCGGCATCAAGCCCGTGCGCGGCCAAACCGCTGCCGGCCGGCGGCTTTCCCAATTTCTGCTCGGCGACATGTAAAAATCGCTGGGTTGAGGCAATATAGGCGGTGAATGCCCGTATGACCGGCCGGATTGCCTTTGGCGCTGTAAGCAACTGGCGCATTTTTGCCGCATCGCCGCGCTTTATGGCAATAGCCAGATGACGCACGGCTTCTTTCGGCGTGCGCTTGTGCCCGGGGAGTGTAGTGACAGGGTTTGGCGCAGCGGGAGCCCCGGCCGAAACCGCAGCCTGATGAACAGGCGGGCTGTTCAATGCGCGGGCAATTCCGGGTAGTGATAAGCCGAGTGTCAGGAAAAGAAGTGGCGCTGCGGCGCGCCCAAGGCGCCCGGCCGCTTCCGGGTGCCGGGAATGCGCAATCAGGCGGCCGGCCGCGGCGAAAAATGCCTGCCGATTTTGTATTTTCCTCATCGTCAATAACCGTCCTTTCCGCCAAAATGGGTCCAAAAAGCGGGAATTTGACAATTCCCGGATGAATATGAATCCGAACTGCGGCAAACTGCACAATCACAACGCGGATCGGCCGGTTTTATTACGGATTTAGCGAGGCGGAGCGGTATTTACCGCGAAGAAGGTGTGTTTGCGGGTTATTACCGGGACTGTGCCGCGGCCGGCCGGTAAAGGGCCAATTCCCGCAGGCCTTTTACAAATAACCGCGGTGCGGCTTGAAGCTTGCCATGTGTCCGGTTAAACAATGCCGAGACAATAAGACGCCTTGCAGCGGCGATTTGCCCGAGGTGCGAGGCCATGATGGCTCCCGGTGGCGGAGGAGTTATTGCGCACAGATAAGTGGTGCACCACGTACCGGCCGGAGCATTGAGCTGCGGGTTCAAATGGCGGGTCATGTAATAAACGGTGGCGATGGCGCCGGCCGCATCATGAAAATCCGCCCATTCTTCGCTTTCATGTGCCATGGATGTGGTGGTGGGGCGGGTGATGCTTCGGTACTCCGCCACCAGAGACTCCTCGCATTGCCGCAGGAGTAAACGCAATGCCGGTCTCGGCAGATACCAGCCGCCCCAGAGGTTAAGCCGCCGCGCAGGATTGTGCGCATCCAACAGTATGGCTAGCCGCCGGGTGGCCATAAACAGCCGGTGCATTTGGGCAAGTTGTTTTACCACATCATCGGGGGCGATGTTCCGCGATCCGAGCGAATTTATAAGTTTTTGCTGGAGCGTCAAAAATACTTTCACCGCCTGGTTAAACCGTCCATCGCTGATCTTTCGGACGACATCGGCGCGGGGCATGCCCTGCATGGACAAGTGAATGCTCGCCAGCAGATTAAGCACCGCTTGGAAATGATCAAACGCCTGTGCGCCGGTTCCCGTGGAATCCGGATGCTTTGCGATAGAGCGGCCCCAGTTGACGAAGTTTCGTTTGACTCCCAGCGCGGATGCGGGGCGATAGAGCAGTGCCTGCTGACGGGCGGGGGGCATGGCCAGCAGCCTGATGATATTTTGACGAGCCTGATCAAGCCGGAAGATACCTTCGGCGATATCGTGGGCGGAATATTGTGTGGCGAGTGTCGCCGCCACTCGCTGAAAATCATCCGAACCCGCCTGTTGAACCTTGGCCCGATCCGCCTGGAACATTGGTGTCGGTGGAGCGGCGATTGCCGCGCGGAAAGACCGGTACGCGGACAAAAGGCGGCTGATTGTCGCCAGTTGACTGGAATAGCGCGCGGCCTGTGAATCTTCCTGCAGATGGGCAATGGCACGGTGCACGCAATGTTTTATTCCGGGATAATCCGCGGCGGGCAGATCGGCCTGCCGCAACGCCTCAAGCGAGCTGACAATCAAATTAATAAACATCAGCCGGCGCACCGCGGATGATCGCGTACGGGGATCGCGAAACAAAATAAGACCAAGCTCCAACCGATGATTGAATCGCCGCTGGGCCGGCAGGCTCAGGGCGGTTCCCGCCTGCAAGTGGGCGGCCAGCAATGCACATCGAACGATTACCGGATAATAGCGCATCGCGGCTTTCTGCTGGTGCGGGTCGGCCATTTGCGATTGCAACGACAGCAGGACTTTTCGCAATATCCGCCGCATACCGGGAGTCAGATTTGCACTTTGCACCCAGGTTAATTCCTGTCCGATCGCGGGCAGTCCGGGCGCGCCGGCGGGCGGTTCAACGACCGTTGCCGGACTTTTTCGCACCGGCCACACGGATATAGCGCCTGCCCCAACGGAATCGCTTTCCGCCGAAATAAGCGCTCTGAGCGGTCCGAGCCTTTGTGCCAGATATTTTTCCATATCGGCCGGGGAGTTGAGCCTCACATTGACACGATTTCCGGCACGCAGGAACTCTCGAAGCCCCTGTATGACCTTCAAGGCAGGCGTTTCACCGGGGGCATTGGCGCTTTGCGGCAGTGTTCGGATGATGAGATGGTCGAACGCCGGAAGGCCGGCGGCAAGTTGGTCAGCCTTAAGCACGAGCAGTGCGGAAGTTTGGGGATTGGCGGTGCGCAGGGCATTACGGTACAAATTGCGAATCACCAGGCGGTAGGTTTCCTGCACGTTGGCGGCGGTAAGACTGTTGGGATCCACTGTCGGCATATTAAGAAGGAGATTGGCCACCTCACTGTCCAGTTGGCGCACCCTTGCCCGCACCCTGCTAATCGGCCGCATCAATGCCGAAACCTGATCCGCGCGGACGGCGCTGCGGGGAGAAATCCGGACAAATAGCGGGACCGTGACCGCGATTACCCCAATTGCCGCGGTGCTCCGGAGTTTGAAGGCATGGTGCTTAGTTTGCATTTTTATCGCACACCTTTCTGTACAAACGATCCAGTTGATTGACCATTATTCTCCAGTCAAACAGTTCCGCGGCGAGCTTTTTCCCCGCGGCTCCGAACTGCCGTCGCTGTGCCGCATTATCCGCAAGCTGCCGCAGGGCCGATTTCAACGCCGGGACATTACCCGTTTCCACCAGAATGCCGGTGCTTCCACTTCGACAGATTTCCGCTGCACCGTCGCAATCGTAGACTACCGCGGGGAGTTCCGCCAGCATTCCCTGCACCACGGCACGCGGCAATCCTTCGCGATAGCTCGGATGTGCCATGATATCCATGGCCGACAGCATTTCCCCGACGGATTGCGGTGGAACCAGACCGGCGAGGGTGAAGCGGCGGCTCCAGTTGCGCCGATCAATTTCCTCCTGCAACCGCGGGCGGAATACGCCGTCGCCAATCCATAAAAAATGAATGCGTGGATTGTGATCCAGCAGGTCACCGGCGATTTTCAGCAGGTCGTCGTGGCCTTTCAAGGGTTGAAGCCGGGCCACTGTTCCGATCACGATCGCATCCTTCTCAATTCCGAGTCTGGCCCGACCGTCCGCATTCGCCGATGAACGCAGGTATTGTTCTATCTGCATGCCGCTGTACACGATTTCATACTGCTCCGGCCGGCCGACGCCTGCGGTCAAAGCCTGGCTCCGCATCGCCTTTGCCACGCATATAATGGCGTGGCATCGGTGTGCGGCATATCGTTCCAGATTGATCCATGCCTGATTGACCAGCGAGCTTTGATAGGGGTGAAAAGGCAGGCCGTGAATTGTATGAATGACGGCGCCGACCCGTTGTTTCCATGCGGCTTTCCGACCGAGAATGCCGGCTTTGCTGGAATGTGTGTGAACAACCTGCGGTTTGATGTCCGCAAGCTGGCGTCCGATGGCGCGATATGCGTGGATATCCGCAAATGGGTTGGGGTTTCGCAACAATGATGGAATTTCCCGGATTTCGCAACCCGTCCGATTCATATCCTCCAGCAGGGATCCTTCCGGACCCCGGCTTGGCCCGGTCAGCAGGATAACCCGGTGCCCAAGCTCCTTAAGTCCGCGACAGGTCAGCAGAGTATTCTCCTGTGCTCCGCCCACAATCATGCGGGTAATGATATGAACAATTGTCATATTGAAATTCCAGTTCGTGGTCGTTACGCGGCCACAACCGCAACTCTGCCGTGCTGCCGGCTGAAAACCGGTGCGTATTATAACCGATGTTTATTGACGATGAAGGTTCAAACTGGGGCGAAAGGCCGCGGGGCCGCAGCGGACCGGCGTGCCCGGTCGCGAACATCTTTATTTTTGCAGGTCCGTTACTGTGATCGTCGCATGGTGAATAATGAGTGGTTTGCCGCGAACTGCGGCGATGGTGCAGTGAATAATCCGAACGTTTGCCGCGTCAATGATGGTCATGCCGGTCAACGAGGTGATGCGCACGTTTTGCAGCACCAGGTTGCGGATCGGCGCCTGGGCGAGGCCGATGATCCGTGCGGCAACCTTTGAACCGTGCGCAACAAAATTGATGATACGGATATTGTTCCAGCGGGGCGTAAATTGATTCATGGTTTGCGTCCGGTTCAGCCAGGGCTGTTTGGGCGCATGGGGATAATAGCTGGATATGAAAACAGGCCAGCGAACATGATGCATGGTCAGATTCTCATACGTTAGATTTTCTACCCGGCCGCCCCGGCCCTGATTGGATTTAAGGCGTATTCCAGCGGTCGTGTTATGGAATGTGCAGTGGTTAACCAGCACGTCGGCAATGCCGCCGCGGGTGAAACTGCCGATGGACAAGCCGTGGCCGTAGCCGAAGATACAATGGCTGATGACGATGTGGCGGCACTGAAAGTGATGTCGTTGCGACCTGCCGCCGCTGCCGATGGCAATACAGTCATCGCCGTCGGAAATGCGGCAATGGGTGATGAGAATGTCCCGGCCGCAAATGTCCATTCCATCCGTGTTGGGCGAGTACCGGGGAGCATGGATCAAAATGCCGCGGATAGTGACATGTTTGCACGCGTTGCGAATGGATATGTGCGTGTTGGCGGGATTCACCAGGCGGACGTTCCGAATCAACAGCCGATGCACGTTGTTCATGGCGATCATTTGCGGACGGTGCGGCAGCTGGGGAATCGTGCCATCGGGGCGACGACGGTAAGCCGCCCACCAAGCCGCCCCCCGGCCGTTAATTGTGCCATGACCGGTGATGGCGATATCGTGGGCGCCGTCGGCGCTGATGAAGTCCGCGTATCGGCCTTGTGACTCCGGGTATCGGCCATAAGACTGCATCAGGAGGACGGCGCCGTGATTCAGGTGAAGGTTGGTTCCGCTATGAAGACGGATGGGACCGCTGATAAAAGTACCCTTGGGGATTACCACCGTGCCGCCGCCGGCATGGCCGCACGCCTTTAAAGCACGCGCAATGGCCGCCGTGGCGGGTTGGGAAGCATTTGGCGCTGCGCCGTAACGGGTAATGTTGAACGTGCGGTGTGGAATTCGCGGCAGGGCCTGGCGCCATGAAATTCCAGCGGCTGGCGCCGGACAGGCGGCGAGTACCGGCATAAAAACAAATGCCGTAAAGACAAACAGGCTGAATTTGCCATGGTGGATCATAAGTGCTTCACTATTAAGAGGCTGCGGCCCATCGTGGCGGCTACGATCATTGCACGGGTTCGGTTTTCCGGACACGCGGCTGTCGATACGGCAGCGCAGCTGGTCACCTCGGCCGACCGCGCCACCATACCCATTTCTCATGGCGCGGGCAATAGCGGATAAGAAGGCTCGATGGGCGCGGCGGCGGGTTTTTAAAGTTCACCATTTAATTTCTGCAATCGCGGGCTGGTCAGGAGCATCAACTGCACACGTTCAAAATGGGTAAGCCATTCGGCGCAATTGGCAGCCAGCGAATCAGGCGGGGGCGCTATAAGCCCCGTGGGGCAGGCCGCGCCGTGCATTGAAGCGGCCTTGGCGCGATAGGTTGCAAGCGTTCGTTCGCCGAAGCGTTCGCATTCAAACCAATCCTCGGAGAAAAATACGAGCACGGGCACACGCGGAGATCCGCAGATGGAAAGCTCTTTTGCTAACGCGGTCACCGGATCCGAGGCGTCCGGGTTAAAATCCTGGGGGCGATTTACAAATCGCAGGTCAATGGAATTGGAGGCTTCGGCAAATCGCTGGAAGATCGGGCAGGCATTAATGCAGTCGCCGCACCAGACGCCCGCGAGGCATAAAACATGCATTTTTCTTCGGAATCCCGCCAGGAGATTGGACTGCTCCGGTGTCAGTGTGACGGCATCGTACACATTCTGCCAGCGATGCTGCCTTTCCGTGGTACCATGAGTCGCCAGAAATTTGCCATATGGTTGGGCAAGGTTAAAGACCGACTTAAAATCAAACGGCATAAGGAGCTATACTCCGGAGGAAAGTCACCTGGAAAAAAGTAAACAGGAATCCCGTTAAAGGCTGGAATCCGTACCAATGCCCGCATTGCGGGAAAATTCCGCGGAAGCTGCAATAAACGCAGCAAACAGCTTGGAGTTGGTGTCATCGGTCAGGCCCTCGGCGTGCCATTGCACGCCGATCCAAAAATCGAGGGTAATATCTTCCAGCGCCTCAATTAGATCATCCGGTGAAACCGCCGAAGCAAGAAGTCCATAGCCTACGCGGTCAATGGCCTGCCGGTGCCGGGAGTTGACGTTCAGTTCGTTGGTGCGAAAAATCTTGGCGAGGCCGGAACCACCGGCGATTTTTACCGGGTGGTGCGCGTCGTTTCCTTCCGAACCATCGGCATTTGGCTTGTGGCTGACGTTGCCGTGCCGGCCAAGATCGGCAATGCTTTGATGCAGGGTGCCGCCGCGCTGCACATTCATCAACTGGCATCCCAGGCAAATTCCAAGCACCGGCATGCCGCGCTGCTCAGCCAGTGACAGCATGGCCAGGTCAAAAGCCTGGCGGGCGGCATCCATTTTGATGGTGGAATGGTGGGCGGGCTGGCCAAAGAGAGCCGGATCAATATCATCACCGCCGGGAATCAGCAGGCCATGTAACTGGGCCAGCATTTCCGTGCGCAGGGCGGGGTCATGGGTGTGCGGGAGCAGCAGCGGAAGGCCGCCGGCCTTTTCAATGGCGGCTGGATATAAGGACGACAGATCATAATGCAGGGGGTGTCGGTCCAGGGGGCCATGATTCATTGATATTCCAATAACAGGGCGCATATGCAGCTACTCCTGACGTCACTAAATTTGCCTGATCGCCTAAGCGTTTTTCTTGTGCAGGTGAAAGGCGATAACAATTCCCTGCAACACAATCGCGGCCAGAAACCATTCGATTGATTTAACCTGCTCCTCTATCCGAAAATACCACCACGATTGCCCCAGATTTGCCGAAGCCATTCCAGCGGCTTTCAGGGCGTCCCATGCTGCGACGGCCAGTAGCGCCAGAACAATGACTTGACCGATCGTGGCCAGTAACAGGGATAACGAAAAATCTGACATATTATTGTGTCGATTGATATGGCGGAGTTGCTGAAGCATCTCTTCGAGCACCGGCCGTACCGGTTCCGGCCGGGGAATTGCGGCGGCAATCTTTGCGGCAATGCTTTCGGCGATGGCGGTATCGGCCAGAACAGGTTCCGGCGGAGCCGGGGCGGCGGGCGGTGAATCCGTGGAAACCGCCGTGGACGGATTTTTTACCGTGGATCCGCCCTCGCGCACGATTATTCGTGCCGCGTCGGCCAATGTGCGCACAACAAAGTTGGGTGTTACGGCCGGTGAACTTTCCTGCGGCTGGGGCAGAGCCTCCGGATCAGTGAGCAGGATCGTGCGGCAGCCGACGGCCGCGCCTGCGGCAATATCCCGGGGCATATCGCCGATCATCCAGCACCGGGTCAGTTCCAATCCAAAAGCTTCCGCGGCGGCTTTCAGCATGCCGGGTTTTGGCTTTCGCCATTCATGCTCCATACGGTATTCGGGAATAACCGCCTGCGGATGAAACGGGCAATAGTAACTGGCGTCAATGTTGGCTCCGGCCTGCTCGCGCAGCTGTCGCACCATTTCGGCATTAACGGCTTCCACTGCGGCTTCATCAAACAGGCCGCGTGCCACGCCGCTTTGATTGCTGACAACAATAATGCGATAGTCAAGACGGCGCAGAGAAGTCAGTGCCGCGGCGGCGCCGGGCAGAAGTTTGACCTTGGATGGATCGCCAAGATATCCATCATTGGCGATGATGGTGTTATCCCTGTCCAGAAAAACAGCCCGTTCTGCCATCGTCTGTCCACCCGTTACCCGGCCGTTTTTTTGTCGACCGGTCAGTTCGCCGCCATTTCAAGTTGGCGATTTCTCGGCAACTTTTTCAATCATGCGCGAAGTTGAGCGTCCCGGAAGGAACGGCGCCAGTACAACGTGGCCGCCGCCGGACTCCACCCATTCGCGCCCTACAACATTCTTATCGGCATAGTCGCTTCCCTTGACCAACACATCGGGTGAAATTCCCTTAATAAGTTCCAGCGGTGTATCGTCGTCAAATGATACCAAAAAATCAACAGATGCAAGTCCGGCGAGCACCGCAAGCCGGTCGGCCAGCGCATTCACCGGCCGCGAGTTTCCCTTTAGCCGACGCACGGATACATCGGTATTTACACCGACAACCAGAATGTCGGCCTGGGCACGCGCAAACTGCAGATATTGCACATGGCCGGCATGCAGAATATCAAATACACCGTTGGTGAAACAGATGCGTTCCCCCGCTTTTTTCCGTGACTGCAGTTCTCCGCTCAATTCCGCGGCGGTGCGGATTTTCGAGTTTCCACCGCCTTCCAATCGCGCCAATTCGGCAATGATTTCCGCCTTGGTGACCGGCACGCAGCCGAAACGCTCCACCTCCAGACCGCCGGCGATATTGCCGAGGTCCACGGCGGCGCTCCATGGAATTTTTGCAGTCCGGGCCATTGTCAGCATCGCCAGGACCATGTCGCCCGCACCGGTGACATCGTACACGGTGCGCGGCCGGGTAGGGTGCAATTTTCCCGAAGAACCGCCTTCCAGCAGATACATACCATCGCGATCAAGTGTCAGGACGCATGCGTCCAGCTTCAGTTGGTTGCGCAGCTGCGCGGCAACGGCCGGCGCATCAGCGGCGCTGCGCATTTTTTTCCCGCTGGCAAGCTGGGCTTCCGCACGGTTGGGAGTGATTACAGACGCGTTGAAATACCGACTGTAATCGGAAACGGCCGCCGGGTCCACCAAAACTTCCACCCCGCGGTCGCGGGCCATACGGATAATCAGTTGACACATATCACCGGAGAACAGGCCCTTGTTATAGTCCTCCACGCATACAATGTCATGAGCGGAAAGTTCAACGTCGATAATTTCCAGCACGCGGGATTGCAGGCTTTCGCCAATTGGATCGGACACCTCATGATCCAGCCGCAACATCTGCTGCTGATGCCGATGTTGTGCCAGACCGACCACGCGCGTTTTTGTGCTGGTGGGACGGTTGTTGACCGCTACGAGCCCGCTGGTGGCAACGCCGGCCTTGGTCAGCAGTTGACCGACCCTACGGCCGCTATCGTCATCTCCGCACACGCCGACTACCGTCGGCTTGGCCCCCAGCGTCGCCAGAAAGAGCGCCACGTTGCCCGCGCCGCCCACGCGGTATTCGCGGTAGCGCTCGCGCACCACGGGCACAGGCGCCTCCGGCGAGAGGCGCTCCGCATCACCGTACACATACTGGTCAAGTATCAGGTCTCCGACTACCAGAATTCGCGGTACGGCGAACCCTTCGACCATAGTTCTTAATTCGTGCGGTGGATGTATCATGCGTTAGCTCGAACTACACGTCATTCGGTACGACCAAGACAACTGCCGGGGACACATAATAATCGCTTTTATCAAAAAAGTCACTTTATAATTTCCGTTAACTTCTCCCGCCAGCTGGATGTTTCCGGTCCAGTCACATAAGCGGCGATTCGCACATGATAAACAGGAATCGGGCAATTTGCGGTGCGAAGTTTTACCCAATCCTTTTGCGTGGTCAGCAGAGCCGTAACGTTGCAGGAGGCTGCAATTTTCTTAAGTTTTTCCATGTCGCCGGGCAGGTCATACACATGGTGATCATCAAACCAGCAACCGGCCGCCACGGTAATACCCATGGCCTCTATCGTGCGCACAAAGCCTTCCGGATTGGCGACGCCGGCGAAGGCCAGCACCCGTTTCGGGGGATCGGTAATCGGCAGGCCTTGTGCATCAAACAAGCCGAGCGTCCGGGTGTGCTGTTGAAATATATCCCGCGGACTGCGCCATTCCGCCAACAGACCGGCGGCCATATCCGCAAGTTCCGGCGGGACCTGTTCGCACCGGGTGAGCATAATGGCATTGGCGCGGCGCATGGCGCCGGGAGGTTCCCGCCACGATCCGGCGGGCAACAATCCGGGAATGCCCATGGGGCTCGTGGCATCCACCAGCAGCAGGTTCAAATCCCGGTCCAATCGCCGATATTGAAACCCGTCATCGAGTACCAGCACATCCGCATGGTGCCGGTCAATGGCCGTGCGTCCGCCGGCCACGCGATCGCGGTTGACCACCACCGGAACGCCGGGGCACTGTTCCTGTATCACCATGACTTCATCAGGAAGCGCATCCGTCGGGGCTTTGTGTCCCCTGGTGAGAACGGCGGGGCGGCGGCCCATGCAGAGCAGTTCCTGAACAATCATGATGACCGTCGGTGTTTTGCCGGTTCCACCTGTTGTGAGATTGCCGACGGCAATCACCGGCACCGGAAGCTTTTCCACTTTGATCCAGCCCCAGTCATAGGCCAATGATCGAATGCTGACGATAAGTCCGTATACAAAGGCGGCCATCGCCAGCAAATAGCGAATGATCGCCGGGACAAGTCCGGCGGCTTCGCCGCTGATGATCCGTTTGTACCATTGCTCCATATCGCACCTGTGGTTTTGGCGCAGCCGCCGCCCGCCGGGTTTACACCACAAGATTCAACATGCGGCCCTGCACATACACAGGTTTTTTCACCGGCCTTCCGGCGAGTTTGGCCTGCACGCCCGCATCCCGCATCGCCGCGTCCACCACCGCATCGGCATCCGCGTCATTGGGCACCTTCACCCTGCCGGAAAGTTTGCCGTTTATCTGCACGGGCAGGTCCAATTCGGCATCCGTGCAAAGAGTTTCATCCCAGTCGGGCCAGGGGAGCAGTGAAATGGAGGCCGTCGTCCGCAGTGCGAGCTGCTCATAAAGTTCTTCGGCAATATGCGGCGCCAGCGGCTCAAGCAAACGAAGCATTGTCATGGCCGCGGCTTCGGGTATCCATTTGAGCCGCGAGAGGACGTTGTTAAATTCCATAAGACTGCTGATGGCCGTGTTAAAGGCCAGTCTTTCGATGTCGCCGGTGACTTTGCGAATGGTCCGGTGCATGGGACGCACTATGGCCCGGGCATCCGCAAGTGCCTCGGCATTTTGGTCCGGATTCAGCAATCCGGTCGCCGGCTGTTTGTTTCGACGGAAGCCTCCGTCCGGCTCAGGATAAACAACGCGGCATGGGTCCTCACCGCCATTGAGATTCCGCCAGACGCGTTGCAGAAAGCGGTAGACGCCTTCGACGCCGGCGGTGCTCCATGGCTTAACCTGTTCAAGCGGCCCCATGAACATTTCAAACAGCCGCAGGGAATCGGCGCCGAAATCGCGGATAACATCGTCGGGATTCACCACATTGCCGCGTGATTTGCTCATTTTAAAGGAGCGGGTGTCCACAGTGATCGCCGGATCGCGCTTCAAGACAAATCCCTCGCCGCGCTTTTCAACTTCATCGGGCCGGCAACGGCAGCCGATCAACAGTTTACCGGTAATGCGGGACTGGGATATAACCTGGGCGCGGCCGTCCGGGCCGGGCCGTGAATCCCAATCGGGAGCGACATCCTCCAATGAGACGCAAACCCCGGATTCGTCAGTAAAAAGCGTGTATTCGGCTTCACCAAGAATCAACCCCTGATTCACCAGACGCTGAAAAGGCTCATCGGATGATACATAACCCAGGTCATAAAGCACCTTGTGCCAGAACCGGGAATACAACAGGTGCAGTACAGCGTGCTCCACACCTCCAATATAAAGATCCACGCCGCGGCCGTGCATCCAGTATTTTTCCATTTGCGGATCGCAAAAGGCCCGGTTGTTATGCGGATCCAGATAGCGCAGATAGTACCAGCATGACCCCGCCCATTGCGGCATGGTATTGATCTCGCGCCGCGCCGGAATTCCGTTTTCGTCCGGTTTGGCCAGTCGGGCGGTCTGGCTTCCGGCGGCGCCATGCGGTGATTCCAGCACGATCTGTATATCCCGCCATGCGGCCGCCTTGGACAATGGCGGGTCCATTGTGCCGGTGGGCTTGAAATCACTCATCGGCGGCAATTCCAGCGGCAGTTCGCTGTCCGCCAGAGGAGCATGGGTGCCGTCCGGCAGATGGACAATAGGAAACGGTTCGCCCCAATAGCGCTGGCGGGAGAACAACCAGTCGCGAATTTTGTAATTGATCTGCAGGCGGCCGAGCCCCTGCTTTTCCAGCAACTCAATCATTTTTTCCCGGGCGGCCTCCGTGGAAAGCCCGTTTATCCATGGGGAATTCACCGCATAGCCGTTGTCTTCAAAAGGCAAAGCCGCAGCGGATTGTTGATCCGGACTTTCAGCCACAACGCTTTCCACCGGCAGGCCGAAAGCGCCGGCGAAGGCAAAATCGCGGCGGTCGTGGCCGGGCACGGCCATGATTGCCCCGCTGCCATAGCCCATCAGCACATAATCGGAAATGAAAATGGGAATCGTGCGGCCGTTGACCGGGTTGACGGCAAACAGACCGGTGAAGGCGCCTGTTTTAGCGGTGTCTTCCTGACGCTGGCGTTCCGATCTTGCGCTGGTCCAGTTCTGGTAGGCGCGGACGGCCTCACGCGGGGTGGCCGCGTTGTTGTATTTCCAGCTATCCGGCGTATTGGCCGGCCAATGATCAGGAATGAGGCAGGCTGAATTTTCGCCGGTGGATGAGACCTGCACATCAGCCAACGGATGTTCCGGCGCCAAAACCATGTACGTGGCGCCGAAGAGCGTATCCGGACGGGTGGTGAACACGGTGACAATCGCATTGCCGTGGGCAATATGGAAATGGACCTGGGCCCCATCGGAGCGGCCGATCCAGTTTCGCTGCATTAATTTAAGTGAATCGGACCATTCCAGTGTATCCAGCCCATCCAGCAGCCGCTGGGCATAGGCGGTGATCCGCAGCATCCATTGTCGCATGGGGCGGCGTTCCACCGGAAAACCGCCGACTTCACTTTTGCCGTCGATGACTTCTTCATTGGCCAGCACGGTGCCCAGCGCCGGGCACCAATTCACGGGCGCTTTCACCTCATAGGCAAGGCGATAGTGAGCCAGCACTTTACGGCGTTGGGTATCATTTAAATCCGACCAGGTGACTTGCGCATGACCATCAAGCAGTTCGGCGGGAATGTTCCTTGCACCGGAGGCAAATTCGGCGGCGAGCTCTTGAATGGGGCGGCCGCGATTTGTCCGCGGGTCAAACCAGGTGTCATACAATTTCAGGAATATCCATTGTGTCCAGCGAAAATATGCCGGGTCGGTGGTGTTGATCTCACGATCCCAATCGTAGGAAAACCCGATGGACTGAAGCTGGCCGCGAAAACGATCAATATTTTTTTTTGTGATGATGCCCGGGTGAGTGTCGGTTTTGATGGCATATTGTTCCGCCGGCAGGCCGAAGGCGTCCCAGCCCATGGGATGCATAACCGCAAATCCACGGGCGCGCTTATATCGCGCAAGGATATCCGTGGCGGTGTAGCCTTCCGGATGGCCGACATGAAGCCCTTCCCCGGATGGATAGGGGAACATATCCAGCACATAAAAAGGGGGTGTGTCCGGTGCCGGCCGCGATGCAAAGATGCGATTTTCCAGCCAGCGCTTTTGCCATTTCTTTTCGATACTTACCGGGTTGTAAGCCGCCATCGTGCGCGATCTCCAAAATACGTCGGCTCAAGGATACGTGACGCATGGATTGGCAACAAGCGGCGCGATGCAATACGGTACACTTGATCGCTTTGCATGCGTCCCGCCGTGGCGATCCATACGAGGAATGCCGTTTGTGGTTTTGCAAATTGGTTAACCGGAGTGATCATGTCCGGCCGCGTTTGGGAGGCGCAAAATCAAATTTGCCCACTCCGTGAATCAGCAAGTAGCGGCAAGGGGTTTCCGCGGCGTTGCTTAGTTGATGATTACGGCCGGCGGGGAAACGGGTTTTCTGACCCTGTTTAAGCACACGTTCGATGCGGCCGTCCACATGACAAGTCAATTCACCTTCCAGGCAATAACAGATTTCTTCCGATTCCGTGTGCTGATGTTCGGGCACGGGCGAGTGCGGCGCCAGGGTTATTTCCGAAACGCGAACGGTTTCGTTTTGCATGATGATTTCCATCGCCACGGGATGCAGGGTCGGCTTGTCCATCGTCATTTCCTTTCCAAAAGGGCCGGAAACTGCTCCGGCAATCTTTATCGAGAAGCATTATAGCATCGGCGGGATTATTTCCTGTTCACCGCGGGTTTGGCTTCGGCTGCTCGGCTGCTTTTAGCAATTGATCAACCAGCTGACTGCATACATCACCGGGATGTTCAGATTGGATAACCGCAGCGCTGACGGCAATTCGCTGGATGCCGCATTGACGGATCTCATGCAGGTTTTCCAGGGTAATGCCGCCGATGGCGACGGCCGGCGCCGGCAGATTGGCTGCGGAGATTTCGGACGCGAAGGCCGTGCCTGCAATGCGTGATTTAACTTTTGTGGTGCTCGGGAACATGGGGCCGATGCCAATATAGGTGGCGCCGGCCTGAACGGCGCGATGTGCTTCATCCGATGTTTGGGTGGAAATACCGATGCAAAAGTTCGTACCGGCGATTTTGCGGGCAACTGCGCAGGGCAGGTCTTCCTGTCCCAGATGCACACCGGCGGCGCCCGCTGCCAGGGCAATATCAAGTCGGTCATTGATAATGCAAACGGCGCCGGACGCCCGGCATGCGGCGCCAAGCCATTTGGCGCGTGCCAGAAGTTGAGCATCCGGAAGTTGCTTTTCCCTTAACTGGAGGCATACTTTGCCGGACCAAGGGGAGGGCCGCAAAATATCTTCAACAACTGTTTGCCAGGGCAAAAGGCACAATGATTCGGTGATCAGGACGCAGAGAACGACATGGTCAATCCGGCCGCGCTGCGTTTCGGCAACGCGCAGGAATTGCGTGGTGGAGTAGGTGCGGTAACGGATAGCTTCAACCTGTCCGGCAATTGCCGGATGATGCAATTTGGCGATCTCGCCGATAACGCGCATGGCTTCCGTGGCGCGCGAACCGGCGCTTTGCAGCACGGCCGCCATGTCCGGCCGGTTGATTTCCGATTCGGTTTTAACGGTGGTACCCACATCGCCCGGAGTGTCCCGGCTTAGAAGCTCGTCATCCGCCAGCAGCGTTTTACGCAAAGATGCTATGGCGTGGCGATCCTGTTTTACGGCTTGACAGCGTGCAGCGTCATTCAGGACAAATCTGGCGTAATCCTCCAGCAGGCGAAGACCTTCGCAGGCGCGATTGATATTGGCGTCCAGCATGCGGGCTGTCGAGGTGTTCAATTCATGTCTCCTGCATGGCACGCAACGTTATCGCCGACGGGTGGTGATCGCGGGTTGCACAAGGCGCCGCGACGGCATTGATTAGTGTTCCGCCGCGCCGGAGCTATGCCGCAGGGACCACGCGTGATATTTTGCCACCCCTCGTTTGGATTCGCGGCAGAAATTAATAAAGTATTGAATCTCCGGGATGGCGGCGAGGTCCGCCGGCAACTGATCAAAGGCACGGGCCAGCGGCAGTGAGCTTCTTTCACGGAAAATCACCTTGAACATTCGGCGGATGGCATTGATGGTATCGGGGCTCATGCCGGAGCGGCGAAGCCCCACAAGGTTAAGCTGGGTGAAGGTGTTGATATTCATGGAAATAACGTAGGGGGGAATATCCGTATTATGTGCGGAGTTATTGGAAATCATCGTCAGTTTTCCGATCCGGCAAAACTGGTGAACCGCACAATTTCCGCCGATGATGGCTTTTTCCTCCACCAGCACATGGCCGCCAAGAACCGCCTGATTGATGAGAGTGACATTGTCCGCCACGCGGCAATTATGCGCCACATGGCTTCCGGCCATAAAAAAACAGCCGGAGCCGATAACGGTGTCGCCGTTTGTTCCGCGGTGAACGGTGACATGCTCGCGAAAGATATTGTCATTCCCGATGATAAGCCGGCTCGGGTCGTCTTTATGCTTGCGGTCCTGCGGGGTGTCGCCGAGGACCGCAAAACTGTGCACATGATTTCTTGCGCCCAGATTCATCGGGCCGATCAGGTGCACGTGGCTGTCCAGGACGCAATCCGGGCCAAGTTGAACGGGGCCGGTAATAACGCAGTAGGGGCCGATAGAGACCGTTGGGTCAATCCGTGCCGACGAATCAATGATGGCGGTAGGGTGAATCATGGATGCAAAAACTCCCTTGGTCCGGGTATTGGGCGGGATAGCGGCCGCGTCATACACGCACTCTCAATGTCAGACGATCAATGTAATCAAATTGTTAACGGTATGCCAGAGGTCTGATAAGGAAATCAACGGTTAATCTTTGTGTCCGCCGTCCAGGAAGAGTTCAACGGCCTGGTATCGCAGCATGCGTTTTTTCATCCAGCGAACGGCAAGCAGGTCGATAAACGCGCGGAGCACCCGGCTCCCGAATTTATATTTTGTGACGCCGTGGGCGCGGGGAAAATGGCTTACGGGCACTTCAATTACTTTGTAGCCGCGCATTTTTACCAACGTGGGAAAAAAGCGATGCATGCCTTTGTAAAGCGTCAACCCTTGAAGGCACTGGCGTTTGTATACTTTCAATGAGCAGGCGGAGTCTTGAATGTTTTCGCCGCTGAGTCTGTTGCGGATTCCGTTGGCGATTTTGGTTTGAATCAGGCGCAGGACGTTGTCGCTGCGCTTTTGCCGCCAGCCATTGACCATATCCACCTCCGGTCCCAGCATTTGCATCAGGCGGGGAATCTCTCCGGGGTCGTTTTGCATATCCGCATCCACCGTACCCCATATACGGCCTCTGGCGTGCCGGAAACCCGCATCCATCGCAGCGGTCTGGCCGCTGTTTTGTTTAAGGGAAATAACGCGCAACCAGGGATAAGTGCGGCTTAATTCCAGCAGTTTTTCCCGTGTTCCATCAGTGCTGGCATCATCCACGATAACCGCCTCAAACGATGTGTTCAGCGGCGTGAATACCGTTGCGATTCGCTCAATCAGCGGCGTTACATTTTCAACTTCATTATACGCGGGTGCAATGATCGAAATTTCAACCGGGTCCGAGTTGGTCACAGCCTTCTCCATAAAGCCAGGCGTTTGGATTCCATGGCAGCTTTATATCACATAACGCGGCAAGGCGGTAATTGATTCGTCGGCGGCAGATGAAGGGAAGAAAAATCGCTGACGGGGGACCGGATGGGGCGGACGGCCCGGCGATGGAATGACGCCTGTGCGGTTTTTCCGTCGGCCGCGTAAAATGCTGCCTCGGAAACGACATCTGAAGATGATCGAACTGTTGCAAAGGGCGGAAATTGACGGCTTCAACTGATCCATCAGACTATCCGGAACTGCGTGAGGCCGATGCGGCCGGACTGGTTGCTCCACAGCCGACGGCACCCTCGCCCAAAGGCGCTGCAGTCCGCAGTCGGCCGGTGGGGATGCCCGGAAAAAATTACCTTGTGGCGGGGCCCGCGACATACGGTTTGATCATGTATGTGGCCGCCCCGGCGATTGCGGAGCAGGTGCTTGGCGCCTTAATCGGACTGACGGATGTGGTAATCGCGGGGCATTTGCCGGGAAATGCCGATGTTGTCGGAGCGGCGAGCGCCGCTGTGGGGCTGATGACCTATCTGCAATGGTTTGCCGGCCTTATGACCGCGGCGATGGCCACCGGAGCGACGGCGATTGTTTCCAGGGCGATTGGATCACACCGAATCCGGGTGGCTAATCGTGTGGCCGGCACGGCTATTTCAGCGGCGTTTGCGGTGTCTATTGCGACATCGGCGGTGATGTTTCTGTTTGCCCGAAAAATTGCCTTTGCGTGCGGCTTGCAGGGCTTGGCTGCGGAATTTGCCGCACAGTACCTGCAAATAATGGTGGTCACCATCAGTCTGCAGACATCCGGCCAAATTGGTATGGCGGCAGTGCGGGGATCCGGCGACACGGTTCGGCCGATGCGTGTCACCCTGATGGTAATGCTGGTGAATTTTATTACGTCCAGTATGTTCACGTTTGGATGGTTGGGAGCACCGGCGTGGGGCATTCGCGGTGACGCGTTCGGAACCATGCTGGCATATCTGGCGGGTGGGATATATACGGCATTTGTTCTGCTGGGTAATTCTACGCCTTTACGAATTCGCCTGCGGCATCTTAAAATTGTACCCCATGTGCTGATGCGCATTTTGCGCATTGGCATGCCGAGCTGGCTGGAGGGTATTCTGCTATGGGCCGGACAATTCGTGATCGTGATTTTTGTCATGAATGTCCGCACTGATCCGAACGGCTTTACCTTGGCCGCTCACTCCGTGGTCTTACGGATCGAATCGCTGTCATTTTTGCCGGGATTTGGGTTTCAGATTGCCGCATCGGCCTTAGTGGGCCAGTATTTGGGAGCAGGCAAACCCAATGAGGCAAAACGAGCAGCGATGCTTGCCAATACGCTTGGTTGCGTAACAATGACATTACTGGCTATTCCCATGGTTCTTGCGCCGCATTTTATGCTCTCGCTGCTGGTGAATTCGGCGCCAGTAGTAGCCGTGGGCATTTGGCCGATGATTCTGGCCGGATTGGCCCAGCCCGGCTTTGCCATTGCGATCGTGCTGTCCGGCGCGTTAAGAGGAGCCGGGGAAACGATTCCGCCGATGATAAGCACTGTTTCGGGAATATTTATTATCCGGCTTGGAGTGCTGGGAATCTGTCTGTGGTACATGGCCGCCCATGGGATTACGGGCGCAAACTTGACCGCGGTCTGGATCGCGATTTTTATTGATCTTAACTATCGGGCGGTGTTTAATTACATAGTGTTTCACCGCGACAAATGGCTTTTGCGCAAGGTGTGAATTATTGAGGTGCGGATGCCTTGAAATGCCATCGACCTTTTTCCAGCGGATTGCCGCGCAGTGTCAATTGGTAATGGAACCGTGAGCCTTCAATCGTAACGGTCACGGATTGCTCGGCGAACCGATGAATAGTCAGCCGACCGCCATCCACTTGCTCCACTGTGCCGCGATTGCCGGAAATTGGGCCTTCGTACGTAAGATAAACCTTCCGATGAGGCGCCAGTTCCTCCGCGGTAAGCCATGAATCAGGGGCAGCCGGGTCTTGGTGGGTATGGGGCCATTGTTCCGGCGGGCGGTGTATCCGCCATGCCGCCAGTCCGTCGCGTTCCGGTAATTCAAGCAAAAGGTCCCAATGAACGCTTTCGTTGATTCGGTGGGCAAGGATCGCAAAGCGGAGTTGCGGAGGGGGGCCGGCCGGGGAGCTTTGCGCTGCCGGATGTTCTGCGGAAGGATCGGGTTTTTGAATGGAGTCTTGCCAAACCACGGCACGATGATACCATCAAGAGAATGGAAAATGTATTGGAGCCAAACATGAATGACAAAGCCAGGCAGATTTCCCCTGTTCTTTCGGTTGCGAAAAAAATATTCGCACTCTCGCTGGTGGCGGGAGTTGGAATCCTTGCGGGTTGTCAAACTCCTGCTATGAAACTACGGAACGAGGGGCTGCGGCTTTATCACCAGCAAAAATATGCTGCGGCATTGACTAAATTTAATGAATCCCTGAAGTATAACGAGTCTCAGCCGCGGGGAAATTATTATGCCGGCGCCGCGGATTACATGCTCGGACGCTATGAACAATCGCAATACCATTACAAAATGGCATGGCGCGTGGATCCGAATTATGGACATGTCAAATCCGCATTGGCTGAGGCGCTGATCAAGAGCGGCAAGCCTAATGAAGCTATGAATTTTCTGGAGCGTGATGCAGCCCTTACACAACGGCCCGCCGGCCGGTTAAGGGTGGCGCGATTTTATGAAAAGCTCGGCGATCTGGACGATGCCCGCGCCAACTACATCCGGGCCGCACAGATGGCTCCGACCGATGCCGGCATGCAAATGGCCGCAGCCCAGTTCTTTGATCGTATCGGGCAGAAGGCAGCGGCGGGTAAGTATTACGCAAGGGCTTACAAGCTCAACCCGGCGCTTCCCGGACTCGTCGCCGCCATGATGCACGATGGACTGACCATATCTGACGCGTACGGGCCGCCGGCGACCCATCCCTAAATCGCGGGTCCGCCATGATGCCTCCGGACAGATGTAGTCCCTGCGCCGCCGCGCGGTAACGGCGTTATCTCTCCGCGAAGACCGGAGATCGATGTTCCGTAACGCGGCCGTGTGACGGCGAAGGACTGAAACAGGCCACTTCCGATGATTAAATCGACCAGTCTTCGATGTATTGAACTGCTGGATTTGCAGCGTGATACTCTCTTTACCGCAGCTGTGTCCTGTGCTGCGCCTGATGACGCTGAAGCCCTGCTGCAGCAGTCCGTGCGCCACGCCTTTAAGGAAATGGTGGAGGGAAAACTTTCTGAACAGGAACTGACCCGGCACGTGATGCGGGAAATGCAATCCGCCAGGCCGGAGTCAAATGGGGAGGGTGGTATTGCACCTCGGCAGATCATGCCGGCCGCGGCATGGGCCAGATTGGCCGCCGCAGTCCAGATCGAAGCGGCCCTTCTGGGGGGTGAGGTTGAGCAATCCATGCTGGCCTATGATCCATTGCTGGCGCCCAAAAAGAAAAAGAGCGCCGATGATGACCAGATAGAGGGATTCAATCTTTCCCCCTGGACACGGTTTGTAATTGCCGCGGCAATTGTTCTGTTCATCGGTATTGTCGCCTCGATCGTTCTGACAACGCGCACCGATCGCAAAACCGGGCTTTCTTCCATTCACTCCGCCCCGAAGTCGCATGGTGCGTCCGCCGCAGGTGCGGCACGCGGCCCGGGGTCTCAACCATAGAGCAACTGAACGTATGGAGCAGCTATTTGATCATTTCGCGAATTTAACCAGTCGATTTCCCGTTCAGATTCACCGGTTTGATATTGCCGGCCGTACGCTGGATATCACGGCTCCGAAAGACCCGGATTCGCTCCTTGACGACCCGGAAACAGAGCAGCGGTATAAAAAAGACAACTATCTGCCCTATTGGCCGGTTATCTGGCCAAGCAGCCTGATGTTGGCGCATCGGATAGCTGTATCCGGCGATTCACCACCGGCGTTGCCCGCTGCGGCGGCTGAACGTCCGCGAGTGCTGGAACTCGGCTGCGGGCTGGGCATCGCGGGCGTCGTAGCCGGATGGCGCGGCTGGCATGTGACCTTTACCGATTATGACCGCGAAGCCGTTGAATTCGCCCGATTCAATGCGATCCGGAATGGTTTGGCGGTTGATGCGGTTGCAATGTTCGAAATGGATTGGCGCAATCCGGTCGACGCCGAATTCGACTGGATCATCGCCTCCGATGTGCTGTATGAGCGGCGCCTGCATGGAATTCTGCTGGCGGCCATCCGGCGGTTGCTGGCGCCGGGCGGCACGGTTTGGATCAGCGATCCCGGGCGCAACAGTGCGGAAGACTTCCCGATATTGGCGGTATTGGAAAACTTCAACGTGTCCGAGGGGCCGTTGCAATGGCAGGGTGATCCGGGAATTCAGAAAGATGGCGTCCTGTACCGTCTTACGCGTCCCTAATTGGTTCGGCATTGGAAATCAAGCACAATGGCGCAGCCGCGATTTTACATTCCTGATCTGGCCCCCGGCGAATCGCCCCTGCCCGAGGATCAGGATCATCACGCACGAAATGTATTGCGAATGGAGCATGGAGATGCGGCCATCGCCTTTAACGGCCGGGGATTGTGGGGTCCCGGACAGCTGAGGTTATCAAAACGGAGCAGCTGCTTTGTAAGCGAAGGGGATCTGACGCAGGATTCGCCGCCGTGGTTTCGTCTTACGGTTGCAACTGCCGCACCCAAGGCAGATCGGGCCATGCAGCTTGTTGAGCAACTCAGTCAGATTGGTGTTTCGCGGCTGGTGTGGATAATAACGGATCGCGGCGTTGCCCAACCGGAAGCCGACGGGGGCAAAATGACCCGCTTTCGTCGCTTGGCCGTTGAGTCCGCCAAACAGGCGCGGCGCAATTTTCTCATGGAGATTTTGCCGCCGATTTCATTGCGAAAGTTTCTTGTCGCGCCTGGAGACGCTGTGACGGAGTTCCTGTGGACTTTACCCGGTACGGCGCAAACTCTCTTTGACTGGACTGCAGGCGGTATATCGCGAAGGGAATTTCACACTGCGGAAAACCCGGAAAAACCACCGCAATCGTCTGATCATACGGCCGGTTTTGCGCCGGCCGTTCTGATCGGTCCGGAGGGTGGCTGGAGTGATGAGGAGGCCGCACTGCTTTCCGCGCACGGCAATGTGCATCCGGTTCGCCTGACGCCAACGATATTACGGATCGAAACTGCCGCCGCCGTCGCTGCCGCCATGCTCTGTACCGCCTGGCAAAAATAAGCCTGCATGATCCGAATCGAACGGCAGGCCAATCCATTCCCGGCGAAATGCTGTTATCCGGCCCAATGGACACCTGTTGGTAATGCTGCCACAGCAGCCTTTAAAAGTAATGTGCCGGTACCCAGGCCGCTCCGGGCCAGGGTCAGCCGCAACATAAATAGGCAGGCGGCCGCGCAGAGGATTCCAGTTACCAATACCCCGGTCATCGTGGCGGTCGGCTTGCTTGTTTGTGTGTTCTCCGATTCTTTGGGATTACATGGCCTATTTTTCCTACTGAACAGCAATCACGCGATCATCACGATCGTTGCATTTCAACTTTTTGCCTGATGCTGTCAGTTTTTCGGCGTCAATGGGGGCGCTTATACTGACTAATATCCGCAATGTTTTCTACGGCAAAAATACGAAGGAGTTGATATAATTCCGTTGGATTGCCCGGATTGTTGACTGTTGGAGTGAATGGGTGCGCACGCAGCGATCAGTTGTTTTCAGCCGCGGGGTGGGTGGTAGTGCGAATCGTAGGCGACGTCTGCTTTATGGAATTGTGTGGGCTGGCGCCGGATTGCTGCTGCCGACCTGCTCGCCGGTTTGTGCACTCGTGATTAATCCGACATTTGTGAATGGTGCGGGTCAGCTATGGACAACATCCGAGGAGACGGTTGTCGATGAGGCCATTCAAAGCTGGACGAGCCGGATTTTGGATAATCAAACAGTTAACGTCACATTGGATTTTACCAATGCCGGCACCGGATCCAGCACTTATCTTGGTGAGGCGGTTACTTCCTTCTCGGAAACGGCCGGTACGAATATCTACCCTTGGACTCCCGGTGTGACGCAGGTGATTCACATCAATGCGGATGCAATGACCACCGGTGTGGGTGGGGATACGCTGGCTTTTATCGACCAGAATGCGACTGTACCAAGCAATGAATTTGATGCACTGAGTATTCTCCGTCATGAGATGGGGCATATGATGGGCTTTACCGATCAGATTTACTACAACAATTTTGATACTCCCAGTCAGGTGGACAAATACGCATCGCATGTAACGATCAGCGGCACATCCGCAATATTTGACGCCAGCGGCCTGAACATTCCATTGGACAGCTCCACCGATATTGTGCATACCTCGCCGTCGGGAATTACCGCCGGCGATCTTATGAATCCCGCGCTGCCCAACGGCACGCGGCGCGACATAAGCCAGATTGATCTGAATGTTCTGCACCTGGCCTATGGCTATCAAATTGCCGAATCGCTGACATGGGACGCTGCACAGACAGGCGCCGGATCTGATGGAACAGGGAACTGGTCAACGTCGGCGACCAATTGGAGCACCGGCACTGCGGCAAGTTCCTGGACCAACGGCGATGTGGCTGTTGTTGGTCATGGCGGAACGGCCGGTGTAATTACGATAACGTCAACGGGTATCAGTGCGGGAGGGATAACGTTTGACGCGGTGAGCGCGACATCGCCGGGGCAGTACACGATAGCGGGGACAAGCACGGATAGTTTAACGCTGGTGGGCAGCGGCACGATGACCATGAATGCGAATGGCACGATCAGCGCTCCGATGGTGGGTTCGGGCGGGCTTACGGTGGCTGGTACGCAGAATTTGACGATATCGGGTGTCAACACCTACACGGGTGCGACCAGCGTGAATTCAGGGACCTTAACGCTGGCTACGGGAGCCCAGATAACATCCACCAGCGGTCTTTCGATCGCCGCCGGAGCGGCGGTGGCAATGAACAGCACGGGCGCCAGCGATGGGATCACGATCAATTACACTGCGGGAAACAGTCCCAATGCGACGATTCGCAATGAAATTATTACCGGTTACAACGGCGGGGCATGGAACGGCACGTCCACCACCGGCGGGGTGATCAATTCCGCCGCGGCTGCGGGCAGCGGTGGGAAATATGCCATTGGTTATGCGGATGGGGCGGACGGGGTGGTGAGCGGTCTGGGGAGCACGCAGGAAAAGGTGATGCTGACCCTGCCGGGAGATGCGACGTTGGCGGGCAGGGTAACACTGAATGATTTCACTATTATGTTAAATCATTTTGGAACAGCATCCGGTGCGCAATGGGACCAGGGCGATTTTAATTATGATGGGAAGGTAAATCTTCAGGACTTCACAATATGGCTCGACAATTATGGCCAGTCGCTCTCCCCCGGCCTGCTGCCGGCCGTCGGTAACAGTGTGGCCACACCCGAACCCGCCGAAATGCTGCTGGCTGCGGAATCGCTGGCTCTGCTGGTGCTAAGGCCCCGCCATCGGATAATATCCAACCTGTCCAGACGCGGCTGTGGCTATTGATATGATCGCTCGATAGTGAAATAAATAGGGAACGTTAATGAAGGCTACCGTATTGCGTAAGTACCCCGTTAAACGCTCTTTGCTCGTTATGAGTTCTGCGCTAGCGGTGGTGATTGGGCATAATGGCCCGGCGCGGGCGTCCAATGCGGCGCTATATTCCATTACCAGTATTACATTCCCCAATTATCCCTTTGGTACGGGCGAGGGATTCGGAATTAATGACGCCGGCCAGATGGTCGGCGAGGCACAAAACGCCAGTGGTCTTCACGCTTTTGTTTATTCTGCCGGAAGTCTGACGGATTTGGGCACACTGGGTGGCGCTGACAGCCAGGCCTTTGCGATTAATTCCACCGGGCAAATTGCCGGTGACGCGATGCTGAATTCGGGTTTGCACCATCCATTTACCGATAATGGCTCCACCATGACGGATTTAACCCCGTCGGCTTCGTACGCCGGTTATGCCAATGGAATTAATGCCGGTGGTCAGGAAGTGGGAACATTGCTATCTGGAACCAGCGGCGGAGCCAACGCATTTTTGTATTCCAGTGGAGTGCTTTCCGCGGTGGGAACGCTCGGTGGCGCCCATAGCTCCGCCTTTGGGATTAACGCCAATGGTCAGATTGCCGGGGGGGCGGACACCACCAATGGCGTATACCACGCATTTATAAAATCCGGCAGTGCGTTGACCGATCTGGGGACCTTAGGGGGTACATCCAGTGTCGCGTATGCGATTAACTCCGGCGGCGATGCGGCCGGCGCTGCGGAGATTTCCGGAGGGGCATATCACGCATTTCTTTATTCCGGCGGGACGATGCACGATTTAGGTACATTGGGCGGCAGCACCAGCTACGCCTATGCGCTTAATTCCCTGGATATGGTGGTTGGGCAGTCACTTAATGCCGCCGGCACAATGGATGGGTCAGTTTATTATGACGGCATCCTGCAGGACATTAACAATTTAATTGCCCCCGGTTCGGGCTGGACGATCAACAATGCGCACGGCATTAACTTGTCCGGGCAGATTGCGGGTACGGGTAGAGCGCCCAACGGCAGCGTACAGGCGGTTCTGCTTACTCCAACAACACTTTCGATTGCCAATAATTCGACGGTCTCCGCAGTTGCGGGTTTGGTGGAAAATCCGATTGCGTTTTCCGGTAACAGCACCGGAGGCGAACTGGCATTGACCGGAACCGCGGACGGAATTACTGCGGGAATATCCATTGCGGGCGGCGGCACCGTCAATACGATTGATGGCGGCGGATCGGCGAACACCTTGACGGTAAACGGCCTAATGGTCAACACACAGGCAAACACGCTGGTATTACAGAATGGAACATTTGTATCGACCGCGGCGAATTCGACCGCCTTTACCGCCGGTGTTCTACAGATTGGCGGCGGATCTGCAACTCCAGCCGTGCTCAATATCGCGGCTGCGGCCGAATTGCCCGCATCAGGGGCGGCACTGGTTTTGGATAATGGCACACTGCAGAACAACACTGGATCGTCGTTGGCGATTGCCAGTCCATTAACGCTTGATTCCGCGGGCGGCATCATCAATACCGCCGGGCAAAGCGTAACGATCAGCGGGCCGATAGGGGGGAGCGGCGCGTTGGCAATGGCGGGCGGCGGCAGCGTTGTGTTATCCAACGCCGCCACTTATTCCGGTCAAACTACTGTGAAGGCGGGCAATCTGGAGCTTGGCTCCGCAGGTGGGGTAATTGACGGTACGAGCGCGCTGAACGTTGCCGGTGGTGCGGTCGTCATTTTGAACAATTCATATTCGAATAACGGCATCACGATCAATTACACTGCGGGAAGCAGTCCGAACGCGACGATTCGCAATGAAATTATTACCGGTTACAACGGCGGGGCATGGAACGGCACGTCCACCACCGGCGGGGTGATCAATTCCGCCGCGGCTGCGGGCAGCGGTGGGAAATATGCCATTGGTTATGCGGATGGGGCGGACGGGGTGGTGAGCGGTCTGGGGAGCACGCAGGAAAAGGTGATGCTGACCCTGCCGGGAGATGCGACGTTGGCGGGCAGGGTAACACTGAATGATTTCACTATTATGTTAAATCATTTTGGAACAGCATCCGGTGCGCAATGGGACCAGGGCGATTTTAATTATGATGGGAAGGTAAATCTTCAGGACTTCACAATATGGCTCGACAATTATGGCCAGTCATTAAGTTCGCCGCCATTATTTTCCGGCCGTGAACTAATCGGATCCGCGGCTGTACCGGAACCAACTTCCATAACACTAATTGTCGCAAGTGTGGGCATGTTAATGCTTTATGGGCGTCGCCGACAGGTCGATCCACGCAATTCCGATATTTCAATATCATAACATATCTTCCCAAGTCGATTGCAATTCCAATAGCGGGGGATTATAAATTCGCAGCAACATATGTTGTTAAGGGTTGAGACATGATGTCCTGCCTTAGGATTGCGATCAAATCAAATAGTAAAATAGCAAGGCGTATTTGGCTGTGCCGTAGTCGCTTTCAACCCAAAGATGCAATTCCGTCAACAGGGCAAATCAGGTACGTAATTACAATATAGTATGCGTGGTTATGGAGATAGATGAATGTTATTGGAATATTCCGCGGGTATAACAGGTCGAAAACTTGGGTTTATAAGTCGCCGCCGTGGGCCGTGGTTGGCCCGACTCGCGACGGTCGGCACATTAATGGCGGCGGCGGTGCATGCGGGGACGCTGACGTGGGATCCTTCGGGTAATCATTCCGGGTCCGATGGCTCGGGTACATGGAATTCCACATTGCTGAATTGGGCGAATGGCACCTCCGATACGGCGTGGGTGGCGGGTGATATTGCCACTATCGGCTCCGGGCAGACCGCCGGTCTGATTACATTAGGGGCTAATATTACCGCATCCGGGCTGATCTTCGATCCGGTCAGCGCCGGTAGTTACTACACCCTTGCGGCGAGCGGCAGCTACGGCCTTACGGTTGACAACGGCGGCACCGGCGGCACCGCGGACATTAACCTGAACACAAATGTCACCATTACCGCGCCTATTCTGTTCGCGAGCAATTTGCTTTTAACCGGTGCGGGAAACCATACGCTGACATTTTCAGGGACGGGAGGTATTACCTTTGACAGTGGTCTTAGCGTAACCATCGGCAGCGGCAGCATGTCAAATGTCCCCACCGTCTTGGCCGAATCCACCGGCGGCGGTGGCGGCCAACCCACCCTGGTCATGGATGGTGGAACGTTTGCGAGTTATGGTATTGGCCACAGCGGCGAACAGCTATTGTCGGAAGGTGGCGCGGGCATTATCAACACCTTTGACGCGATTAACGATTTGAGCAGTGCTGTGTACGGCTCCATAACCCAGACTGCCGCGGGTACAACTTTTGCCCTGCAGGACGGTACGATTAACCTGGTGGCTGGCAATAGCGGCACGTTTACCGCCGGCACGCTGCAAATCGGGAGTGCCTCCTCGGCTAATCCAACGGATGTCGTCTTTGGCTACCAGGTAAGCGCCGCGAACAACAACAATTTGCCGGCAAGTAATGTGACGCTTAATCTGGACAATGGAACGCTGACCCAGGCCGGCGGTAACGTTACCATTAATTCTTCGACCTATACGGTTGACAGCGCCCCGAACGTAATCGCCAACAATATCAGTCTGAGCGGGTCGGGCGATGCCATAAATTCCGGTTCATTAACCAATATGAGGCTGCAGATCACCGGCGTAATCAGCGGCGGATCCGGCAGCCCACTTGCTTTTAATACCGATGGATCCACCGCCGGTGAAGAGCTTTCCGGCGCCAATACCTACCAGGGCGGCACCACCATAGATGCGGGGAATGTGCGGGTGGATACCAACAGCGCATTTGGCACCGGTGCGGTGACGCTTAATCCCAATACTTTTTCTTCCATTCAGTTTGGTATCCCAGGCATGAGTATCGCCAACGGCTTGGTCTTGCAGAGCGCCAATGAAATGGACCTGGAAATGCACGGTAATTCCGGCGCCTGGTCCGGTGTTGTGAGCGGCGCCGGCAGCGGCGGCTTGACCGTTACCGATTTTAAAAATCTCAATTCCCAATTGACCCTTTCAAATACCAATACCTACGCCGGACCGACAACCGTCGGAGACAACACCAATGCCGTTACCCTTAATCTCACCGGCTCATTGGCCAACAGCAATATTACCATTGAGTCGCACGCCGGCCTGACCGGTACCGGCACACTGAACTATAATCTGACCAACGACACCGGCAACCTGATTACCGCGGACGGCAGCCTGTCCATTTCCGGTTTACATCTGGACCTTCATGTGTCCGGTACGCAAACGCAACCGCAGTATCTGGTGGCCAATTATGTGGGCGGAACGCTTGTGGGAAGCTCTTTTGCGTCCGTGGCGGGCCTGCCCACGGGCTGGTCCATAAATTACGGAATTTTGCATCCGAATGAGATTGTCCTGGTGTCGACCCTCACACTTCCCACCCTTACCTGGGCACCCGGTGGTTTGGCCGATGGCGCGGGCAATTGGGATACCACGACGACCAACAACTGGTCACCGGGCGGGGTAGTCTGGACCAATGGTGATATTGCGGCAATTGGTGGCGGTGGAACGGGAAATACCATTACCGTCGCCGCCCCGGTGACGGCAGCGAGTCTGACCTTTAACGCCCTGACCAGCGGGCAATACACCATTGGCGGCAGCAGTACCTTGACGCTGGCCAACAGCGGAGGCATTGCCCTGGTGATGAGCAACAGTGCGACGGTCAATGCCCCGATTGTCTTCAATAATTCGGTGACCATATCCGGGGCGGGGGTTCTGACTTTTGCGGGTAACAATGTGACTTTTGGTTCTTCCGTGAGTGTGCAGATCGGCACGGGAAGCGCTGCCCAGATTCCGACCGTGCTTATCGGCTCAGCCACTGGTAGTGGCGGCGGTGGCCACGGACCGACGCAGGTAATTCTTGACGGCGGCATTCTTGAAAATACAAAACCCGGAAATTCCGACAGCACGCCGTACTATTCCATAGATTCCGGCACGGCCACGGTCAATACCTTTGATGCGGGAAACACCAACCAAACACTTGATGGAACCATCACGCAGGCTCATGCCGATACATTTGTACTCCGAAATGGAACGATTAACCTCGGCGGCAACATTGCCGGCACTTTTGCCGCCGGCGCCTTGCAAATCGGCGCCGGCTCGGCTGCAACGGGTGCCATCGTCACGTTCGGCTACAACGGTTCGAACAACCTGCCTGCAAGCGCTGTTCCGATTGCCTTGGATTATGGAGAGTTGACGCAGGCGAGTGCGGCCAATCCCAATGGCAACAACGGCTCCGGTGACCCGGTGGATACAACCGGCAATACCATCAGCAATCCGATTCAGCTGCTGGGGACCGGAACCTTCAGCGGCGGACAAATTAACGCCGGTTCGGGGGCGGGGCTGAATCTTACTCTGTCGGGCGTCATAAGCGGCACGGCGGACGTCTATTTTAATGGTGATGGTTCGACCAATATTATCTTTCTAACAGGCAATAACACCTACCAGGGCGGGACAATCATCGGTGCGTCAGGTGCCGTGCGTGCCGAAACCGCCGCGGCATTTGGCGCCGGCAGCGTCACTTTTAATGCTTCGGGCGGGCAGATTCAATATGGTGCACCGGTAACGATCGGAAACAGCCTGATTTTGGCCGGCAGCGGCCCCGTTGGAACCATTAATATGCACGGCGTTTCCGGTACATGGTCCGGGGTTATCAGCGGCGCCGGCGGCCTGAATGTGATTGATTCACACAATACCAACGCAATGCTAACTCTGGGCGGCGTTGAAACCTACGCCGGCGCAACCAACCTGGGAGGCAGCGCCAATGCTGTTTCACTGAACTTGGCTTCCGGAAGTTCGCTGGCCAACAGCAATATTAATATCGCGGCCGGCGCAACCTTCGGCGGTTCGGGAACATTGAACTGGAATCTCGCGGGCGATACGGCGGACCTCATATCGTCTTCCGGTGTGCTGACCATTACCAGCCTGAATCTCAAGTTGGATATCAGCGGAACCCATTCGCAGAGCCGGTATGTTATTGCGAATTACGGGAGTGGAACTCTTAACGGCAGCCAATTCGCCTCCGAAGCCAGTTTGCCTGCCGGATGGTCGATTAATTACGGCAGTGTCGATCCTGGAAATATTGTATTGCTTTTGCCGATTGTCGGCTGGGCTCCCGGTGGTAGCAGCGATGGTTCCGGCAACTGGGACCTGACCACCAGCAATTGGGGCACCGGTTCATCGAGTACAACCTGGTCCAATGGTACGGTGGCCACGATTGGTCATGGCGGAACGGCCGGTGTAATTACGATAACGTCAACGGGTATCAGTGCGGGAGGGATAACGTTTGACGCGGTGAGCGCGACATCGCCGGGGCAGTACACGATAGCGGGGA
>JAKBBN010000012.1 GCA_021808485.1 Planctomycetota bacterium | reverse complement strand
AAAAGTTTCCCGGTACTTGACATAATGTATACGGAAGCTATTGTAATGTACAGTGTAACCTACCCCGGTCTGCGAGTCTTTTCGCAACAAAGACTAAATGTTCGCAGGCCACGCTCTACGGAGCGACCAGCCGCCACCCAAAAGGGGCGGCTATTTTTTTAAGCGGATTCTGCGAGGCCCGGCGAACCTGACGGATGTTTTATGTCCGCCCCCTTTGCATATTGAATTAAAGATTCCCCTGCGGCCGGCTGGCTCGTCCCAATGTCATAGCTATCCATTCATCTCGGCGCGTTGACGCGGGCGTGGCCGTGGTCGGCGGGTTTCATTCCCCAATGGAACGCGAATGCCTGGATATTCTGCTGCGCGGGTCCCAACCGGTGATTATATGTGCGGCCAAACGGCTGCGGGGCCTGCGGCTGGGCGTGGCCGGCCGCAAGGCAGTTAAAGAGGGGCGACTTTTGGTGATTTCGCCTTTCGGCGATACGGTTAAACGCAGTACGGCGGCGCAGGCGATTCAGCGCAATGAATTGGTTGCCGCATTGGCTGATGCGGTGCTTGTGCCGTATGCCGCGCCGGGCGGCAAGGCGGAATCAACCGCGCAAAACATCCTGACCCGCAGGCAGCCGCTGTTTACCTTTCCGGATGAAAACAATGCCCATCTACTTCATGCGGGGGCGGAGGGTTATGAATTGGCCCGTGTTGAATCTGCCATAACAGCTGATGGCACGCCCTTAAAGCCGGGGGCAAACCGTGCGGGTGAAGCAAGGCAGGGGTAGCCCGTAAGCATTTCCAGCATTCCGGATCACCCCGGCGAATTTGATGATTCAAGGCGAAGGCGGCGGTTGGGGTTTATTTAAGGCAACAGACCCATTTATACATTTATTCCGGCGACGGATGGCCGTTGCTGACGAAAATGAGCTTTTCCAGGGTTTGGGTGGCGCGGCCGGTGTCAATGGCTTTGGCGGCGATGCGCAAGCCGTCACGAATGGAATCAGCCTTTTGGCCGACCCAAAGGGCCGCACCGGCATTGATCAGCACCAGGTCGCGCGGCGGGCCTTTTTTGCCGTTTAAAACATCGCGCACAATCTTGGCGGAATCCGCCGCGGATGTTACACGGCAGGCTTCCATGGAAACCGCCTTAAGGCCGACATCCTTTGGTTCCAGATCAAAGCTGCGCAATTCCCCGCCGTCGTACATGCCGATGCGGCTGGGCCCGCCGATGGAAATTTCGCAGAGGAAGCCCTCATCCGGATCGGTTCCGCATACGACAATGGCGCGCACCGAACCGAGCCGCACAAGAACCTGCAGCATTTTATCCACCAGGGGAATACGGGGCACACCGGCCAGCTGCCTGCGGGCGCCGGCGGGGTTGGTGAGCGGCCCCATGAGGTTAAAAATAGTGGTAAAGCCAAGCTGCTGGCGCACCTGGGAGACATTGGCCGTGGCCGGATGATGCCGCGGCGCGAAGCAAAAGCAGATGCCGGCTCCGGCCAGGCAGGCGGCCTGGGTTTGCGGCTGGGCATCCACACGCACGCCAAGTTCGGCCAGTACATCGGAAGAGCCGCTGCGGCTGGTAAAGGCTTTGTTGCCATGCTTGGCGACGGGCACCCCGCAGGCCGCGGCGACAATGGCGGCCGTGGTTGAAACATTAAACAGCCGTGAACCGGCCCCGCCGGCGCCGCAGGTATCAATGACCATATCCGGTGCGGCGACGCGAACGGCCATGTTCCGCATGACCTGGGCGGCGCCCACGAGTTCATCCACGGTGGGCTGGCGGGCCGTCAACAAAGCCAGAAACGCGGCTATTTGCGCGGGGAGGGCATTGCCGGACATGATTTGTTCAATCGCGTCGCGAGTTTGATCTTCGGTTAAGGTTTGGCCGGCGGCGAGCCGCGCAAGAACATCTTTCATAATCGGCTGCTTTAGCGTAAAACCGCGGCCCGCCGGAAAAAACGGGCGGCGGCATGAATTATCGGGAAATTACCCGGGCTCCGGCGCTGGGCCGGGTTACAAAATAGGTACTCTTAAGGTTCGTCTGCAGGGGATAATCTTTGGCGATGGCGGCTTCCAGCAGCGGCACCACTTTTTCCGGCAATAGCGACACGATACATCCGCCGAAACCGCCGCCGGTCATGCGGGCGCCGTACACACCGGGCACGGAGCGGGCAATTTCCACCAGCACATCCAATTCCCTGCAGCTTACGCCGTAGTCATCACGCAGGCTGCGGTGTGATTCATACATCAGGCGGCCGGCGGTGATCCAGTCATTTTTTTCCAGGGCGGCGGCGAAATCGGTGGTGCGTTTGTTTTCCGTGATCACATGGGTAGCCCGCAGAAACACCATGGGATCCATGCCCAGCCGGACGGATTCAAGCATATCCAGTGTCACATCACGCAGGGCTTTTACCTGCGGATAGCGTTTGGCCAGGTGTTCCACGGCCCGCCGGCATTGATTGCGCCGGGCCTGGTATTCGCCCTGCACCAGTTCATGTTTTACATTGGTATTGGCCACAAGAATCCGCAGATTTGGGTCGCTCAACGGTACCTGCCGGCGGGAAAGATCGCGGCAATCGAGCAGCAGGGCGTGCCCCTCCTGCCCCATGACGGAAATAAACTGATCCATAATGCCGCACGGCATGCCGGCATAATGGTGTTCGGCCCATTGGCAGGCCTTGGCCAATTCCACACCATCCAGCGTGCGGCCGTTAACGGTAAGCAGGGCCAGGGCGGTGGCGACTTCAAAGGCGGCGCTTGAAGACAGCCCGCTGCCCAGGGGAACATCACTGTGAATCAAGGCATCCATGCCGTGGGCAATAAGGCCGCGCTGCCGCAGGGCTTCCGCGGCGCCGCGGGCATACAAGGACCATTTTGGCGCGGCCTTGGCCACTTCCAAATCCACGGTGAATTCCGCCATTTGATCCTGCATCATGCTGAAAATACGCACGCGGGTATCGGTCCGACGACGGGCGGCGATGGTGGTGACCCGGTCCAATGCCATGGGAAATACAAAACCGTCATTGTAATCGGTATGTTCGCCGATCAGATTCACCCGTCCCGGCGCGCAGACCACCACCGGTTTTTCCGTGGTGGCGCCCGCCGGCGAATCGGCAAAGTGCTGGTTAAAAAGCTGGTCGATATTCATATTGTTCATAGTTGGTATCCCGTTGGTTTCCCGCATAAGTTCCGCAGACATCCCGCTGACGCGTTTTCCAAGCAGTATGCTATTAGGCCGGCGGAGGTAAATCAATGCGGGCGGCCCGGCCCGGATGCCGACGGCAGCAATTCAAAAAGGGTCTGGATGGCGTGGCCGTCATTTACCCTGTCCAGAATTCGCCATTGGCGATGGGCCAAATGGGCAATCTGATCAAGTTCAGGGCGCTGCGGCTTGCCGTCATACGTTACAAGATAGATCGGCCGGTTTGACTGCCCGGCCATTTGCGCCAGATGTTCCACGGTAATTCCCGGCAAGATTTCATTGGCGTAATACAAAACGCCAAGCCAGGGTTCATCCGAAGTAAGGGTATAAATGCGATGGCCCGCGGCAAGGGCTACCATTTGCCGGGTGGCCTTGCGATAACGGCTTACTTGGTAGCCGTGGCCGCACATATAGCCGGCGTATGCCGCGATTGTGAATATCCAACCGGCAAGGGCATAGGTGAAAAATGCACGGTCAAAGCGGCGGCTGAATTCCAATCGCCAGGTCAGCACGCCAAGCACCACGAGTATTAGCCCGGTAAGGCTCCATCCGATGGGACCAAGGACGGCCAGGGCCGGTTTTAGCAGGGCCACGGCCTGCATAAGTGTCCAATGATCTGGCTGGTATACCGGGGCATGGTGGGAAATGCTGATAATTGGCACGGCCGCCAAAAGGCCCAGGCCAAGGCCGACGAAAATTATCGCCTGTGCGGCCAGCAGAACACGGGCCGCCGGCTCCAGCACCAGTTCGCGGCGCAGGCGGGCGAATTCCTGCCACACCACGGCGACAAGCAGGGCGGCAAACGGGAACTGCTGCAAAGCATAGCGCTGCTTTTTTTGATGCGGAATGGTAAGCAGCAGCAGGCCGGCCACCAGGATAAACCAGAACATCCAGCGGCTGCGACGTTCCGCTTCGGTGGGCGGCGGATCCGAGCGTACGGGAAGAAACGGCAGGGCCAGGCCGGCAATTAAGGCGGGAGTCCATGGGAAAACCCAGCCGAGCATGGCCAGGTAGTACCAATCCGTCTGGTGGTATTGGGGGCCGCGGGCGGATGCATAGCGGGTGAACTGCCGCCACCAGACGGCCCAAGCGTTTCCGCCGTATTGGGCGTGGTAGCGTGCGGCCACGACGAAAAGCCACGGAGCAAAAACCAGGATGGAAACGATTAAGGCGATAACGATGGCCAGCCAGGCCCGGGGATTTTTCAGATGATAGCGCAGGAGCCACAGGCCGTACGGAATAAGCACATACATGGGAGGGACCGGGCCTTTGCTGAGCACGGAAAGGCCCAGGGCCGCACCGCCGCCGATGGCGGAAAGCCACCAGAATCGGCGGATTTCCGCCGCCGCCAGCAGGCCCAAAAAACCCAGCGTGGTAAAAGCCGTGGCATAAATATCATAGGAAGCAAGGCGGGCCTGCCGCACAAAAACCAGCATGCCGGCCAGGGCAATGGCGGCGAACAGCCCGATGCGTCGATCCCGCGAGGTAACGCAACCAATCGCATAGGTGGCCCAGCAGGTAATAATGCCCAGAATTACCGACGGCAGGCGAACAACCCACAGGCTGTCCGAATGCAGCAAGGCGGCGAGGCCGGCGGGAATCCACACGGTAAGCGGCGGCTTGACCATACGGGGGTAGCCGCCGAGGGTAGGCAACAGCCAATGGCCGTCGCGGTAAGCTTCGCGGACGGGAATAAGGTTAAAGAGCTCCATCATGGCGGTGGAGTTGCCCACGCCAAGAAACAAAAGAAAAAGCGGCAGGGCGAACAAGGCGATGACGGCCAGCGCCCGGCGATGGGATATATTCCAACCGGCCGCGGACGGCAGCGGCGGGAGCTTGATATCATCGGTCATTGGAATTTAATCCCCAATTCGGCTGTCCGGTGAAGAGTTCAACTGCTCGTAGACCGGCGAGGGATCAAGCCCGTAGCGCGGTCGCGGGCGGCCGGGCCTGCCCCGCCAGATATTGGCGCCGCGGCGCAGTTCCCGCACGGTATAAACGGCCTTGTGCTGGGCTTCAAAATAAACACGGGAAATCAGTTCCGCCAGCAGCCCCGTGGAGAAAAAGACCAGGGACATCATAAACAGCAAAGCCCCCAGGATAAGCAGCGGGCCGTGGGTGATGATCACCGATTCTCCACGGATTTTTTCCACAATAAGAAAGCAGCCGATCAAAAACGCGGCCGCCAGATTCACCAACCCCACCTTGCCGAACAGATGCAGCGGTCGGGTAAGGTAACTGTTGAGAAATTTAATGGTCATCAGGTCCAGCATGACGCGAAACGTGCGGCCGAAGCCGTAATTTGACGGCCGGTACGGCGCCTGAATGTTTTTAATGGGCACTTCGGTAATGCGGGCGCCGATCATGGCGGCCAGGGCGGGGATAAAGCGGTGGGAATCACCGTATAAATTCAGATGCTCAATGACATCGCGGCGGTAGGCTTTAAAGGTGGTGCCGAAGTCATGAATATCCACGCCGGATATTTTGCGGATCAGCCAGTTGGCGGCGGAACTCGGAATCCGGCGGAGAAACAGGCCGTCCACACGGCGCTGCCGCCAGCCGGAAACCACATCGTAGCCGTCGTTTATTTTGGCGATAAAGCTGGGGATTTCATCCGGATCGTGCTGCAGGTCGCCGTCCATGGCCAGTATTATTTCGCCGCGGGCATGGTCAAAGCCGGCGGCGAGGGCCGGCGTCTGGCCGAAATTGCGGCGCAACTGAATAACCAGAACGTGCGGGTCCGCGGCGGCAAGTTCCGCGAGGCGCGAATAGGTGGCGTCCCGGCTGCCGTCATCAATGTAAATAATTTCGTAGCTCCGGCCCAAGGACAGGAGATTCCGGGTAAGGCCGGCATGTAATTCGGCCACGGAATCCTGCTCATTGAACATGGGCACAACCATGGAATAGACCGGGTCAGCGGAAATATTCCGCCAATCCGTGCGATCCGCCGCGGGTGATGTCGGCTGTTTTTCGTCGGCAATTTGCATGCGATCTCCGTGTGCCGGCGGCCGGTTCCGCAGACCGGCGGCCAAAGCCATAGGATAACTGTTTTGGGGTTATTTTTCTCCCTTGCACCGATTAATTGCCGCAGGCGGGGCACAGGGGATGAACGGTAAAACGCCGGGGAGGGCGGCCGCCGGATGGCAGGTTAAGACAGGGGAAAACCCCTGCGGGCCGCCAAACAAAACAGCCATGGAAGACACAATATCTACCATGGCTGATGATGGGCGGGGAATGCGGAGCGATGGCGCCGCGATAAACCGGAACCGCTTATTTTGCGGATTTTTCCGTTCGTTTTGGGGCAAGGAATTTTCCGGTTTTGGGATCCTGCTTGACCTTGTTGCGGTTAAGCTCAAGGGTTTTGACGGTGCCGCCCGCCTTGGCGATTTTATCCTGTGCCTGCTTGCTGAATTTGCCGGCCACGACATTCAATTTGCGGGTGAGTTCGCCGTCGCCCAGAACCTTGACGGGGAATTTTTCATCGCGAATCAGTTTATGCGCCACCAGGGCGGCGGCGTCAACGGTTTGACCGTCCTGAAAAGCCTTTTCCAGATCGCCTACATTGACAATGCTGAATTTCTGGGCGAAGTAATTATTGTTAAAACCACGCTTTGGAATACGGCGGAACAGCGGCATGTTGCCGCCTTCGGAACCGAATGCCGGACCGCCGCCGGCCCGTGCGCCGCTTCCCTTGGTGCCGCGGGTGGAAGTTTTTCCGTGACCGCTGCTTTCGCCGCGACCGACGCGCTTCCGCCGTTTGTGAGCACCGGCCATTGCCGTAATCTGGTTAATGAACATATTTCTAAACTCCTGTTGCCGCGACTGGCGTATATTTTCCGGTCACCGCGGGCTGGGCGTGGGCTGTCAAACAGCCGACGCGGGTATCAACTAAGCGTAACGCCGCGGTTGGATTCAATCATTTCGCGTGTGCGAAGCGATTCCAGGGCCGCCATGGTAGCCTTGCAGAGATTTTTCTTGTTGGTTGAGCCATAGGCCTTGGTCAACACATCACGAATACCGACAAGCTCCAGCAGCGGACGCACAAAACGTCCGGCTTTCACGCCGGTTCCGGGGCGAGCCGGCACAAGTTTGATCCGGCTGGCGCCAAACCTTCCCATGACTTCATGGGGGATGGTGCCGCCGTTGAGGTTGATGGTAACCATGTGTTTGCGGGCGTCCTTGGTGGCTTTTTCAACCGCGGCCGGCACTTCCTTGGCTTTGGCGTAGCCCAAACCAAGCGAACCACGATGATCACCGGAAGCAACCAGTGCTTCAAAGGTGAAGTTTTTTCCACCTTTTACCACTTTGGCGCTGCGGAACACACCTACGGTGCTGGATTCCAGACCACTTTCCTCTTCGAAACGTTCTGCCATGAATTTGCTCGCTTACACTGTTTATACGCCGGTGTCAGACCGGCCGATTCTCACTGACATTACATTAAAACTTCAGGCCGGCCTCGCGGGCGGCTTCCGCCAGCGCCTTGATGCGGCCATGGTAGCGGTACCCGCCGCGGTCAAACGCCACAAGCGTGATCCCTTTTTGAATAGCGCGGTCCGCAATGGATTTTCCAATGGCGGCGGCCGCCTTGACGTTTCCGCCGTTGGCCACGGATTTCCGCACCGGTTTTTCCGCGGTGCTGGCGGAGGCCAGGGTACGGCCGGTGGTGTCGTCAATCACCTGGACGTAAATATTTTTCAGGCTGCGGAATACGGTCAGCCGGGGCCGTGCGGTGGTGCCGCGTACCCCGCCGCGGACGCGCTTTTCGCGCCGCGACTGACGTTTAAGTTTAACGGTAGCAATTGAGCTCATATACACATTCCTGCCGCTGTTTTCTGCAATCCGATCCACACTTCAGCGACTGGCGGCGATAAATATCGCAACCGTGTGGACAGTGAACCGGAAAACCCGGCCCAACTTACTGTTATTTTTCCGGTCAGGCGGAAAAGGCGCATCCGGCCCGCGCCGGCGGCAACCGCCTGAACCACGCCGTTACTTGGCGCCGGCACCGGCAAACTGCTTGCCCGCCTTGCGTTTGACAACTTCACCAACGTAGCGAATGCCCTTGCCCTGGTACGGTTCGGGTTTGCGCACGCGGCGGATTTCCGCGGCGAGCTGGCCGACGGCCTGTTTATCCGGACCGCTGATTCCGATGCGTGTGCCCTGGCCTTCCAGCTTGACGACCACGCCATCCGGAACGGCAAGCTTGATCTGATTGGCGAAGCCGACGGACAGCACCACCGTTTTCCCCTGCAATTCAGCTTTATAGCCGACGCCCTGAATTTCCAGATCGCGGCTGAAGCCGTCCTGCACGCCTTTGATCATATTGGCGACCAGCGCCCGGGTGAGGCCATGAACGGAGCGGCTGATTTTTTCATCATCCACGCGTTCCACGAGCACTTCATTTCCACCGGCGGCCGCACGCACGGAAATTTTGACATTGGCATGGTGCGCCAAACTGAGTTTTCCCTTGGGGCCTTCAACTTTAACATTGCCATGGTCCACGGCCACCTTCACGGTGGAGGGGACTACGATGGGCTTTTTTCCGATTCGACTCATGGTTGACCTCTGCTTTTTCCTGTCAAAGCCGCGATCCGGTCCGGGGCCGCACTTGCGGACACCGGCGACGCAACGCCGATGTTACGGCATCAATGGATCGTGGCGAGCAATTCTCCGCCGATATTCTGCTGGCGGGCCTGCCGGTCGCTCAACACGCCGCGGCTGGTGGACAACAACGCGATTCCCATTCCGCCGATAATCTGGGGAAATTCGCGAACGCTGCGGTAGACGCGGCAACCCGGTTTGCTGACGCGACGGATTTCCTGAATGATGGACTGCCCGGCCGGGGTGTATTTGATGGTCAGGCGGATAAGGCCCTGGTGGGTTCCATCTTCCAGAACGGAGAAATCCGCAATGTAACCTTCTTCCTTCAGGACGCGGGCGATACCTTCGCAAATTCTCGAATTCTTCACATCCACGGTTTTGTGCCTGGCATGGGAAGCGTTACGAATCCGCAACAGCATGTCGGCAATTGTGTCAGTCATGGGGTCCTCTTGTTCTTTTCATGTTCGGGCGGTGCAGGCTTTTTGTGCGATCCGCCGGGCTGTTTACCACGAGCTTTTCTTCAATCCGGGAATTTTTCCATCCGCGGCCAGTTGCCGCAGAACCAGGCGCGACACACGGAACTTGCGGTAGTAACCGCGGCGGCGGCCGGTGATTTCACAGCGGCGGGCCAGCCGGGTGGGGCTGGAGTCGCGCGGCAGCTTGGCCAGGGCGGCGTAGTTTTTTTCCTTTTTCAGTTTGCGGCGCAGTTCCGCATACTTGGCCACCAGTTCGGCCCGCTTTTTATACCGGTTTTTCCATGCTGTTGTTGCCATGAATTTTTCGCCTTTTTCCAAACGTCCTTAAATTCGATGATTCATTTCGCGGGCCGGACGATCAGCCGGCTTTCCGCGTCTGGGCCTCTTCCCGGCGGAACGGCATGCCCATGTGCGTCAGCAGCGTGCGGGCTCCCGTATCATCCACCGCGGTGGTCACAATGGTAATGGCCATTCCCTGGTGGAAATTCACCTGATCGCCGTGCACTTCCGGAAATACCGTCTGTTCCGTAAGCCCCAGGTTATAGTTGCCACGGCCGTCAAACGCCTTGGGGGACAGACCGCGGAAATCCTTGACACGGGGAATGGCAAGGTTGATCAGCCGGTCAAGGAATTCCCACATCCGCTGGCCGCGGAGGGTCACCTTCACGCCGATTTCCATGCCTTCACGCAGTTTGAAATTCGACACGCTCTTGCGGGCGCGGCAGATCTGGGCTTTTTGCCCGGCGATGGCGGTCAATTCCTTCACCGCGGCTTCAAGCCGGGGTTTTTCGGAAATAGCCCGGCCCAAGCCCATGCTGATCACCACCTTGGTGACGCGCGGCACACTCATGGCGTTGGCGATTCCAAGTTCGGTTCTCAACGCCGGGGCGATCTGTTCCTGATACCGCTTGTACAGGCGCGGGACATAGCCCTGGGGGAACGGCTGCGCCTTGCCCTCATCCTGATCTTTGGATGACTTGGACTTTTTAGGTTCGCCGGATCCATCCCGCGCCGCTTTGGCCGCGGCTTCATGTTCCGCCTTCTTGGCCGCCTTGGCGGCCTTTTCCGCTTCGATTTCCTCCGGCGACCGGGTGGGCTTGGCTTTCTTTTCTTTTTCTTCTTTGGCCATGATTATTCACCAGTTTCCATAATTATAATTTTACAGGACACCCTTGCCGCATGGAGGCGGCATCAGGCCTTTCCAATGACACCAAGGTCCGAGCCGGTCTTCACCGCAACGCGATGTTTCTGGCCGTTGCGAATTTCAAACTTGACCCGGGTCCCCTTGCCGGTTTGCGGGTCCACCGGCTGCACTTTGCTGACATGCACCGGAGCGGGCTTCTGGATGCGGCCACCCTTGCGGTTCTTTTCCGTCGGGCGAATATGCTTCCAGACCAGGTTAATGCCCTCAACGAGCACCATGTCTTTTTCCTTGAGCACGGCAAGAACTTTGCCTGTACGACCGGCATCGCCGCCGGAGCGGATATAGACGGTGTCATCTTTGCGAATGCGGGCTGCCATAATTTTTTCCTTTACTACCTGAATTCGTTCACCGGGAAGGGAACAAGTTCGGTTCATCACACAACTTCGCTGGCCAGTGACACAATTTTCATGAAATTCTTTTCGCGAAGCTCACGGGCCACGGCGCCGAATATGCGCGTGCCGCGGGGGCTGCCTTCGGCATCCACCAGGACCGCCGCGTTGCGATCAAACCGCACGTAGCTGCCGTCCGGCCGCCGCGTCGGCTGCTTGGTCCGGACGATTACGGCCTTGGCCACTTCACCCTTTTTCACGTCGCCGTTGGCCATGGCCTTTTTCACGGCCACCACGATCAGGTCGCCTACCCCGGCGGTTTTCCGCGTGAATTTGCCGCGTGCGGAAGATCCGCCCAGCACCTTGATGCACATCACCTGCTTGGCGCCGGTGTTATCCGCTATATCCAATCGTGTCTGTTGTTGAATCATTTAAGCACCAGTCAACCTGAAATCAATACCTGTCAAGACATCCAAATACCGGACCCGTCCGGCGTCCTCAGCCGGCATCCGCCGCCGGAGCGGAGGGCGACCCTTCGGCCGCGGCCGCCTTGCGTTTTTCAAACATTTGCGAAGCTTCGCCGGAAATCGCGGACAAGTCTATCTGGGGGCCGCGGCTCACGATCCGGACCAGCCGGTGTGATTTCGTTTTGCTGTAGGGCCGGCATTCCATCACTTCCACATGATCGCCCATGCGGCTTTCGTTTTTTTCATCATGCACATGAAGCACGGTCTGCCGCTTGAGATACTTGCCGTACTTGGCATGGCGGGCCAGGTATTCCACGACCACTTTGCGGGTCTTGCTGACTTTATCATGCGCCACGATGCCGATGATTCGCGGCCGCAGGCGGCGTTTGGTTTTCTGAATTTCGGAGGCTGCTGTCGTCATATTTTGTTCCATTCAAACCGTAATTACCGGCATCGCTGCCGTGGCACACAATCAGCGCTGCGGCTGATCACCCGCGCCGACCGCGGATTCGCGCTGTGTCAGGAGCGTATGAATCCGGGCGATTTCGCGCCGGTCCTTTCTTAACCGAGTCAGGTCCTTCACTTTGGAAGTGACCATTTCCGCCCGCAGATCAAACAGACCGCGGCGAAGAGTGGCTTCGCGCTGCCGCAGCTGCTGATCGTCAAGGGCCTTGAGTTCATCCATCATCTGTTTGCGTTTTGTCGCCATAGCGTTCCGCTTCTTTAAAATCAACCCGGATACGATCCGGATCAGTTGCCTTTACATTGTGTGACGGCGATGCATAAACCGGCAACGCACCGGCATTTTACAGGCCACGCGGGCGAAGGCCCGTTTGGCGACCGCTTCATCCACGCCGGCAATTTCAAAAATGATTGTGCCGGGTTTTACTTCCGCCGCCCAGAATTCCGGTTCGCCTTTTCCGGTTCCCATACGCGTTTCCAACGGTTTTTTGGAAAAGCTTTTATGCGGGAATATACGGATATAAACGCGACCTTCCCGGGCCAGGTAATGGGAGCAGGCCATACGACCGGCTTCGATCTGCCGGCCGGTGATGCGGCCGGGTTCCAGCGATTGCAGGGCATATTCACCGAAGCTCACGCGGTTGCCGCGCGTGGCGTTTCCCTTCATTATGCCGCGCTGCTGTTTGCGCCATTTCACACGTGCGGGCATCATTGCCATATTTCAAACTCCATGTGCACCGGGCCATTTATCCCGCTGCCAACCAAAAACCATCCGGCCATCGGCCGAAAACCAGAGAGACCACCGCACCGCGAGCCTTAGCGGCGCCGCGGCCGCCGCGGCGCCCGACCGGAACCGGCGGCCTCAACCGCGGCATCCAGTTCGGCATACAACCCACGGTAAATCCATACCTTGATGCCGATAACGCCATACGGCGTGCGGCAATGCACCAGACCATAGGAAATGCAGGCCTGCAGCGTGTGCAGCGGGATGCTGCCGCTGATCTGTTTTTCAACCCGGGCGATTTCCGCACCACCGATGCGGCCGGAAATCTGAATCTTGATGCCGCGGGCGCCGGCATTGCGGCACGCATCGGCTTTTTGTTTGAGCACGCGGCGGAAGGAAGCCCGCTTTTTCAACTGTTCCGCGATGCCTTCCGCCACCAGCCGCGCATCCATGTCCGGATTGCCTATTTCGGCGACTTCCACCTTTACTTTTCGCAACGTCAAGCCTTCGAGCTCGTCGCGAAGCTTGTCGATTTCCGCACCTTTCGGGCCGATGACAACGCCGGGCCGCGCCGTGTGCAGGATCACCCGGAGTTCTTCACGCGTCCGTTCAATTTCCACCCGGGACACCGCGGCATAGGGCGCCTGGCGATTGAGTTTTTTGTCCACGAATTCACGGATGCTCTGATCTTCCACCAGCAGTTCGCCAAACAGTTTTTTGGGAGCGAACCAGCGGCTTGACCAGCCTTCCGTGATTCCGGTGCGGAAACCTATTGGATTGATCTTCTGACCCATGTTGGACCTCAAAGAGTTTTTCATATCCAGCCGCGGCAAACGCCCCGGCTGATTCAATGACTCACCGTCAGGCGGCTTTTTCCGCCGCTCCGGCCGGTTCGCCGGCCCGGTTGCGTTTCTTCGCCCGGCGAGCCTCCGACCGTGCGGCGGCGCCTTCATCCACCTCCACGGAAATATGGCACGTCCGCTTGTGAATGGCGTAGCTCTTGCCGCGATCCTTCTGCTGCATCCGCTTGATAATCGGGCCGGCGTCGCAAAACGACCGGGAGACATAAAGATCTTCAACGTCGGCTTCTTTTTCGCCGGCGTCGGCGATGGCGGCGTTAAGTACTTTGGCCACCATGAGAGCGGATCGCTGTTTGGAGAATTTCAGCAGTGTAATGGCGTCACCCGCGGATTTTCCACGAATAAGATCCGCAAGCAGCCGCGCCTTGCGCGGGGAGATGCGTGCGAACCGCCATGTTGATAGATATGCCATGATTTACCTCGTGACTTTTATCTGCGAACCACGATTCGCAGCGGTTAAGCCTTTGCTTCTTCCTTTTTCACCATGGTGTGGCCGCGGAACTGCCGCGTGGGGGAAAACTCGCCGAGTTTATGCCCCACCATGTCTTCCGTGATAAATACCCGCACATGGGTACGACCGTTATGCACCAGGAAGGTATGGCCGACAAAATCCGGCACCACGGTACTGGCGCGGGACCAAGTCTTGATCGGCTCTTTGCTGCGCCGGTCATTGAGCTTGTTTACCTTCTCCAGAAGGTGATACGCGACGAACGGACCTTTTTTTGAACTACGACTCATGCCTACCTCGGCCTAGATTAAAATCTGTCGCGGAACTGCGTTTCCCCGCGGTTCCGTCATCACGACCGGTGCCCAACAGCACCGGCCGGCAACGCTGGTTATCAGCGGCGTTTCAAAACCGATTCTCCATAACGCACCGTCATGCGGCGACGGATGATTTTGCTGGAAGAATTCTTCCGTGGATTCCGGGTTTTACCACCCTTGGCCGGAACACCCCATTTGCTGACCGGATGGCGACCGCCGCCGGAACGTCCTTCACCGCCGCCCAGCGGATGGCTGACCGGGTTTTGCGCCACGCCGCGAACCGTCGGGCGAATGCCGCGATACCGGACACGGCCGGCCTTGCCCCACCGGATATTGATCCAGTCCATGTTGCCGATCTGGCCGATGGTGGCACGGCACTTCCAGTTAATTTGCCGCACTTCACCGGACGGGAGCTGAATCGTGGCGAAGCCCGCATCTTTACCGATCAGGCGGGCGGCGCCGCCGGCGGTGCGCACCAAGCTCGCACCCTTGCCCGGGACGGCTTCAATATTGTGAATGTCGATACCAACCGGCGCGATTTCCAGCGGCATGGCGTTGCCGACGGTCTTTTCAATGTCCGAATTCACGCCGCTTTCCAATACATCCCCCACCTTTACGCCCAGGGGCGCCAGAATGTAGCGTTTTTCGCCGTCGGCATAATTCAGCAGAGCGATGAATGCGGTGCGGTTCGGATCATATTCAATGGATTCCACCGTGGCTTTCACGCCGTCTTTGTTGCGCTTGAAATCTATTTTGCGGTAAAGCTGCTTGTGACCGCCGCCGATGTGCCGGCAGGTAATCCATCCGGCATGATTGCGGCCGCCGGTTTTTTTACGGCGTTCCGTCAGGGATTTGTGGGGTTCCTGACGGGTGATTTCCTCAAACGCATTGACGGAGCTGAAACGCCGGCCCGCGGAAGTTGGTTTATATTGTTTGATTGCCATGGATTGGTTCTCGCTAATCTGGAGCGGCCGATTGACCGCGTTTGTCATTCTTCCTTAACTACACAGCTCAAAATATGTCGATCTTTTGCTGGGGGTCCACCTGCACAACCGCCTTTTTCCAGGATGAAAGGGTTTTATAACCGGAGCGGGTGCGTTTGGATTTTCCCGGAACGACGATGGTGCGAACATCGGTCACTTTCACATTGTAAAGCTGTTCAACCGCCTGCTTGACGAGCTGTTTATCCGCACGACTATCCACTTCAAAGGTATAGGCGTTGCGGTGCGTGCCCAGAAAAGTGGTCTTTTCCGACACCAGCGGTCGCTTGATGATTTCTGCCAGATTCATTTCCATAATCACTAATCCTTAAAGTCCGGCGATCAGCCGCCGTGGATTAAATTCCACCATTCCGTCAGTTACCGGCCGCGGCAACGCGCGGCCGCGCCGCCTCCAGCACGCCGTCAATGGCGGCACGGGTCATCAGCAGGGTACGCGCGGAAAGGATGTCGTACGCATTGATTTCCCTAGCCGGTTTAATACGGGCGTTGGCAATGTTGCGCGTGGCCAGAAGCACCGCCTTGTCCAGGCCTTCGGTGGCGATCAGGACGGTGCGGTCAATGTCCAGCGCCTTAAGGACGCCGGCAATTTCCCGGGTTTTTGGTTTTTCACCCTGGACTTTTAGTTCGTCAAGAATTTTTATGCTTTGGGACTGAATTTTGGACAGGATGGCGTTATCACGGGCGAGGCGACGTTGTTTGAGCGGCATGGACTGGCGGAAATCGCGCGGTTTCTTGGCGAACGCCATACCGCCGCCCTTCATTACGTTCGTCCGCAGATTACCGCGGCGGGCATTGCCGGTATGTTTCTGGGCGTAAAGCTTTTTCGTGGAACCTTCCACTTCGCCGCGGCCCTTGGTGGCCACGGTACCTTGGCGTTTGTTGGCCTGGTACATGACCAGCGCCTGCTTAAGCAGGGCAGGACGAACCTGACCACCGAGCAGGGCTTCGTCCACAGATAGTTTAGCCACTTCCTGGCCGGTTCGGTTGTAGATGGGCAATTCAATCATGTTTTTTCATCCATCAGACGGACGCCGTCAAGGCTTCCGGCACGTTTCCAATTCACCATTATTTCGCAGCTTGGGCCGTATCGCGTGCGGTCTTTGCCTGACGGACAAACACCACGCCGCCGTTGGCGCCAGGGACGGTACCCTTGATCAACAAAAGATTGTTTTCTTTATCCACGCCCACAAGCGCCAGATTGCGCGTTGTGCACTGCTCAACGCCCATATGGCCGGCCATTTTCTTACCTTTTTTGATGGCCCGGCCGTGACCGCGGGTTCCCTGGCCGCCACCGATTGATCCGGGCGAACGATGTTTGCGTTCGGTACCGTGCGACCCCGGCTGACCGCCGAAATTCCAGCGTTTCATGACACCCTGGAATCCCTTACCCTTGCTGGTGCCCACCACATCCACCCATTTGATGGAGTCAAAGCTGGAGACATCAATGGTGCTGCCGGCAGTAATGCTCGGCTTGGCGGCAAGCCGTACTTCACGGAAGTATCGCTTGGGAGAGGTTTGACCTGTTTTTTTGCAATGTCCCACAATCGGCTTGGTGCTGCGACGTTCTTTTACGTCATGAAAGCCGAGCTGAATGGCGTTATAACCATCCTTGCCGTCTTCCGTTTTAACTTGCGTCACCACGCACGGACCAGCCTGCACCACGGTGACAGGAATGATCGTGCCGACAGCATCATAAACGCGCGTCATTCCGACCTTGCGGCCAAGAATAGCGGCAAATAAAGAACCGTTACCATTATCGCTCATGGCAATCCTCAGCCGTCAAAGGCCTCACTTGGGAACCCGTTGTCCGCCAGCGTAGCGGTGTCAGGTTCTCCCGGATATCCCGTCCGACCGCGTTCATACGCTTTCACGTATTAACAATCGTCGGCTTACGAGGCGGGATCGCCTGGCCCGGACACAAATCTTGAGACAACGCTCAAGCATCCGAGGCCATTTACAACCCGCCCGAGATCACTCAGGTGGTGCCGTTTCGACGGAAAACCAACTGTTTTCTGCCGCGTAAAGGCTAAACAAGCCTATTACGCCTTAATTTTCACGAACACACCCGCTGGAACAACCAAGCGATTCAACGCTTCAATCGTTCGCGGATTGGGTTCGAGAATGTCAATAATTCGCTTATGAGTGCGAATTTCAAACTGTTCGCGGCTCTTTTTATCAATGTGGGGAGACCGCAGCACAGTAAATTTTTCGATTCGGGTAGGAATGGGTATTGGACCCAACACTTTTGCGGATGTGCGCTTGGCATGATCTACGATTTCTTTCGCCGAGGCGTCCAAGGCGCGATGATCATAGGCTTCCATACGGATCCGAATTCTTTCGTGCTGAGCAGTCGCCATACCTGTCTGGTTCCTATCTGGTTCCTATCCGATTTCCGATACCGGCCATTCAAAATGGTCCGGATGCATGTCATATACCAGCCTGTGTTACCATTCAGCGAACCTTGATAGCCCAAGGCGATGAAAGGTGCACAATACTTAAACACCAGCAAACTACCGAGAAAATACCGTAAAAAACGGCCATCGGCACTGGCAAATAAGGGCCTGCCACCGCCAAGCGGCGATGACAAGATTTATAAGTTTACCAATTTCGACTTTTTTGTCAAATGGAAAATTGGCTCAAAAAAATGGCAAACGGCGAAAGAATGGGCATGCCGGCGGAATAGCCGTGCGAGGGGGTTTATGGCGAATCGCGGAATACCGCAGGCCAGCCGCGGAACTTGGATCGGCCGGTTGGTTTGGACAGGGATTCGGCTGCCTCCGGGGGAACGTTACCCGGCCGCCGGCCGTTACTGCCGCCACATGTATAGGAAATATGGATGTTCCATGACGGCCGCGGCTCCGCCAAGATTTATATTCACCATATTGGTTTGCATGCGCGGCGGGGAAAGCGGCGTACGGGCGTAAATGGAGCCATGGCCGGCGCTGCTCCGCCCATAAAGCACTACGTTGGCATGGTGAATATCGGCCATTTTTTTAGCCAGCGCGATGGCCGCATTTAACCCGCCGAGGGAATTGATAAGATGATATTTTACCGCATCGATACCGGTCAGAGGTCGCCCGTCGGTAAGCATCGGCCAGTCCGCGTGCGGCACATGTGGATGCGTCTTTTCCACCAGTGCCTTAAAGCGTGCATAAAATTGCCTGACAAATCCCTGAATGATCTTTTTGTTGCCCGGTGTCATGCGGTGAAATGGCGATCCGGTATCCTTATTCGGCCCGCTGACAAACACCGGCGCACTGATGCCCAGATAATGCAGCGCCCGATGAAAATTAAAGAGCTGCACAATTACGCCGATTGAGCCGGTGATGGTGGTTGGATACGCCATCTGGTAATCCGCGGCACATGAAACGTAGAAGCCGCCGCTGGCGCACACATCCATCATTGAGGCGATCACCGGGAGGTGCGTTTTTTTCTTGAACGCCAGTAAACTGCGATACATCATATCGCTGGCCGTCACCGTTCCGCCGGGCGTGTTCAAGCGAAGAATCACCGCTTTGACGCGCGAATCATGGGCAATGGTGTCAAGCGTCTGTTGAAGATCGCTGACCGGATTATGCCCGTTGTGCAGCAGTGAACTGTCGCGGGAGTCCATGATCAGGCCGGAGATGTTGACGATGGCGATCCGGTTGGAAACAAACCAATGATCGCTTTTCCTGACGATATGCGGCGTGATGCGCGCATGGGTGGGCACAAAATTGATCTGTACGGTGCGATCCCCGCAGCCGGAAATGCCGCCAAGGGAAACCGCGGCGGCCAGCAGGCCCGCCATGAGTGCGAACATTCTTGAAATATCAGAGCGCATGGATCTGGCCCTTACAACAAAAGCCGCGGGTGCAGACGCATTATGCCGTCAGAACTTTCTTTCGACAATCTGCATGAGATTCCCCTCGCAATCGACGAAGGAGATAAGCCGACCGCCCCCAACCGCCTGTACCACGGATCCCACAAACCCGACGCCCTGTGCGCTAAGGTGGGCGTAAGCCTCATCAAAATCCGTAACCAGCCAGGCCACATGGCTTATACCCGCATCGTGGCTGTCACGCGGCCGGCGAACATGGTCATTTCGCGGCATGATTTCCATCATCATTCCCGCGTGCACGCCGCGGGATGCATCACCGGATGCCGGCGGGCCGATCAGGTAGGTTACCTGCTGCGCCGGATCCGTCGGATTGGTGCGCGCCACCACCACCAGGCCGAGCATTCGGTTATACCAGACGACCATTTGTTCGGTGTTGTCCGCGGCGATGGCCACGTGATCCAGTCCGCAGGTGAACGAGCTCATGGAAACATACTCCATATCCAACGCTGCGCCCCACCGCGGACGTGGGTTAAAAATCAGATAATTTCTTTGGCGTTAATCCATTTCATCATTTTGCGAAGCTTGCGGCCGGTGACTTCGACGGGATGATTTTTATCCGCGTCGTAAAGTGCATTGAATTTGGGCTTGCCGGCGCGATGTTCCGCCATCCATTCGGAAGCGAATTTTCCGGAGGTGATTTCATCCAGAATTTTCTGCATTTCGGCCTTGGTTTGATCCGTGACGATGCGCGGGCCGCGGGTAAGATCCCCGTATTCGGCGGTATTGCTGATGCTGTAACGCATGTAATTCAACCCGCCCTGGTAAATCAGATCCACGATCAACTTAACTTCATGCACACATTCAAAGTATGCCATCTCCGGCGGATAGCCGTTTTTGACCAAGGTTTCAAAACCGGCTTTTATCAACGCAGCCAGACCGCCGCAGAGGACGGCCTGCTCACCGAACAGGTCGGTTTCGCATTCATTTTTGAAGGTTGTTTCAATGATGCCGGCCCTGGCGCCGCCCACGCCGTTGCCCCAGGCCAATGCCGTGGCCATGGCCTTGCCGCCGGCATTCTGGTGAACCGCCACCAGGCATGGCACGCCGCCGCCTTTCACAAATTCGCTGCGGACAAGGTGGCCGGGGCCCTTGGGCGCGATCATGACCACATCCACATCCGCCGGAGGCACAATTTGCTTAAAGTGAATGTTAAAGCCGTGGGTTGCCCCGAATGTTTTGCCGGCTTTGAGATGCGGAGCGATATCTTTCTGGTAAATTTCCGCCTGCAGTTCGTCGGGGAGTGTAAGTATGATCAGATCGGCGGCTTTGACGGCATCGGCCACCGGCATCGGGTCAAAACCATGCTCCAAGGCAAGTTTGCCGTTCGCCGAATCACGCCGATTGGCCACAATCACTTTCACGCCGCTGTCACGCAGATTCTGGGCATGCGCATGGCCTTGCGAGCCATAGCCCAGAACCGCCACTGTTTTGCCCGCCAGACCAGCGAGGGGAGCATCTTTTTCGTAAAAAACTTTAAGCCCGGATTCACCAACCGCCATACTGTATATTCCTTCATGAAAGCGTTGTCATGGCTGACAAAATTCCAAGCCTTGTACAATACAGATCAGTGCGGTACCGGTCAAATGAAGTTTTCAGCCAAACCGCGGAAATGCAGCAACACGTCACTTGACCGCGCGTGCCGGCGCCGTGGCGGGAAAAACCTTTGCAAGCAGTCCGCCCGGCGCGATGCCCGGCCCCGGACCGCGCCACACGGGCAATTCAAACCCATCGCCCATCGACGGGGATTACCAGCTTACATGGCTTACCAGAGGCGTATTGCGACTTGAGAAACCCGCCGCAATGCCGTAGCTGCCGGGTGACACGCGCCAGGCGAAGGCATTGGTATCATAAAACGCAAAATCACGCGGGTGAAATTCAACGTGCACGGTTTTGGCCGATCCGGGGGCAAGATTCACCCGAACAAACCCTTTCAGGTTCTGGTAACACCGCTGCACACCGGGAGTGACCGGCGGGCGAATGTAAAACTGCACCACGGTCGCTCCGGCCAACTTGCCGGTGTTCTTGACCGTAACGGTCGCGGTGACAACCCTGGCGAGTCCCACGCCGCTGGAGCTGACACGCAAATGCGCCAAAGAAAAATGGGTATAGCTAAGTCCGTCGCCAAAGCAGTACCGCGGTGCGATATGCCGGTGGTCAAACCAGCGGTAACCGACGAAAATCCCTTCCGCCAAGTGCACGTTTCGGTAGGAACCGGGGAAATGATGATAGGCCGCGTCGTCTTTCCAGCGTTTGCCAATGCTTACGGGCAAACGGCCGCTGGGATTGATTTTCCCAAACAGTATTTGCGCCACGGCCGTGTTGCCATCCTCACCGGGATACCATGCGTACAGCAGGCCGGCGACATGATGAATCCATTGGTGCATGGCGATACCCGCCCCGGCGTTGACCACGACCACGGTACGCGGATTCAGCGACCCGAGAACTTTGAGGCACGCGTCCGCCGGCACGGGAAGATGATAGGTACGGTCGAAACCTTCGCTCTCGTAGTGCGGCCCGTAACCCATGCAGGCAATGACGGCATCGGCATGGCGTATAACGGAGATTTCAGGTGAGCTGAAAAAGGCCCGGTCCGCGGGCACATAGCCGAATTCCATCTGGGCATCGCCCATGTTGTTGAAATAATCCACACGCAGCCGATAGCTGCGGCCGGCGGTCAGGGTGACATCCGCAACTTTGTAGCGGGCGAATCCCGGAGTCCAGGTTCCGATGATCTTCCGGCCGTTGATAAACACGCGGCAGCCGTCGTCACTGCAGGTGGTGAAAAGATATTGCCGGGTGACCGTGGGTTTGATAACGCCGAGCCATCGGACGGAAAAATGAGCATTGGTAAGACCGCGAAGGGGCATTACCGCGCCCCAGTTATAACCGATGCGGGGATCAACGCGGACCATCGCCGGCTGACCGATGAACCGCCGATTGGGGTAGTAATAACCTTCAAAGCCGGGCTTGCCATCGGGCGTTGTGACCCGGCCCACACCCCAGAATTTGCTTAGAACACCGCGATAGGAAATACGAACGATATGCACATTGGCGGGCGCCTGGGCACGCACCGCCGCGAGCATGCTTACCGGATCAATATTCGGCTGAACGTAGGAACTGCCGCCGCCGCCGGTCACAGCCGGCGTGGCCATCGGACCGATGACCACAATGGTTTTGGCAGCGCCGGCTTTCAGCGGCAGCAGATGGTTTTTATTTTTTAACAGCACCACCGCCTGCGACTCAATTTTGCGGATCAGACTGCGATCCGACGCCGGGTTCAGCGAAAGCCCCGGTTTCCAGGCTTTCTGCCGAAGAAAATCCATTGCCACCATCATGCGTAACAGGCGGCGGACATGGCGATCAATCTGCGATGCCGTGATCTGGCCGCTTTTGAGCAGCGATGAAACCGCCGCATAGTTGTAATATTTGTTATCCGGCATTTCCAAATCCATGCCGGCAGCCATGGGACCAAGGGTATCGTGCGTGGCCCCCCAGTCGGACATCAGCACCCCTTTGAACCCCCACTCCCGGCGAAGTTCATCCGTCAGCAGGAAATGATTCGCCGTGCAGTATTGCCCGTTGACTTTGTTGTAGGCCGCCATGAGGCACCAGACATGTCCGCGGCGCACCGCATCGCGAAAAGGCGGCAGATAGATTTCCTTGAGCGCCCGCAGTCCCACAATCATGTTTATGGTCTGACGATGCGTTTCCTGCTCATTGACGGCAAAGTGTTTGGCGCACGCGGCCACCCCCTGATGTTGCAACCCCTGAATCCAGGGAACGACAATTTGGCCGGCCAGATATGGATCCTCGCCTACATATTCAAAATTCCGGCCGCACTGCGGTTCGCGAACAATGTCCATCCCCGGTCCAAGAATGATGTTAACACCGCGGGCGCGGGCGTCACGCCCAATGGCGGTTCCCTCCGCGAGCGCCAGCTTGCGATTCCAAGTGGCCGCCAAAGCGATGGATGCGGGATAAGCGGGCGACGGCCCATAAACGCGAACGCCCACGGAAGCATCGCTCATATTGATTTCCGGCACACCGGCATCCGGAACAGATCGCGTGGCCATGCTGCCATCACCGGCAAGGAGGTGTATTTTCTCCGCCATGGTCAGGCGGTTCATAATAGCCTGCACCTGAGCATCCACCTGCGCGGCGGTCATGGGCTTATAGGTGAAGATATCCGCAGCGCGTGCCGCGGCGGTCGCCATTACCATCGCACAACCCGCCAGAATTGCGATCAACAGGCCGCGAAGGCCCATAGGCAATGCACGGTGGAACGGTACACGTGTAACCGGGACGGTTGATGCAGATTTGCGACCAATTGTTATCGGCGGCGTCATGATCATTTCCTCAAAAAAATCACCCTTTAGGTCGAATCATCGCATACCGGGCGAGGTTTCGTCAATTGGAATCAAACACAATCACGGCAACCGGCCAGCGCGCCGGCCGGTTGCGGATAATGCGGCCCGGGGCGGGCGGGCGAATTGCCGAATGTCGGCGCATCAAAACCGCACTTGCCGCTTTACATATTCCTGTCCCATCGCGCGTTTGGCGAGCGCCAGCGTTTCTTCCGCGACAGCGCCGGCACGGGCGGTGCCATCCCGCAGAATGGCGAGCACCTGGGCCGGGTCTTTTTCAAATGCCAATCGGCGCTGCCGCATCGGTTCAATCATCGCCACCAGCACATCCACCAGCTTTCGCTTGCACTCCACATCACCGATGCCTCCGGCACGGTATTTCTCCATCGCCTCGGTTACCCACGCGGCGTCCGGGTTAAACGTCTGGTGAAACAACCACAACGGATTATTTTCCACGGAACCCGGATCAGTGGCCTTTTTGCGATTCGGATCGGTATACATCCCCATCACTTTCTTCTTCACCACATCCGGTTCATCACTCAGGAAAATCGCGTTGTTTAATGATTTACTCATTTTAAGCAGGCCGCCGCCCGGTCCTGGACCGCCGGTACCCACCAACCGTTTAATACGGCCGAGTTTTGCTTCAATAACCGGGAAAATACCTCCGGCGGTCACATAATCTTCATCTCTGGTCTGCGGATCAACACCGCAATACAACTGATCAAACTTGCGGGCCGTTTCGCGGGTTAATTCCAGGTGGGCAAGCTGGTCCTCGCCGACCGGGACCAGGTGCGGACGAAATGCCAAAATGTCGGCAATCTGGCCGATGGGATAAAGCAGAAATCCGAAACTGTAATTATCGCCCAGTCCCTTGTCACGAATTTCATCCTTCAACGTGGGGTTGCGCATAAGCCGGTTGAAGGAGACAAGCATGGCGAAAAAGAAAGCCAGTTCCGCAATCGCCGGTATTTCCGACTGAACAAAAATCGTGCTCTTGACCGGGTCAATGCCGGCCGCCAGGTAATCCAGCGTGATATCCAGGACACTTTGCCGGATTTCCGCCGGCTTATCCGCACGGGTGGTAAAGGCATGGGCATTGGCGATGATGAAATAGCAATCAAAGTCCTGCTGCATGGCTACGCGGTTTTCAAGCGATCCAACCCAGTGGCCAAGATGCAACCGGCCCGTAGGCGTGTCTCCGGTCAAAATCCGAGGCTTGCTGGGGGAAGTTGTCATGACCGGCGACTCCATCTGGCTCAATGAATTACCACGGCTCCCGCGGCAGCACCATACTGCGGCGCACGGCCGGCGAATATTGCGATCCAACCCGCGGCGGACGCGGGACATTATTATCGTTGGCCGGCGCCATCTGTAAACGCCCTGCCGGGCGGCGTGGATCGTGCGGCGTGTGAAGGAAACCGCAGATACGGCGCCAGATGGCGCAGCGTGGCCGGACCGAAGCCGCGAATATGATGCAAGTCGGACAGTTTCAGAAACGCCGGCGAATCCGGATGCAATTTCTGATATCGCGTACGCCACATCACGACCGCCGCCGCGCGGCTTGGGCCTATTCCGGGCAGCCGCTGCAAGGATGCAAAACTCGCCGTATCGGGATCGATCGTGCGTTGCAGAGGCGGACCGGCGCCTGTTCCGTGGACGATCGCAACCCGGCTGTTCCAGTACACCGGGCGATGAATCAATTGCACGAACAGGAATATCAGGCAGATAAAGGCCAGCCCACCGATCCCGATCTGATGCGGCCGTGTCCAGCCCCAGTTTTCCGCACTGTGGGCATCCGGCGTTGCATCCGTTGATGACGTGGTGCCGGGTGAGGCACGAGGCGGAACCGTTTTCTCGTCAACCGGGCTATGCTGTGGATCATCCGGCGGAATCGGCACAATCGCACCCCAATGTATCCTCAATCTAAACCACGCCGGTTCGAAACCCGCACCGGATGGCTTATGCCGGGCGGGCCGGCGGAGAAGATGAGGCTCCGGGCGGGCCGGCGGACTTGCCGGTTTCCGGTGATTTCACCGCGCCCTGCCGCACGGCCATCACGGCTTTGCGCATGGAGGTCCATGTCTGGTACGAAGTTTTGGCGTTAAGATCCGCCGCCAGCAGCCCCGCACCGGGAATTTGGGCATTTGGTTCATCCGCCAGATCACACCAGCAGACGGCTTCCACAAACGGCTTGGAAAGCACAATATTAATCACAGCCTCCAGCCATTTGGCCTGAATCTGGTCATTCCATGGCTTACGCCATTGGCCGCTGCCGGCACCGGCTTCCGAAACACCGCTGGGCACACCCATGCGCGTGATGACCAACGGCTTGCCCATGGTGGCGAAGCGGTCAAGCAACATGCTGATCTGGAACAAATCCCGCTGCCAGCAACCGTCGCGCGGCAAACCGAAGCAGAGCTGCAGGCCGAAGAGTTCAAACGGAATACCGCTTTGCACCGCCATTTCCGCGTAAATAAGCGGTGGAATACTGCGTTGATTTCCGGCGTAGTATTCTCCCCATGGTTGCGTGATTTCAATCATGGTTTGCGCGGCGGGAAGCAGCTTTTTCACAAGGCTGATGGCCAGACGGGTTAAATCCATCAACTGGTCAAATGTAAAGGAAAAATGGGCATTGACATGCAGCCCGCTAAGGACATTCCACAGCACCACCTGCGATCCATATCGCCCGACCACGCGTTCAATATGTTCATACAGCATGCTGCGGACGGTTTCGTAATCATGCTCCCAGATGTACAGCCAGTCCGGGATCGCCGCTTCACTGAATTGCACCAGCGGCCCGCCAACCATGGGTAGCTTCGCCCGTCGCAGGAAATCCGCCCATTCATCCACCGGCGCCCAGTTAAACGACTGCTGCTGCGGTTCAAGGGTTTTCCAGAGCAGCGGCAGGGATACAAAATCGCTGGCGGCAAGAATTTTGCGGCGATAGTTCTCGCCATTTTGCGGCAGGCTGGCGTGCAATCCGAATACGTTGCGCGGAAAACTGCGCGTGGCGATCCGCCGATGCAGCAAAAGCTCCGCGTGCACCACCGCGGCCTGCTCCGAAAGCGGCAGCGCCAATGCCAGGCAGCGGTCGGCAAATTTTGCCGCCACGGGCGGGTCATCCAGATTTTCCATGGCCTGAATGAGCAGTTCCCGGGCTTCGGCGAATTTATCATTCACCAGTTGCGCATCGGCAACGTCCAGAAGCCCCCAATCTTCCCGCTTTTGCAGCAATTTCATCATGCGGCCGCGAGCCAATTCCACATTAAGGATATATGGACTCGGACGCTCCGGCAGGCGAACGGTATCCAGCAGAACTGCGCCAAAACCTTTAATCTCCCACATCAGCGCAAGAGCCGACGGACCGGCCGCGCGTTTGCGGCAGCGGATTTCCCCTTCTGTAAAGGTGAATTCACCGCGAATCGGCACGCTATCCGCACCCACCAGATAAGCTGAACTGAGGTTCAATTCAGTTGGTGGTTCACCGTCACGAAAAACCTGAAAGCGAAGCATGCAATTTCCTGTCCTGCCGGAAACAGCGGACCATCAACGGAAACGAGGCAACCTTGATACCCGCTGCGGTCGCTTCCTGACTGACGGCCACAAATCACCGTCCGTGAAACTGGAATTTATATCGGAAAAGCTCTTGAACCGTCAAACCAAATGCATAAACTTGTCGGCTATGACCAATGCACCCCAAAGTATTATCGGCCTGTTGATCTCGCCCGTGCTCATGATTTCAGCATGCGGCCTGCTATGCCTGACCTATTACAACCGAATGGCTGTGATGGTCGGGCGCATTCGCTCATTTAATTCCCGCCGCATGGAATTGCTGGAAAAGCGAATCAAGCATCGCAATGAAGCGGGTCCCGGCAGCCTGGAGGCCCTGCACCGCGCCCATGCTCACGCGGTGGAAGAGCAGGTGCGCGCCCTGCTTGTGCGGGCAAGGCTGACCCGCCGGACGCTGGTCTGCCTGGTCTGCTGCATTATCTGCATGTTGACCAGCTCGCTGTCCCTTGGGGTAAGCCTGATGTGGGAATGGGTGGCCAATGCCGCATTGGCGGTGTTCATTCTGGGAATCGCCTTTTTGTTGATCGGCATGGTCATGGCCCTGCGGGAACTGCGCCTTTCGCTCACGCCCGTTGCACTGGAAGAAGATTTTTTATCGCATCTTTCGCAGGAAAATGATAGCGCCGAATGATCATGGATTTTCCGGACGGCGCTGCTCACATGTGCCGCTGCGCCGTTCTACCGCCGGTTTTCAGCGAACGACACTCAGCATTTTGGACCGCCGGTTCAGCTGCTGCTGAAGAAAATCGAATGCAGGCTGCACTCTGGGCACGTGCGGCACCTCCAGCAGGGGCGTAATTTTATCCGTGCTGCGCACTGTAATGGTTCCGACGCCCAGAATTCGCTGAATAAAGCTCTGATGCAATTGAATATCCAGCACGCAATTCAAGGAAACCCAGTCTATCTGGCGGGTAAATATTCCTTTTTGCGTTTCAATCCGGTTTTCGCTGATGATGCACCGTGTCATCCGTGCCTGCATGAAAACAAAAAGGGCGGTAGCCACCACCACCGCCGAAATGCCGCCGACAATCGCGCCGGCCCATGGACGAAGCGACGGCACCACGAATAACCCGCAGGCCATCACTTCCACCATCACACAGGTAACGTACTTCCAAAAATTATCCCATTGCGAAACCCGCAGAACAAAAACGGCCGCCGAGTCATCAACTGCCAAGGGTACCGTATCGTTGCCGCTTCGTTGCGGGGCCGGCGGACTCCCGGCAGATTCCGCGGGCAACGTTCGACCGCCATCCGCCGGAAGGGCCAGCGGTTCAGCCAGTACAGGAACAACCACCCGGCTGCAGGCGGGGCATACCACATGCCGGCCTACTTGCGCAGCACCCACTGCCAGACGTTTGCCGCACACACACTGGGCGGAAAATGCCGGAATAACTGCAACATCTGCCATAGAAACCTCTCCGAGGTTTGCCTGCGCATCCGCTTATTTGCGCAAAAGCACCGCGTTTAACCAGTCCATGCGTGAACGCACACAAAAACCACCGGGGTCGGTAACCTGAAGGGTCAATGTTAAGCCGCCGGTCACTGAAAGGTTGACCATTTCCGGAGGCGTGTCCGGTCGCAACACGCCGGATCGCCATATCACTTTTCCGTCGAGTTCCACCACGGCAACCGCCCGCCCCTGCGGCGCGGCGCTTTGATCCATGGCCGGGGAAAAAACAAAATGCGAATAATGGCCGCCAAGATCGTAGGTGACCGAAGCCTTGGCATGCATGCCGATGCCATGGGTAAAACGCCGCCCCCCGGCCATAAGCAACGTTCCCATTACGCAGCGGTTGGGTTGCATGGGCCATTGGTCCGGCGGGCCGAACCAGGATATTTGCACGGCCTTCACCGCCGGTACTCCGGCCAACCACTGAGCATCGCCCCCGAGCACGGACATGCGAACCATCGCCAAAACCGGGAAATGAATCTGCCCCATGCCCGGAACCATGCACTGGGCAAGGCCGGCATGCCGGATTAAATTGCGTACAATCAGGACAGTGCCATCCGTCAGTGTTACGCGCTGTGCCAGACCATGCACCGCCATGGCCCCCTTCGGTCCGCCCAGTCGCATATAACGCACGCGACTCCAAGGCACGGTGGCGTTACCCAAAGAGGTGGACCATTGAACGTGCTGTCTGCCCATCGTGTTCATGGCGCCTGCAAGCGTGGCGCCATTCGTGAGATATAACGTGTCAACCGGCTCGGCAACTGGCGTGATGGCGGGGAGCGGACCGTCGCGCACAGCGGCCACCTGCGTCAGTGAAATGGAAATTCTGCCCATGGCGGGAGAAAGCACAATAAGTCTGCCGGCGCTGAGTCGCCGGGGCTTGCCGACAATCACGCTGCCATCGCGCAGCACCACTTGCCACCCGACTGCCGGCGAACTACCCGCGCCCGGCCGCCGAATACTCATCACCTGCGATACACTGAGCACCTGAACGTGACCGGCGGCATCGGCCACACGCAGACCCGCGCCGGTCCACTGCTGAATCACGACGTTTTGCAGCCGGATAAAGCTGCCGCCGGCCGCCGGCGCCAGTTGCGCCAGCCGAATGTTCCAAACCGCCGGTGGCGTAGTGCCAGGCGAAGAACCGGGATTCGCCGACAGGAACTGAACGGGCGCCAAAACCGCCGCCAGCACTGCGCCGCAGGCTTTTATGCGCGCCGCGGCCGACGCAGTGGAAAATATCGCCATCCCGCAACGACGACGGAACAGTTTAAGGGGAAAAAATCGATGCATCGCGACCATGCTTATTCATCCTGCAGCGTTTACTTCTGAAGAATCGGGAGCACACGGTCCGGTATCTGCAGGATGATCAGGGCCATGGCGGTGCCATAGCTCAACCCCGGTCCGGCCGCCCAGCTTCCATCATCCTGCTGCCGCTTGATGAGTGTGGAACTCATCGCCGGCCACCATTTTCCCCACCATAGTCCGCCGGCCAGGAACATGGCTTGGGTTCCATAATAATTGCCGTAGAAAAAGTTACCTTGATTGTTACCCGCCGTTCCAGGCAGGCACCCCATAAGGTAGTGCACGGCATTGGTAATCGCCCGACCGGAATAGACACCGGAATAAAACAGCAAGGCGGCCCCGGCGGCGGAACGGGGAAATGCCGAGCCGGGCATTTCCAGCATATAACTGAAGCCGCCGTCCGGGTTTTGCAATCGCCGGACAAAATGAATCGCACGGCGAATAGTACGCCGCGGAACGGATATGCCCGCCTGCCGCGCCGCCCGCAAGGCCATGACCTGGCATATCGTCACGGACAGGTCCGCGTCCATCGGCATGGGCTGATAACGCCACCCGCCGGCTGAATTCTGCGTTTCCACAATAAGCCGGACGGCTCGTTGCAACTTGCGTCGCAGTGCCGGCTGGTGCGATTCACCATATGTTTCCGCCAGAAAAAGGGTGGCAAAGCCGTGGCCGTACATTGGCGCGCCATCCTGTGGACCGGCTATAAGCCCGGACTGCTGGCAATGTTTAAGAATATATACCAACGCCTGATTGACGTTATGCCCGTATCGGCCCTGATGCGGCAAATTACCTCCGGCCACAAAGGCTAGGCCGCTTAACGCGGTAATGGCTACGGAACCATGGTCAAATGACCCGTCCGTATTCTGTCGTTTGGCCAACCATCGAAGCCCTTTGCGAACCGCATTGCGGACGGCCGGTGTTTCTTCCTGCCGCAACGGACTCGCCTGTCCGAACATAACCTGCCCCGCTACGGAAGCCGCCCGCGAGTTGCCCCCGGCCGCCGCCAGCATCAGAACAGCCGCCATTCCGGCCAGCCGCCTGACGATGCGGCAACGCCGTCGCCATGACGCATTTAGTTCAGGCGATTGATAATTAATTGGCCGCATCGCTACAACCTCTTCATTTGACCAAAACCATCGAATCCGCGGCACACCTCAGGCGGCTGCCCGGGTTATATTCTCACACGCTTTAGTTTAATTGCCCGTACATGGAAAGGCCAATTAATTTTCCTGTTTCCGGACAATTTAATCAGGAATGCTGATCGGGTATGGGGGTGTCATCCGCCACGGCCGCCACCAGGGCGTTGATTGAGGCAGGCCTGCGGTCCCTGGGAATCGCCCGCAGAGCCCCGGCGGCGGCATGCAGCGTGGCCCCGGTGGTGCATACATCATCCACCAGCCATACATGCCTGCCGGCCAGATCAAACCCGTCGACCGCCGCAAAAGCCCCGCGCAAATTATCCCGGCGTTCCGCCGCACTTTGGGTGCGCGTTTGCGGCCGCGTGGCACGCCGCCGTCGCAGTACCTGTGCGATCGGCAGGTTCAACCGGTCTCCGACGCCATGGGCCAATTCCGCGGCCTGATTAAATCCGCGGCTCCATTGGCGAACTGGGTGCAGGGGAACGGGAATAAGAATATCCATCGGCACATTCGGCCGATGCCGGCAGGCCGCAGCCATCCAATCAGCCAGCACCGGCGCAATGCCCCATTGCCGCCTGAATTTAAGCTGGTGCACCATGGAAGCAAGCGGTCCGTGCAGCGGCCCGGCCCGCAGCAGGCAGCGCAAGGTAAGGGATCGCGAGGCGCATCGCGGGCAACCGGCGGTTTGGGAATGCGGCCCCAGGGTCAAGCCGCACTTGAAGCAGTAAGGCCAATTCAGCAGATATTCCAGTTTTCGCCGGACTGCCAGGGAAAGCCCCTGTTCCGCCGCGGTAAGACCCGCACCGGTAATCCAGCAACTCTCCGGGAAAAACGGTGAAGCCAGCCGCCGGGCAACCACCAGAAATGGAGCATGTGGTCGTGGCAACCTCATGATGCCATATCCTCCAGCCCCCGGACAAAATCACGGCATAAATTTTCCGCCGCCGGCTCATTCATGGCGGTTTTTCGCCATGTAAAGGATAAATTCAGACGGCTGTCGGATATGTCGGAATTAGTGGAAGGCAGCGGGCCGACCGTGGTAAGCGTTAAAACCAGGGGCAACAGCGGACCGGTGGGCGATATTCTAATGTAATCAAGAATGGGAAAATCCGCCGGGCGCTGCGCCGGACACATCCATTGAGCTGTCAAATTCACGTTGGACACCCCCGCCGCCACCGGCGTATTTTTCTGAAAGAACAGAGCTTGATGCCGCGGCTGATCATACATTCTCCAAAAAAATCGCGCCACATCGAGCGTGCGCAGCGCCAAGCCGGCTTCACTGCGGCTTTTATAGCGCCTGGTCTGCCGGGTGATGGATTGAATCAGTGCTGTGGTTTGCCGGATATCCGCCAGGTTCACCTGCGTTGTTGAAAAACCCAGGTACAGCCCGAATACGTCCGCCAATTGCGGACCGGCAAGGTGGCGCATGTCCACAATGGTGCCAAGTGAGAGCCGGTCCCGCCGGCCCAGCAAACCACCGCGAAAGTCCGTCCCGCCCGCCTGCATCAGCGGACCCATGGCCCGGGCAATGGCGGCTAAAAACAGATCATTGACACTGCCTCCATGCCGCCGCGCCGCGGTCTGAAGCCGGTTGATCAGACCATCGGGGAGAGACTGCAATTTAAGACCAACGGAAAAATCCAGCGGATCGGCGAGGTTCACCCGCCACGCCCGCCGGTGGCGGATATAAAATTTAAGCCCCCCCGCGATAGTCCGGCACCGCCCAAACAGCGGCGATCGCCCGGCCGGCGGCCATACTATGTTTTGTCCCGGAAGTCGCGGCGGTGAACCAGCGGATGCACCCGCCAATGATGGACAATCCAGATAATATGCAGCCAGCGATTGCATGAACATCCGCATGCCGCCGCTGTCCGCCAGCCAATGATCATACATCACCAGCACCCAGTGCCGCGGGCCGGTGGGATCCGCGGATGATTCAGGCGTGTTAATTAAAAAAAACCGCAGCGGAATATCGGACGGCGTAAAAGGCCGATTCATTTGTAGTGCGGCAATCTGCTCAATATTTTGATCCGATACCTGCACCTCCAGGACATCCACGGGTGTAAAACGCACCGCATGATCGCCAAATTCCGGAATACCCAGCCCTATCTCCGCCAACAGCCGCAGCGCCGCAAGCCTCATTTTTTCCGCATCCGGCCGGCCGCGTACACACATCGCCTGCCCGGCGGTGTACGGACCAAGGCGGGTCCATTGCCGCATGAACTGCTGAAACGTATTCAGCGGCATGTCGGCACCCGGCATCACCTTGTTATCGTTGCCTTCGGCCGGACGTCCGGCCGGTGAGCCGCGGCCGCCATACCCGGTATGTGCATCTGCGCTCATGATGGATAAATCACTCCCAAATGCACCAATTGCATGGATACCCGCGGCTGGTCACTGCTTCCAGGGCCGCGGCAGGAAACGGCCGACGGTCTGACGGTATTTTTCGTAATGGCTGCCGTGCAGCTTGATCAGGTATCCTTCCTCACGTCGGGCTTCCACTTGCAACATGGAAATGTGCACGACCGCAGTCAGGAACATCAGCGGCGTGGGAACCGCCAGCACCGTGCCGATCATCAAAAACATGGAGAGCGAGTAAATAGGATGGCGCACAAAGCGGTACGCCCCGCGGACAACAAGCTCCGTTTTTTCACCGGGATCAATTCCGATCCGCCAGGACCGCCCCATCTGCCGCCAGCAAATAAACGTAAGGCCAAGGCACACCGCGCCGCCGCCGGCCCCCGCCGCCGCCAGCAGCCGGGCCATCAAACCGGTTCCCGCCACCGATGCGAGAATCCACGGCGGCTGCCCGCGGCCGAAACCGGCTGCCAAGCCGAATAACCAGGGTTGAATGCACCAGGCCAGAACCGCGGGCCCCCACAACACACGCATCCATTGGCCGACGCGTTCACGCGGTACCATGTTGGGGTCTTTGCCTATTTTGGACGCAATTCGCCAGCTTTTTACCAGCACCGTGCCCCAATAAACCGCCAGTTCCACGCCACACGCCAGGGCCGCAAGTTTTATTAGTCCGATTCCCAATGTCATTGAATCCTGTCCGCCAGATATTTTTACCAACGATATTGTAACGCCTCGCGGCCGCGCGGCCAGTTGGTATGTATCGGCCCGCGGAGGTCCATAATCCGGCGGTCGCGGCGGCAGGCTGCGTCTGTTTACCGGCTGCGTCCCAAAAGCGACAAAATGCGTGTTTCGTTGCATTAAAGTTCCGATCTGTTCGATAGAAACACTGTACACGTTGGTTTGAGTGAAACCGGGACAAGAATTTCATTTCGCCCGGTCACTCGGTTCTGAAGATTGAGTTTATCGCGTCGAATAGGCGGCATAGCGCGTCAAGTGACTCGCGGCCTCGAATGTTCGGCGCGGCATCGCCGATGGGCGGACAGGCCTGCGGCGGCAAATGAGGAGGTGAAGCCATGAGCGACTGGACACAACTGAACATGAAGAACCTTTCGCTGGACGTTCCGGACGATTTCAGCCATCAGATTTATGATGACAACCGGCTGATTGTGCGGGACCCTTCCGCAACCATGCTCGTGGAATTCCAGCTATTTAACACCAATTCCGCCAAAACCGAACCGGCCGGGACAGCCGGGAAAAAGCGGACTCCGCCCTCACCAAAACAGGTGCGGGCCACCCTTCAACAATGGAACAAAAAGCTCAACAGTGCCCGTATGCTGGAACATCCGCACGATGTTCCGGGTACAAATCATTTAACCTACACAGCCCAGGGCGAACAGCGGCTGGGAACGTTTGCCGGTATCCTGCAGAAAATCCGGGTTCAACGTTCGGCGACAAGCTGGCGCTTCTGGGCGGTGTGTGCGGATCAAAGCACGCTGCTGGCCGCGGCGCACGGGCCGCGCACGGCGATGAATTCTTTCCAGAAAACACTTGATCGCATCATTCGCAGTGTTCGGCTGAGCGGGACGGCACAATTCAAAAAGCCGTTTATTCAGTCCGTTGTTGAACTGGCCCGGCAGAGGTTGCCGGCGGAATCGCTGGCCGTGGTGGACAGCGAAACGCTGAGCGTGGGCGGGATGCGCATCCGGGTATCGCCCCTGCATCAGGCTTATGTGGACCAGCCGGAAGGCCTGGAAGAAAATGTCCGTCAGTTTTTTGACGACCTGCTGGTGGAAAATTCCTCCGATCCGGCCTCCACGGAAGGGTGGCAGGCGGCGCGCGACTCCGTGTTTCCGCTGTTGCTGCCCGTGGCGCTGGCCGATATACACCCGCGTGATATTGTCCGGGAAGACTGGCTGAACCAGCTGGCGATTGTTTATCGCATGCGGGATATAGCCACCTTGATCACCCATGACGCCTGCAAAAACTGGGGCATTACTCCGGAACAGCTCCACAAACATGCCATCAGCAATCTGGTCCGGCAGACGCGTGAATTAAGCATGACCGGCGGCAACAGCGGGAATTATTCCATGTTCAGCTTTCCGCGGGATGAAGCCATGAACTCCGCACGGCTGCTGCTGCCGCTGGTGCAGCGCCACCTCCGGCCGCACCTGGGAAAAACGTTTTATATGGCCATTCCGGATCGCGACAGCCTGCTGGCATTTTCCGCCGAAGACGACGCCACGCTCAACTGGCTGCGGCACCAGGTGGAATTGCGCTTTGCCGCGGCCGCCCATCCGCTGAGTGACAAACTGTTTCTGATCACGCCGGATGGCGTGGTGGGCGATTATGCCCCCGCTCAACCGGAATCCGAAATGCCGCAATGATCTACGGTCAGGGAGAGCGTATCGTGACCAGGGCCGCCTTGAACCGGGCGGCCCTTTCTTTTCGGCCGACGGGGTCGAGACATTATTTGTGAAAATAAAGGGCCAATGCCACATTTGTGGCGATTACCACCATCCGCTCCCGGGCCCGCAACGAGGCGCTGCTGTAAATCTTTTTATAGTAAGCGGCCATTGCCCGGCGGAACGCCCGGTGCCGCAATTTTTTTTCAATCGCGATTTGCGCTTTGCTGAACGGCACCACGGAATGGTGCTCCACCCTCTTGACGCGGATAATTTCCACCACATCGCGACGGGGCGCTTTTTTGTTCACCTCCAGCAGCGGCGGGGCCATCCCCCCGGCAGGCAGCGAAAACGCCACACGCGCCACGGTCGCATTTGAAAGCTCGCCTCGGCGCACCATGCCCCAGTGACCGCCGTTTTCCGCCTGGCCGTCAATTGAATTATCCTCCGCAAGAAAGGCGAAATCGGCGCCCTTGCGTATACGGTTTTCCAGCTTCCGGCACCATGCCAGCGATTCGTTCTGGGCCTGAATGATTTGCGCCGGCGTGGGATGATGAACGGGCGTTGCTCCGGTAGGATCCGCCGGGTCCCGCGGCCATTTGCGGATCACCGGGTAAGTGATGGTGTACAGGTCCACCCGGGCATGCGTGGTAAAATTCCCCAGATGCTTCCGGTAATAGTGCCACATTTCCCGCCGCGTGATCACCAGATGCGGCGCCAGTTGCGCGGACATGTAATATCGCACTATGAAATTATCGCGATATTCCCGGAGCTTGCGGGCCAGTGAACTGCCCTGCAGACGAAGTTCCCGATCCGCCACTTCATCCGACCCCATGTATTGGGCCACAAGCTTGGCCTTTTTCAACTGCACATAGGCTTCAGCCCGTTTCAGATCATCCTTGCTTAACTGATGTTTGGCGGCTTGGAGCATTAACAGATTGTCAATCTTGACCTGCAATTCATTGTTGATGGTACGGGCCGCCTGTTCAATAAAGAATGTCCGTGTACGACTAAGGGCCGCGTCCTTCTTTAACTGCGAGGCAATCGGTCCGAGAACGTCGTGCACAAACAGCGGCCGGCCGTTCACCGTGCCCAGCAGTGCCGCCACCGAAAGAGCCTGCCCCGGCCGCACCACGGAATTGGCCCGGATCACCGGTTTAGGGCCGCCAAGGGCGGACAACTGCTGCGCCGCAGCCAATGACGCCCCGCCGCCCGCCCACTCCGGCGCCTGTTTTTTAACCGGTAGCGGCATGCCGCTAATGACCGGAGCCGGCATCGTGGCCGGTGCACCGGGACTTATAAACGAGCTAGGTGCGATTCCCCCGGCATTCTTGGTTCGCGTGCTGCTGCATCCGCCTGACACCAGCACGGCCGCCAGCGCGCCGACCGCGGCCAGGACGCCGGTAATGCCGTTGAATCCGCCAAAATTGCTCATGCACTTCATTTAACTGTTGCCTTCATCTGCGCCGTGATTCTTCCACACTGAAAAATCAATTGTCGGCAATTAGCCTGCGGCCCATCGCCCTGGACCCATTTGTCTTATTGGAACATAAACCCGCGCGAAACACAAAGCATGACCGGAGCGACCGGCCAGGGCAACCGACGATTGGCCCCGGGCGCGAAATGCCGGAGGCGTGATTGGCAAAGAAGCGGCCGATTGTTCCCGCCAGTCGCCCGGGTTGTTCTCCCGGCGGCATTCGTACCATGCACAGCTCATCTTCTTACGCTACCATGTTGCCGGATGCACACGGCGGTTGCACCCGCTGAATAAGCCGTGCCATTCGTGTTCCGGCCGTAGCGGCCGCACCTTGGAGATACCATGACGGACCTTCCCCGACGCACCGTTTCCCTTCCGGTCGAAAACGCGCCGGAGGGCAAAAGCAAATGGTATAAGGCGGGGCTGCAGTTTAAATGCACGCAGTGCGGCAACTGCTGTTCCGGCGGGCCGGGGTTTGTATGGCTGACTGATGCGGACATGGAACGAATCGCCGCGTTCCTTGGACTGTCCGTGTCGGCGTTCACCGGCCAATATGTGCGACTCATTGGCGATCAGTTAAGCCTGACGGAAAAACCGGATTATGACTGCATATTCCTGCAACGGGCGGATGGAAAAGCCATGTGCGGTATTTATCCGGTGCGGCCGATGCAGTGCCGGACCTGGCCTTTCTGGGACATGAATCTTAAAAACGAGGATGCATGGGACCGGGCTGGCGGCCGCTGTCCGGGGATGCGCGACAAAACCGGCCCGGTTTACCCGTTTGAGCATATAGAAAAGTGCCGGAAACATCCGGAATCGCCATAAATCGGTAGGAACGGCCCAACAGACCGGTTTTAACGGCTAAACCGCGTTGCTGCGCGTCAAGTGCCGCTGCTTGTCAGCCGAATCCGCAACCAGCACATCGGTGGCGAAATTCAGAAATAAACCGGTCTCAACAATACCAGGAATTGATCGCAGGTGCCGGTCAAGTTCATCCGGCCGGTCAAACCATGGCGAGGTGCACGGGAACTTGGCATGGAGAAGCGGATTATGGTTGTCCGTAAGAAACAGCGTTCCATCCGGCCGGAGCCGGGGTGTGCATAACGCCCCCAGGGCACTCACGGCACGACTGACCGTGGGGATCGCGAATTCAATGACTTCAAGGAAAACCGGGAATGACGTTCCCAATCGCGGCACAATTTTTTCGCGCCCAACCACAATCACCATCCGGCGGGAAATTGACGCGACAACCTTCTCCCGCAGGAGATCTCCGCCGCCGCCTTTCAACAGATTCAGTGCGGGGTCCACTTCATCCGCCCCATCCACGGTTATATCCAGCGAAACCTGTTCCTCCAGAGTTGTAAGTCGAATACCGCATTCCCGGGCCAGCCGCGCGGTGGATTCGCTTGTCGGCACGCCGACAATACTCAGATGCTCTTCCCTGACCCGGCGGCCCAGCATGCGCACAAAGGCATGCGCCGCCCGCCCGCTGCCGAGCCCGACCGCTTGACCGGGTTGGATATAGGCGGCGGCCGTCGCGCCGATCTTTTCAAGCTCCGCGGGGGTGGCAATCGTCGGGTTTGCTTCGGTCATGAAGATTCCATTATCAAAACGAGCCGCCGCTGCGGCCTGCTTCATGCAGAAATTTGCGTTACCGGCTGCTGTTGACCGCATTGCCCGCGGTGCTTCCGCCGGCCGTTTCCGCCAATCCGAGGGGTGGGATTTGAACCCACGACCCGGAGATTATGAGTCCCCTGCTCTAACCGCTGAGCTACCCTCGGTCGTCACACGCGGCGAGGATAACCGCCGCGATGCGAACCCATTCTTTTATACGCATTGGCACCGGGATGCAACTGTGGGGGAAAAAGCCATTGATGCAGTAGATCGACCCTAAAATCCGCGATGCGTGAAGACACGGCTGTGGGTCCATACGGATGATTGCACCCGGATGTCGGCCCCACTTGAATTCTTATCGGACGCGGCGTAAACTATGGATATTCCATTTCGAGGGAGATAAAAAAAAGGAAATTTGACCATGCGCTATCTGCATTGGTTTTTGCCGGAGCCTCGGAGAAATTGCGGCGCGACACGCAAACCAGCGAATCGGGCAAGATGTCGCGCCGTTCCATGGCATCAGCGTCGCCTGCCTGCCTGACCCGCCGACGCGCCAACGGAGAGGAAGGGGGTGGTGCGCAATGCATTCCATCTGTAGATGTGACAGTAATAGCGCCGTCCATACGCGCCGGCGCACATCTTATGCTATTGCACTTTTCTAACCATTCCGAGGGCATTTTATGATGACACGACAATTGAATCACCTGCTGATTGTCGGCGGTGCGGCTGCCGCACTGTCGGTTTTGGCGGGAACCGGGATGCCTGCCTATGCCGTCCAATCCGCGTCCGGCATCATCACCGCTGCTACCGTCAGCAGCACTGAATGGCAGTACAACCTGACTCTTAAAAACACGGGCAGCACCACGATTGGCACATTCTGGTTTGCCTGGGTACCGGGGCAAAGCTACATGTCAGCCAATCCAACGGATGTTACGGCGCCGGCAAATTGGGAGGCGGGTCCGCTGTCCACAACCACCGGCGGGTATTCACAGGGCGCCTCCATCGAATGGCAGGCCGTTGCATCAAGTGATTATCTGCAGTCCACGGGCACACTTTCCGGATTCGGTTTCAGATCAACCGAATCCCCCGCGGCGATGTTCGGCAACAGCACCTACTTTACCAATGTGCCCACGACCACTTCCTTTGTGTATCAAAGCGGACCGTTCACTGGGGCGAGCGCCGAGTTCGTGGCAACTCAAGCCGTTCCGGAGCCGCGATCGCTGGGCTTGATTGCGGCAGCCGGAGTTCTGGCATTGACGCTGCGATCGGCGCGCCAATTCAGATATCGGGCTCGCATTACTTGAACGGATTCGAAGCGTATCAAGGAATAGCGCACGAGAAAATCGGAAGCTGGCGGAGACGACGCCACGGCACTTGATCATTTTCGAGCGCGACGATCATAGGCGGCAAGAACTGATGTTACCGGGTTGTGCTGCGTTTTTCGGATCATTGCCGATCCTTCACACATCTTGGTGAGGCCGTGTTCCTGCGCTGGAAAAACCGGGAAGCCGGATCCTCGCCGCCATGTGATCTTCCCGCAACAATATCTGAATTTCGTGTTGGCCGAATTGGCTGTTTTTGGTTGATCGCGGCAAGGAATGCGGCATTGCAATGCATTGGCGATGGCGCTTTATATCGAAAAAGCGGCGATTATTTCCACCAATCGACTTTTTGCCAGGAGGATTTTTCCATGGCGCATTGTGGTGTTAGCCGTTATCAGCGCTGGTCAATAATGATTCTTGTGCCGTTGACCATTGTGACTGTGGGTGCGGCCGCGACGGCGTCTGCATCTAAAATCTCCTTGAAGCAGCAAGTAGCCGCGATGGCCAAGGAGATTGCCGCGTTGAAAAAGGGCCAGGCTGCGGCTGCGTCACGTCAGGCGGCGCTGGAGCATCAGTTAGCCGTGATGAGAGCGAATGCAACCAAGGCCGCAGCGGCAAATTCCCTTAACAGTAAAGCCGAATCCCTGGCGATTCAGCGTCTTTATAGACGCGTCATGCGGGCCAGCCGCAAGCAGGAGGCGGCAGAATCACCTGGCAGGCTCAGCAACATTGAGGCGACACTCTTTGGCGTCCGGACCCGCAAGCAGTATTTCTCATCGCTTTCGCGTGAAAATCCGGCCTATATCCGCCCGCGACTCCATATGCTGCTGGGGCAGTATGAGGACTTGCGGTTTTATATGGGACTTCAGGTTGTTGACAGATTCCAGGCCCTGACCCAGCAGGCCGCATACTACAACGGGCTGCCGTTGCAGCAACTGGATCCGGGATTTCAACGGCCCTACGGCAATCTGGATATTCTGGCAACGATTCCCCACAAGCTGGACGTATTCGTTGAGATTTATCTGGAAAGCCAGAAGCATCCCACGTACGTTTACGCCGACCAGGGATACCTCCTGCTCAAGGCTCTTCCGCTACCGCTTAACACCACACCGCTTGGGGCGATTTTTAACACCGTCAACGTCAAAGCCGGGGCTTTTGACATCGATTTCGGCGATCAGAATTTTCACCGCTCCGACAACGGCTTTGTGCAACGCAATCCGCTAATCGGCAACGCACTGGTTGATCCAAGCACCGAAGAAATCGGGATGGAAGTCTATTCCATTAAGGGGCCGGTGCACTGGCTTGCCGGGATCGGCACCGGCAGCACCGGCGATCATTTTGACTACGGAAGTAACCCGGCGGTGCACGGCAAAATCTGGGGGGATCCGCTCCCGGATCTTCGCCTCAGTGCCTCGGTCTATTATGCCGATCATGCGGGGCAATTCGCGACGCCTTATTTTGAGGTATCCGGTCTTTACGCCGGCGACAGAAGCGGCGGAATTTACAACGCGGTTTTCGGCGGCCCGCCTCAGAACGGCTTTACGAATGAACCCGGCCAGATCACGCCCTTGAACGGTCTGGATGTCAGCGCCTATCAGATGGACATTACATGGACACATTGGCCCTTCGAAGCGTACTCCAATGTCGGCTGGACCGATGATTCGGCGTACCGTGAGCATTGGCTTTATGGTCAGGCGCTGGGCGTTTACCACATCAACCCGGCCCTTTACCTCGCCGGACAGTACAGTTATGCCGTTGCCGGTGCGATCAACGGTGTTAATACCGCCGGATGGGTGGACCGTTTTCAGCTTGGCGGAGGATATTGGATCACGAACAATATGCTGGCTAAGATCGAATATGTTTACGAGCAGTACAGCAATTTCAACGGCGCGTTCAGCTCGCTTGCTGGTCCGGTTGACGGTGTTGATGCCTATCGCAATCCACGCTTCAGTGGTGTGGTTGGCGAGATTTCTTTTGGATTTTGACCTGACAACACAGGAGATGCATAATGCGCACTGTTGGTTTGATTGCCCGGCATCGGTTGGCAGGCTTAAAAACCGTGCTTTTAGTGTCAGTGATGGCGGCTTGTGCGGCAGCCACAGGTGCGCCCCTCACGCCGAAAGCCCCGCGGCCGAATGCCGCACCTATCCTTCCGGCGGCAAAGTACACCGGCAGTACCGGCCGTCTGACCGCCAGCGGCAGCACCACCCTGCACGACTGGTCGCTCAAATCAACCCATATTAACGGCACCGTGAGCTTCGGCGTTGCCGCAAAATCCGGCGGGCCCGCGGCCAGGCTCACGGCACTGTTGCTTAAGATTCCCGTGTTATCATTAAAAAGCAGCGATACAGGAATGGAACATACAGCATACAGACGCCTGCGCCGCCGACAGCATCCGTTTATAACCTACCGCCTTGTGCACGCCAGATTAACACAATCATCCACCGGACCGAACGCGGTATATGTATTCGCGGTCGCTGGAAACCTGACTGTCGCGGGCAAGAAACGTCTCTTGGCGCTACGGCTAACCGTTGTACCCGGCCCGGGAAAAAAATTGTCGATTTCGACCTCGGTAAAACTCAAGATGACGCATTTCGGAATCAGCCCGCCTACCGCCTTTCTCGGCCTTATCCGCTCCGCCAATACCGTAACGATACGTGCCATGTGGAATCTCTCGCGCCGTAAAGCACCGGTTCATGGATTACATAAATAATAATTCAACCGTCTGCCGGCAGTGACAGCGTATCTTCCCACGGAAATCCGCTCTTGAGCCGGTCTGTGCCGGAGAGCCGGAACGGTTTATTTGCCCAATCGCTGCCCGGAAGCGACAGATAACCGGTCGGCCTTGCAGGCTTTTTATATCCTGCACATTGCCGATATCGGCCGCCTTTGCGGATCTGTATGTTGACATGCCGCACCCGCATGGGCCTACATTCGTCGTCAATAATAACCACGGTTCGCCGGCGGGGCGCCAGCCGTAAAACGGGCGGCATGTTTCACGGCAATTTATTCCGGCGGCCGGACCGACCGCCCGCGGATTACTTTGCGTTCCACATATTGACAAATTATGTTATTGAATTATACTTTTTATTAATTGTTGTTGACCTGCGATTGTCCGGCGGACGAACCGCTGAAAATGGTCGCCGGCTTGCCTCAGGCTGTTGCGTTGGCACGGGCTTACACGGCCGATTTTTGGAGTATGGTGTGAAAATAGGAATTCTCACCTTCGGTGACGGTCGCCGGCGTGTGACCGTAGCGTCCACCCCGGATTGCATGCGCTTCCAGAAACAGTTGCAGGAGTTTCTTGCAGCGCAGGGGCATGAAGTGGTGGCCGGCAACGCAGTGGCATGGAATCACGAATCAGTCGCAAAACAGTGTGCACGGCTGAATCGCGCCGGTGTTCAGGCGGTGGTATTCAACTTCGTGATTTGGAGCTATCCGGACCTTACGGCGCAGGCCGCCATTCGGTTTGACCGGGCCGTCAGCATTATGATGTACGGCGTGCTGAATCCATCCTTTCCCGGCTGGGTGGCATATTTTGCCAGCGCCGGTTCCATGACTGAGATCGGCCGCCCATTTGCGCGCGCATTGGGTGATCTGGCGGATCCCGCGGTGAAATCCGCCATGACCCATTGGCTTAATGATGCCAACCCGCAAGGGCGGGCGGCGGGCATTGCCGCCGCAAAAAAACTCCACGGTCAGCGTTACGGACGCTTTGACGGCCCCTCCATGGGCATGTACACCGGCCATGTGGATGAAAGCCGGTGGATGAGCCAGTTTGGTGTGCATGTGGTGCACCGCGGTCAACTCTGGTTCTGGGAGATGGCGCAGAAGATCGAATCCAAACGCGTCCGGGCCGGACTGGATTGGCTGGAAAGCGTATGCAAGGAAATTAAATATGACGGCAAAAAACTCACGCCCGGCCTGGAAGGCACACTGGCCCGGCAGGTGCGTATGTACCTGGCAGTGAAGGACTATTGCCGGGAGGATGGCATTGATTTTTGTGGTTTAACCGGCCAGATGGACATGACCGAACAGCCGCATATGTGCATCATGGACGTACAGGAAGCCCTGCTGAACGACAATACCGACTGGGAGCAGCCGAAAAAAAAGCCGCTTATTTGCGCCACCGAATGTGACAGCAACGGCGCCCTGACCATGCAACTTATGCACTTGATCAGCGGTACGCCGGTTCTGTTCGCCGATATGCGCCACTATTTTGCGGATCACGATGTTTACGACCTGGTGAATTCCGGCCAACACGCACCGTGGTTCAGCCGCCGCCACAAAAACTACCGTAAAAACTGGGCCGAAGTAACACTCTACCCCGCGATGGATTTTTATTTTCATGCCGGCGGTGCCAGCGTGCAGTTCTATTCTCAACCGGCGGAGCTTATCACCCTTGGACGCATCACTCGCAAACGCGGGGAATTTCAGATGCACCTGGTGCGGGCGAGCGTGCCGGACCTTGGTTTTGACACCATGGAAAGCCTGGCGCGGCAAACCACCTACACCTGGCCGCACATGTTCGTGCGGTTCAAATGCCCGCCGGAGGCAATAGGGGCCAATTACAGTTCCAACCACATTCACGGGATTTTTGGCGACCATGTAGCCGCCCTGACTGCGGCGGGCGAACAACTGGGAATGGAAGTGACCGTACTGGCATAAGGCCGCTTCGGAAGATTTTCATGCCCCGGAATTCAGCAAAAATTTAATTAGCTCCGGCACGCTGGTACCGGGATTATTGCGGGCAAATTGATCCGGCGGATCAACCGGGCAGTCGCGTGCTATTGCCATGGGCTTTTAAATGCAAAGGCACACCGGAAAACAGCGGCCCAAAATCACCGACGCCGCCGTAGCGGCCGGCCAGATAATTTTTAGCAAATGCTTCCGAACTTCTGGCGGACTTTTCACCGCGAAATGAGGCGAGGCTAAACAGGTCCGTTTGGCCTGATCGCGTTTTCTCCGCAAACCAGATCTGGTCTTTTCGAAACAGTTCCGAAGAGAGCAATTCACTCTGGTGCGAGGTGAAAATCAGTTGACCACTGCCCGTATTATTCTCCGGGTTCTGAAAGAATTCCACCAATTTGTTTGCCAGAAGCGGATGGATGTTGGCGCTAAATTCATCAATCACCGCAACCGCACCCTGCCTCGCCACATCCAGCAGCAGCGCTGCAAGCTGCAAAAATAATTGCGTTCCCTGCGATTCATCCGATAATTTGAATTCCACCGAATTGCCGCTCGCTCCCCTGTGCAGTGCATACACGGCGGGACGGCGGCCCGAATTCAGATTGGCAACGGATGCTTCCGCGACCGTATCGCCGAACTGGGACCGCAGCGTCTGCCGAAACCGGTCAATATCCTGCGCGGTTGGCTCCGGTGGCATTTGGGTGCGTAGCCCGCATATTCCAAAATCCGCATCTGAGGCCAATTGACCTATCCGTTGGCGGAAATCACCGTCTTCATGCAGTCTTAGGGCAAAATCGCGGAAACCGTTGCCGAATGGGCCGAAACTAATCAGCTTCAATTGCTTCGTCAGGTGATTGTGGATTTTCCCCAGTAAATCGACATTCAGGTTGGCTCCGGAGGAAACGACCAGCGCGTTTTTCCTGGTAAGTTCGCGGATGGCACCTTCCCCGGTACGGCCAAGCTCGCGTGGAAAGGCTATCTCGGTCTTCCCTCCCGCGTCCGCAATGGTGCGGGTAAATATTTTATCAACACCGCCAGACTTGAGTTCCTCAACAAGGCTTTCGGCCACGATTCGCTCCGGCGTTGCGGAGAATCCGTACCGGTAAACATGGCCCTCCATCGCAAAGACAATTTCAAACCGTGTGGGCTCCTGCAGCCCGGAAGCTGTAAGCAAATTAGGCTCGATTCCAGGAATCCGGCCCTGGGGCGCAAAGCCAATGGCGCCAATGGCGGAGTACTGTATTATTTGAATGAAATTTTGAAATGCCCGCCAAAAATTGCTTTTCCCGGACGCATTATGCCCGAATATCGCCGCTGAGCGCACCACGTCCGGAAATCCGGCGACGGGTCGAAAAAGATTTTCCGGCTTGTTGCGCTCCTTGCCGCGCATAAGACTGAGAGTTTGCGCCTTTCCAAAGGACTGATAATTCTCAATCGTGAATTCATACAGCATGGCCAGTCAGCCTTTTTTTGTGGGAAACTCGTTTACCGGCCTAATCCATAGCCAATCCATGATACGATTCATCATAGTTAGAATCGACATTTAATGCAAATTTTCTGCAATAACAATTGATCATTAAACAGTTATAGCGATATTTAAACAAGATAATGCACTTTTTACGCAATATAAAATAGCGTTCTTGCGATGAATCACCGCCGTTATCCCCCGCCACCGCCGATTACTACGGGTAGAGGTGCAAATTATGGAATTCAAACGGAATCCGTATCACCGTTTGGCTGGAGGGAGCCAGCCAAGTCAGGCGAACGGGCGGACCAAAATGAATGACCGGCTTGGGCGGGGCTTTGATCGCCTTTGCGGCAACGGGCATTCCCGCCACACCCGGGAAATCCATGGGAGGAGGCTTAAAGCCGTTGTTCGCAGCCGGTTTGGTGGTGTACACCATTTTACCCAAGCCGGTGGAATGGCAGCCGCAATCACTTTCATAATCTGAGAAATAGGGATGATTTTCAGCGTCGTAAACAATCGGCACGGCACGGCTGAAAATTATCTGTTCATCATTGTTGGTGGTATTCTTTTGTGCCTGCGTCATGTTCAGGCGATTAAAGCCGACGGGAGTAACGGAAAAATGCTGGGTGTAGCGTTTTTTGGCGGCATCCCACATCAGGGGGAAAAATTCCACATTGCAGCCCAAAAGACGCAAAATATGTGGAGTTTCAAGCGTACCCGGAGAAAACGCGATCCGACGGTGATTTTGCAAAACGGTCAGATTCAGATTGCCCGTAAGCAATTTCACCACCGGCGGGCGGGTTTGCGGGAACTTAATTGCGAGTTGCAGTTCCTGCCGCCACTTTTCCCAATTTGAATAAATGGAATTCCGGGAATCTCCCGGCAAGAGAAGAGACCGGCCGCCGGCATCAAGTGCCTCATGAACACGAAGATGTCCGAGGTTGAAATTCTTCATCTGCGGCGGAAGCAACATATCAACGCTTAGCTGCAGAGCCGCGGAGCGCCTTGGTTTGGGGCGGTTGAACTTCACACTACCGGTAAATTGAGCGCCCGTACAATAAAACGGAACCAGACCGGCGGCCGCTTGAGTACCACTGAGGGTCATTGCATTTTGTGCAACGGATGCGGCACACAGCTTAAGCACCATTTTTTGATTAACCCAGCGCTGATCCAGCACCAGGCCGGATTGGCCTAAAAAGGCCTGCATCGCCGCCCAGAACCCGACATGGGTCACGGTGAAATTCATCCGTTGTGTCAGCAGGGCCGGCTCGGAATGGGATATGGCGACCTTCAATCCGCCCCGCTTGGCAAGAATGTTAAAAATGCGCAGCGCCGGGGTATTTTTAAGATTCAATGTGACGGCGGACGATAACAATTCCGCCAGAACCTTCTTTCCAGCGACAGTCTGTTTTCCAACGATAACCGGCCTGAGCTCCGTCGGGCCGGCGATGCCGTCGGCGGATGTTGCGGGCGCAATTGCGGCAGCGGCGCCGCTGAACACAAACAGGCACGCGGCCAAAGCGTACGAATGCCGAATCATCAGTGCCAAAGGTTGTTTCATAACATATCCTTTCAGACAAGGACGTGCCGGCTATTGCGTCGGCGGAAGCGGAATATTGCCGAACTTAAACGGAATCGTCACACGGGATTGGAATACAGGCAATGACCATATCAACTGATGCGGCGCCGGCGGAGGCGCGACGGGGAGGGCGGATTTCCGGCCAATCGCGGCAGGTTGCGAAGCGGGAGTCGACGGACCGCCGGGCGAAGCCAGTTGTGCCGCCTTGGCCGGCGAATTGAGGCGGATCATACAGGTAAGCGATGTTGAAGGATAATTGTCATCAAATGAACTGCCGCCGGAGTTAAACCCGCCGCCATTATTGATCTGCACGGCGAAATGATAGCCGTTTTTGCCGGTTGCCAGCAGACCGGCGGGGTTTTGCAACGCATTGAGCACGGCGATCTGCCCGGAACTGAGCGTATGCGGTTTTGCGCCCATGAACTGCCGCGTCTGCAGAATCATGGCGACGGTATAAGACTGAATGGAGGCGTGGTAAACCGGCCGGCCGAATTCGATGTCAAAGCCATCAAATACGGCGGAGCGGCTGGACTGCCGTTGCAAATTTTGTATGTGCAACCTCTGGCGGCCGACGGGCAGATTCCAATATATGATTCCCTTGACCAGTTTCATAAACGTGCCCATTTTTTTCGGCACATTGAGGTTCAGGTCGGCGGAAGACCTTGCCCCATGATCCGAGGAATAGGTTTGCGTGGAATTAAACTGGATTAACTGATTGGCCATGTTGGCCGGCAAGTTGCCGGGGAGATTGGCAAAGGGGTTGTTGATCAAGTTGTTGCCTTTGTTGTCCATCGCCGTCTTTAACGTAATGCTGGACGAAGCGGGCGATTCAGGGCCGACGGGCTGATTATAAATCGACACATTCATATCTATATTATTCACGGAGAAACCGTTTGGCTGCGCCTTAGCCGGCGTAAAGTTGCTATTGTAGTTGAGATTTTTGACGGCTATCAGATATCGGCCGCAGACATAATACGGCTCGGCGGGCCACAGCGTGCCGCCGGACGGGGATATTTCAATGGCATGGCCCTGCTTTTCACTCGCGAAATCCATCGTCCAGCCGGATTGATGAAGAATATCCTCCATGGCCTGCCAGAATGGAACATGCGTGACATGCAGCGTTACGGCGGGCATTTTGGCCGGGTTCGTCTTTAACCAGATGTGCGGGATGCCGGCTTGGGAACAAAGCGTTCTGACAGCCGTCCGTAAGGAGCTATTCGTGAGGTTTAAGCTGACAAATGCCGGCTGCGTGGCACGCCTGACGGACAAACGCTCCAGCAGTGTGCCAAGCATGGTTTTCATACGTGTGGATTTGGCTTTATGGAACAGCTGCTCAATAGCCGGCAGGCTGGATGTGCCCAATGTTGCCAGATGCCGCTTGGCGGCGGCGACACGTGAGGCATTGGCCGACTCCGAATCCTTAAGCCAATGCTCAATGCGGTGAATTTGCACCGCCCGCCCAGCGGCGGGCGATGCCGCACAACTCAACGCGCACCATGGCACCGCGGCGGCAGCCAGGAAAGGCAGAACAAATCGGACCATCGGCATCGGCCGGTGTGGTTTATAGCAGCGATTGCGTGCCGTAAAACCCATATGCCGTCTCCCGGAAAGATACAGGGTCTGTCATGGCCGCATTAACCGCCGCAGCCGATACGGGTCAATTGCGAATCCAATCATTAGATTACATATTTTTACCGGAGCTTGCAAACAGGCGGTATTCCCGTTGGACGGCGGACAGGCAATTTAACAGGCGGCGATCCGGCCGGGTGGAAAGGGCGGATAGCCGCCGTATGGCTATTGGGCGGCGGGACCGCGATAGATGCAGCGGCTGGTGCAGGTTTCCCGGACGACAATTTCCGCCAAGCCGGGTAAAACAGGCTTGAGCCGCTGCCATATCCAGACCGCCAGGTTTTCACTGGTCGGATTTTCCAGACCGGGGATATCATTGAGATAATGATGGTCAAGCAGATCGTGCAGCGGCGCAAAGGCCTTTTGCAGGTCCGCGAAATCCAGCAGCCAGCCCGTGGAGGGCGGCACGGGCCCGCGGATGCATACTTCTATACAAAAAGAATGGCCATGAAGCCGGGCACACTTATGCCCCGGGGGCACCAGCGGCAGTCGATGGGCGGCTTCAAAGCGAAATTCACGAACCAGGTCCACATTAAATGACGGGTTGTTTTCCATAAGAGGATTTTAACCGGTTTGCAAGCGGTCGCGTCAACGCGAACGGGGGCCATCAGTCCTTTTTCCGCAAATCAGCCAGCCGTTGGCGAGCGTCACGGAAATTAATATCCCATTGGAGTATTTTGCTGAAAATCTTTTCCGCATCATTCTTCTGGCCGACAATTTCCAGGGCGCGTCCCAGCCAGTAATGAATTTCCTTGCTCTTGGCATCGCCGGTTTCCGCGAGTTCGTAGCTTTCAATAGCGCGGCGCAGCGTATCCACCGCTTCCTGATTCATGGACTGTTCCAGGAATGACCGGCCGAGCAGATGCAGGGATTCCGCGCGTTTTGCCGGACTGTTCTGCGCCTGCTGCAGCACGGCGATGGCCGCATCATACTGTTTTGATCGATAAAGACGCAGGCCGTATTCAAAGAGCACCGCCCCATCCGACGGGTAGTGGTGGGCGCGTTCGGCAAATTCCTCAAGTTCAAAGGCCAGCCGATCCGCCTCGAGTTTCTGAAAATCCTTCTGCACGGCTTCATCACCGGGGTGAGCCTTCAGGGCCTCGGCAAGAATGCGATGGGTGCGGCGCATCTGCTTGATCTTAATTTCGCCGATGTACATTTTGTAACGGTAGGTTTTTGTTTCTTCAAAGGCCTTTTTGAGCACGTCAATCGCCTGGTTTTCATGTTCTTCCGTTTCCATGTCAACCAGAGACTTGGCCAGTTTATTGATAGCCTGCATATCGTGGCTGTTTTTTTCGTATACGCCGCGGGCTTCCTCGATCAGGCGCAATTTGAAATCTTCGGTTTTAGACAGGCTTTCCTTCATGATCAGGTCTTTGGTGGCCTGTTTGTCTTTCAAGGACTCCTTGAAGTCCGGTACGGCTTCATACTGGCCTTTTTTCAGCGTTTCGCGGGTGGCCAGTTCCTTGATGCGTTCGGCAAGAATCGGATCCGCCGGATTTTGCTGCGCCGCCCAACGGATGGCTTCGCCGGCAAGTTCAAATTCCGCGAATTTCTCGTAGGTATCGGCCACTTCCATGAAAATTTTCAGGTTGGGGAATTTATTGGTGCGATTGGCCTGAATAATAATGGGCGCGATCCAGAGGACGATGTCCTTATACAGACAGGTGGATGCCTGTTTAAGAATCGTCTGCATCTGGCTGATATTTCCGGGATCCTTGGCCAGCAGCCACTCGGCGTTGAGCATCAATTCTTTGGGGGTCTTGCCTTTGAAAATTGCCTTGGCTCCCATCAGGCCGCCGGCGGGCTTGCCGCCCTTCACTTTTCGCCGCAGGGAAATATCACGGAGGAACTCGCGCTCCTTCATGTTTTCCGGCTCGCGGGCCAAACCTTCTATCAGCATGTCAATGGCGTAATCATAATTACCGGTATCCGCAACGGTGCGTGCACGATCAAAATAGGCTTTGCCCTTGCCCGGGCCTTCAGCGATGGGAGTTGCAGGAGCTTTGGCCATAACCGATTCAATCCAAAAGAATGACGCCTTAAAACACCGGGCCGGCCGTCAGCATCCGCCGACGACCCTGCCACCAGCCCACGACCTTACCGCTGCCGGCAACATGACCGGTCGTCCGTGCATTATAACACCCGCGCGTACCGCCGCTTACCATACAACCGCCGGCAGGCGAAATTGTTGCGATCATAAACCGCAAACCCGCAGGCCGGCGCACGGACTGACTTTCAAAGGCCGGAGTGGGATTCGAACCCACGAATCGCGGATTTGCAATCCGCTCCCTTAGTCCACTCGGGCATCCGGCCGCGAAGCGGGCGAATTATTAGATTACAGGACAGACTGCATTTAGCCAAGCCTCCGGCGGCCGCGCCAACAGGCAAAATTAAAATGGAAATTCGGCGTTATAGGCCGCAACAATGCGGAAGTCGCCCATGCGTGGAATCGCAAAACAAAATACCGGCGGATTCCTGCCGGTGCGGCGGCTATTTCAACCGGGCTTTAAGTTTATCCGCCCGATTGATCAGTTCCCGTGTGGAAGGCTCCGATACCTTTTTCAGATCAAAGGCCCAGATCTGGTGGTCTTTAAGGCGGATGGGCAAAATGGCGGCAAACAGATCAATCCCATACCACTGATACCATGGACGAATCGTGGTTTTATGTGTATTCAAATAATAATACACAAAATGCGGGTCCGTGGGGGTGCCGATGTTCTTTTTCGCCCGCAGGCGAATGTCATAGGTGCCGTAAAATTCGAACGGCACGGTACACGGGGAACGGCCGCGCTGCACGTCATTAAGATAAACCAGCGAATTGGACGGACTGGTTACAATCGTGAGAGTCTGCTCAACGCAGCCTCCACAGAGCAGGCACAAGCCAAGGCCGGCGGCAAGCGCCGTGCGGACAGGCAAGACAAGACAAATGAAGCGCAAGGGCTTTTTAAGATCCATGCGGGGAATTGTACAACGGGTAAGCGGACGCGGGCAATGGCGGACCAATTTAGCCGCCCACCCGTGGTTTTACGCGCAAGCACACATAAGCGGCTATAATTCCGGTCAAGGATTCAAGCCGCCGAAGCGGCCCGATGTGACACCGGAGTGAGCATTCTTGTCGCAAGACCGTCGTATTCAATTATCCGTGCAAAGTGAAAAGGCGATTTTGGTGGGAGTCATTCTGCCGGACAGCCGCGTGGATGAGCGAGATCCATTGGGAGAGCTGGCCAGCCTGGCGGGCACCGCGGGAGCGACCGTGGTGGACCGCGTGGTGCAACAGCGGAAGGATGTGGATCCGGGCACCTACATTGGCAATGGCAAGGCAAAGGAAATTGCCCGACTGGTCAAGGCGCTGGACGCGGATGTGGTGATATTCGACAACGACATGTCTCCCAATCAATTGCGGGACCTGGAAGAAATCATCCAGTGCAAAATTCTGGATCGCAGCGAGCTGATCCTGGATATTTTTGCCACACGCGCCCGAACCTATGAAGCTCAGCTGCAGGTTGCCTTGGCGCAGCTGGAATATACCTATCCACGTCTGCGGCACATGTGGTCACACCTGGAAAGAATCGGCGCGGGAGCCGGCGCCGGCGTGGGGGCGCGGGGGCCGGGCGAAATGCAGCTGGAAATCGACCGGCGCCTTGTGCGGCAGCGGGTCAGCGATCTGAAGTCGCGCATCGCATCCGTGCAGGATCGCAAATCCCGTGAGGTCAGCACACGCAAAGAACTGCATTTCACAGTCTCCCTGGTGGGATATACCAATGCCGGGAAAAGCACGCTTTTTAACACGCTTACCGGCGCCGGAACGCTGGTGGAAGACAGGTTGTTTGCGACGCTGGATACCAAAACGCGCTCATGGAGGCTGGGGTCGGCGCATTCGGCGCTGCTTTCCGATACGGTCGGATTTGTGCGTGATCTGCCGCACCATCTGGTGGCGTCGTTCAAGGCGACACTGGAAGAGGCCATCCACGCGGATCTGCTGTTGATTGTGCTGGACGCCTCGCATCCGCAGGCGTTGCGGCAATTGCAAAGCGTGCAGCAGGTGCTGATGAATATTGATTGCGGCCGGCGGCCGGCCATGCTGTTGTTAAACAAGATGGATGCGCTGGAATCCAAAGATGACATGGCTTTCTGGCGGCTTAAGTTTCCACAGGCGCTGGCCATAAGCGCCCGCAACGGGGAGGGCATGAGCGCACTGGCCGAGGCCGTACGCCGGCAAATGCTGGGCAAAAGCCTGCGTGCCATTATCACGGTGCCGCTGGCGGACCCCAAGGGAATAACCTTTCTTGAAAAATTCGCCCATGTGCATAGCCGGGATTATGAGGCCTTTCCCGGCCGTGTCGCCCTGGATGTGCAGTTAAGTTCCCGTATTCTGGATCAAATCCACAACCACGTGCGCAATCCGCAGATCGTGCGAACCAAAGACTTGCCCGGCGAACAGTTCGCCGGTGCGGCAGATGTGCAGGACCTGCTGCCGGCGGACCTCGCAGTCGAGTGAGGCGGGATGACGCGCGAACAGGGAATTGGGCGTTCCGGAACCGCATGTTGGCGGGGCAAACCGGCGATGATACAATAGGCGTCAATCGGGAGTGGATGTTCGCATCGGCTCCCTTCTTGCATTCGCGGGCGTAATTCAGTGGTAGAATGCCAGCTTCCCAAGCTGGACGTCGTGGGTTCGAATCCCATCGCCCGCTTTCCATGAAGCCTCACGCACGGTCGTGCAAAACCCTGTATTTTCAATGGTTTGCTTATCGTTAAACCCACCCGGATTGTCTCGGTCCAGCGTGCAGGCTGGCGTATCAGAATGCCCGGAAAAGCACATTTCATGGTTGCGCCCGTGGTTGCGCTGCGGGACTTGAGCGTTCGCCGTTTCGGCACCTGCCGGAGTAGATAATGACTTT
>JAKBBN010000088.1 GCA_021808485.1 Planctomycetota bacterium | reverse complement strand
AACCGGGTCCGGGAAATAGGCTTCCTCGCCCAGGTCAGAGAACAGCGGTTTCCCCTTTATCCCGGCAAATGACAACAACTCATGAAACTCAAAGTCCCGGCGCTTCACCATGCTGCCGTCCACCAGCGACCACTCCGAAAAGACAATGGGATGCGGTTGGTCTCCAGCGGTTTTCAGTGAAAGCGCATCTCCGTGGATGATGTTCCGCCGGAGAACGAATTGGATCGACGCCGCCAACTCCTCACTGAACTGGCCCGGAAATTTTGTTTTCACTATGTCCAGCAGCCGCCGGCGGCATTCGGTTACATTGTCCAGCAGCAGATCAATGCCATAGATGGATGTCACAGCCAGCAGGGTATAGCGTTCCAGCTCAACGGGGCTTTGCCAATAACGGCCTTCCACGACGCCAAGTTTTCGGCTAAGTATCTCAGCAAGAAAGTTGCCCGTGCCGCAGGCGGGTTCAAGGAAGCGCGAGTCGATCCGTTGCGTCTCATGTTTCACCAAATCCAGCATGGCGTTAACCTCCCGCTGGCTGGTGAAGACCTCGCCATGGTCCGCGACCCGTTTTTTAGAGACGATCTGTCCGATCATCCACAGCCTTTCATTTGAGATGCTCTCCGCGCCCACCCAAGGAGCCACCAGAACCCATCAGGCCAGCCATCCGTCAAGCAGCGTGATCAACAGCGGAAATTGTACTGCCTTAGGCCGCGGCTTGCGAGTTTGCGCGCGGCACCTTCGCATGTTACCACATCAAGCCCGGCGAAGTTCCAGTGATTTTTTTGCATTGCGCTTCATCTGGATAAGTCGTCAAGTCCAAAATCCTGTTTTCTGGGCAGGCGATTGAGCTTTGGCCGGTCGGCACCGAAGATTTAATTGCGGGTCAGGCCGAGGGGCCTGCACGGTGGCCCCGAGGAATGCACCCAACTTTTTTAGGTGCCGATTTCGCCAAGCCGAGGAGTGCCCTTGTATGGGCCCGGCACAAATGCAGCCCGGGAAATCTTGAACACCTTCCCGTCTCGGTACCGCGTTGCAATTTATCCTCGACGGGCCCTTAGGTCTTCCGCCTTTCCTGGGCGAGCGTTCTTCCTGCCGTAGTCGTCCACGCTTTCCATCCGTTGGAGCTGATCCCCAATAATGTACCGGCGGCGCCGCTGGGCGTCTTGAACGTGTGATTCTCCTTGAAAACCCATTGGTCGTCGCCGGCGGGGGCGATTGCTCCCCTTGCTCCCATTGTCCAAGGCAAATCGGCCAGCCTCCCTGGCCTTTTCAATGCAGTACCACTCCAGATACCTCACGTGTGCCTTGGTAAGGCTATCGGTTTTTGAGACAACGGCCACGGCCGTGTGCCAGAAACCCTTGCCGACGTTGTGCTGGGCGAGCCTCTTGTCGCATTCTTCGGCTTCGCCTATGTAGACCATCGGCTTGGCCGATTCTTCCGGCTCGCCAATGAGGAAATAGACGCCCACCTTCTTCAGTTCCGGTCGCATCATCGCCTCCGGCAGCTTGGTGCGCGGCACCAGCATCGCTTGGACAATCCGCGTTGTGATGTCGGCAATGCGCACGCCACGCGGCTCCCCCTGCGGAAGGAAGAACTGGATCGTTTTGGCCCGGTCGTCACTCATTAAATCACCTCTGTTATCGTTCGCGACGGTCTAGGGCTCAATCGTATCCGGCCGTGCGTCAACGGACTCCAAATCGTCGTCGCAATAGCAACCCGCCCTGTTCGGGGGCGTCCGGCCGCAGACGCACGTACGGTTCCCGATTAAACGAATCCGGCGGCAGCCTCGTCATTGCCAGCCCGTATCTTCGGCTCGGCCGCATCGTGCGCCTATCAAACCGCCAAATCGTTCCGCAGGCGGAGCAGGGATTCAGGCGCGACTCCCTTGAACCACTTGCTGCAGCTGCATCCGCCGACAGATGGCCAACGACAACTGTCCGCGACGATCAACGGCGCAATCTGCTTGATCCACCCACACACCTTGTCTTTCTCGCCCGTGTATTCCTCTCGGGTGTAGTCAGCCTGAAGCTCGGCATGATGGCGCAGCAGATAGGCAAACAAGTCCGCAATCTGTAGCAGCCCTACCTTCTTGCTGTCCGCAGAGAAGGGCACGTCCACGATTTGGTTCAAGCGAGCACTCGGATTGGGCTGCTGCCGCTTCCCCTTCCCGATGAGCGGCGTGTAGCCGTAGAAGGAATCCGTCCACGACGGTGGGTTCAGCGAAAGCTCCGCGACGTCCTCCTCGTCGTTCCCGCGGTCAAACACCAGAACCGTATTCCCTTTGTTCTTCTGCGCTCCCTGGTGGAGTTTCTGAATGCCAAGCAACAAATGCAGAGTGGCGAGCCGCCAGTATCGCGGCTTGTTTGCCCCTGCGAGGAAGTCGCCCCTGCCAGCATAGTCGGCCTTGTCAGCCCTCTCCTTATCGATGGCGCTGAAGACGATTTTGTGGTTCCGATCGGCCAGCCATTTCAGGATGCCGTTCATCAGCTGCGTCCGCTGCCTCCCGTCCAAATCGCGCCAGATACCGTTGCCACGGTAGAAGTTTCTCGTGTGGAACTCGTCCACCGACCTCGCCAACTGCTTGGCGAGCGCCGCGATAATGTTCAGCCAGTCCCTCTTGGTGACATGCATCCGGTGCGAGTCTGTCACGATGCCGGCGACCACCAGCACCCGTTCGTTCCCTTTTCCGCTTTCGTCCACGTAGCAGAACTTCATCGACTTCCCCCGTTCTTCGCCGCAACGCGGGCGGATTTCTTGACCTTGTTCGTGTAGTTGAAGTCGTCGTGCCGGTTGCCGGTCGGCACCGTGCGTCCGGCGTACACTTTGTGGCGGGTGGCTGCCCAAGGCCTCTGCCAGGCCGCAGGGCCGTCGGCTCGCATCACCGTGTCCTGCATCTTCATGGCCATGATTTTCCTTCCGCGTTCCAAAACGCTCAAGGCTGCCCCGGCCAGCCTTGCAGACAACGGCCTTTTATTCTGCGTTTGTTCGCCGGTGGTGTCAATGTTGCGGATCGCAGGCCCGGGATTTCCGGATAAGCGGAGCGCGGGGCTGGGGGGGCACAATCGGTCCGGCCGCACGTGACGGTAAATCACGCACAAACCTTCAAAATATTTTATGGATTATGTCGTCATACGCGCCAATTGTCCAATAAGAAACGCAATCTTCGCTGTAAGCACAGGCGGCCGCCCTGCCAGATTTGGCGCAGTTTATTTGAGCTGTTTCCATTTTGGAAACAGCTGCGGGGCTTCTGGAAACTGGAAACTGAATTGTCTTTGGAAGCGCTGCCGTTTGCGTTTTGCCTTGCCGGCGGTTCCGCCGATATTGCATTTACTGAAATTGCCGCATGAGCTGAATGTACTGCCCGTTGAGCACCACGTTGCCGGCATCGGCCAGAATGGCGCCGGTGTTGGTAAACGGGCCGCTGCCAAACGTAAGTGTGCCGCCGTTGCTGGCCTCAAACGTGCCGTTATTGGCGTAGGTGGTGCCGTTGGTATTGACATACTGCAGCAGCAGGTTATTTCCGTTGGAATCGGCATTTACCGTACCGTAATTGGTGAAGTACTCCACCTGAATCTGACCGGTGCCGGAAATGGTATGGCCGGAATTCTGGGTCAAATTGCCGGATCCGGCGTCACTGATTTCGGCGGAATAAAGATTGCCGGCGGGCACCGCGTTAAGAATCAGATCGCCCGTACCCTCCAGCGTTACCGTCCCGTTAATTCCCAGGTTCGTATTGGTGTTGCCGGCACTGGAATTAATTGTTATCTGACCGTTGTCATTCACATATCCGCCGTTACCGATGACCAGGTTAACCCCGGTATTTGTGACCACACCGCTGTTTTGGTTGATCGTCAAGCCGGCAAGGTCCACGGAAAAATCATCCACAGTCGGCGCGGCAATTGTCGCCGGGGCGCCGATGATCGCCACAGACCCGTTGACCGGATAATTTTGAAGATACCAATTGAAATTATTACTCCAAAGCGCATTTCCCCCGACGCCAATCCATGTGCTGGTATTGTTTACGACGGCGGCCTGGGTCCGCCCGGCGATTATCGCCAGTGCCGCAGAGGCCGCGATTGCGGAAGCGGCGATTATGCGCTGATGGCGGCGGGAGAACCGGGATAAAATTCCGCCAGGCGGATTCCGCTTGGTCGAAAAGCAGGGTGATTCAACGGAGTTATGTGGGGTGTAATGGTTTGGCATGGTCTCTTCTCCCTTCTCAAACGGTTACCTGACCGGATTCGCCAACCCTGAAAGCGTTTCAGGCGGCAAAAACAGTATGCCATAAGGCGACTTATGATGCAATAGATAATTCTACATGATCCAGCCGATCGGCTGATCAGCCTTCAGGGTGCGACCGGTTTCCCGCAATTGGGTCGGCGACAGTGATGGTTATGAAATTAAGCTGGCGCTGAAGATGACGTGCAGAATAAGGCAGGCGTCGAGAAATAAACGAATCTCCAATGGGCGGGCGCCGCTGATGTTCAGGCGTTGAATAAAAACCATCAATATGTTATAACTATTAATCATACGCATTTCGGCCAACGCCGCTGTCCGCATCGGCCGAAAAAAAGCGAGTGGCGCACAGGCCCGTTGGTAAAGCGTAAATGTTCAGCTTATGAGAGGAACGGTGATGCAAATTCGAGCTTGGCGAATCTGCCGGGGCGTGGTTATCGCGACATTCCTGGGGTTCAGTTCCCTGTCTTTGGCCGCAGGCGGCGGCCGATTGCCGGAAAACGGCGATCTGCCCCGACAACTCGGGGAGCGGGTGGTAAACAACCTGCTTAAGCGGCCGCTGCATCATTTCGGCTATCCCGAGGTGTGCATGGGCTACGGGGCGTTGCGATTTACAAAAGAATTGCATGATCACAAACTGCTTGCCGCCGTGTTGGCGCGATACAGACTCATTATCCGCAATCAAGATCGGCATATTCTTCCGAAACCGAATATCGTGGATCACAGTGTTTTTGGCATGTTGCCGCTGGAAATATATCACATCACCGGCGGCCGGCGCTACCTGAAGTTGGGGTTGCACTATGCGGACGTCCAATGGGTGCATCCGCGTCCGGACGGGCTTACCCGCCAAACCCGGTGGTGGATAGATGACATGTTCATGATCATCGGCCTACAGACGCAGGCGTATAAGGTAACGCATAAAAAGAAATATCTGGAGCGAGCGGTGAGGGAGTTGGTTGCATACGTACGGCGCCTGCAGCGGCCGAGCGGGCGGTTTATTCACGGGCCGAAGGCGCCGATCGAATGGGGCCGCGGCAACGGCTGGGTTGCGGTGGGACTGTCGCGCGTACTGACGAGTTTGCCGAAAAACGATGCGCATCGGGCTTTCCTTTTGAATGCCTACATCCGCATGATGAACGGATTGCTGGCGTGCCAAAGTGCATCAGGAATGTGGCGGCAGGTGCTCAACGACCGCAAATCATGGAAGGAAAGCTCATGCACCGGTATGTTTATTACGGCGATGGCGGTCGGCATTAACCATGGCTGGCTGAGCCGGACAAAATTCGGCCCGCCGCTGCAAAAAGCTTGGAGTGCTCTTTGCCGCCATGTGGACCGGCACGGCAATGTACGGGATGTATGCATCGGCACGAGTCAGTCCGCACATGAAAGCTATTATTTGAATCGACCGCGGCGCACGGGCGATCCGCACGGGCAGGCGGCGTTTTTGTGGGCGGCTTGGGCGATGGAATTACGGTAAACTGCGGCAGGCGGACCCCGCGGGGATAATCCCGGCTTGGGCTTATTATCGACCGCGCCTGTCCAAAAAGCGGATCGGTTTACGCGCAGGGTGTCCGGCACGGAACGCGGCGAGCTCTTCGCGCGAACAAATGCGGATATCCGGCGTTACTTTCAGCCGGCCGCCGGTCGCCGCCTTAAGTGTGCGACACAGATGGGGAATCCGCGATTTTCCGCCGGCGAAATGGACGTAAACGGCGAGTTTGTCGCTCAGGTCATGGGTTGATTCCACAACCAGTAGATAATCTTCAATTTGCCGGATGGAATTGAGCACATCAAAAATTGCGGCTGGATAAAGGCTCGTCCCACGTACTTTTAGCAGTTGCGATTGTCGGCCCAGTATCGGCCCAAGTCGCGGCGTGGTGCGGCCGCATGGGCAGGGGGCCGTATACAGGGCGGCAATATCACCGGTGGCAAAACGCACCAACGGCATCCCTTCCACACCCAGCGGTGTAATGACAATATTGCCGGGTGTTCCCGGATTTACAGGTTGGTTTTGATCATCCAATATTTCCACCCATCCCAATCGGGGATTCAAATGACCGCCTTTGCAGCGCGGCCCCTGGGCGAATGTCGTACATGTTTCCGTTGAGGCATAGGTGCTGAGCACCCGGTCGGCCGGCAATGCCAATGATTTGGCTACGCATGCGGCGAGCGCGTTTGGGCGGAGGTCTGGTCCCAGGAGCGGTTCGCCAATGCCGATGACCGCCTCAAGCCGCAGGGGGCAGTCCGAAATTGACAATTGTGACGCAAGGGAAGGAACCGTCATCAGAAATTTCCGGCCGCTCAATGTTTTCCATGCGCAAAGCATTTGTGCGGTGGATGCAAACTGCGATCCGATACGTACGCAGGCGGCGCCGATTTTTTGCGCTCCAAGCCAGTAGGCAAGACCGGCGATGAACATCCGATCCATGGCCACGGCCAGAAGCAGCGTGTCACCCGGTTGCAAACCCGCAAGATTCAATGCGACCGCTTCATTTTCCGCCAACCTGGACAGATCTCTTGCCGTCAGGCCGATTTGCAAAGGCCGTCCCGTTGTTCCGGAAGTGGTTACCCACTCGGCAATTCGGTCCGTGGGAACGGCCAATGCACCGGATTCCGCCAATGCCAGTTCCTGTTTGGTGATGATCGGCAAATCCAGCAGATCATCAGCCGTGATTACGCCGCGTCCCGTTTTGGTTCGACGGGCCAATTGCCGATTCAAAGGGGATTTTGCCGCCCACGCCAGATGCTGCCTCAGGCGGCGGCGCTGCAATGCCCGCCAGCGATCAATCGGCCAGAAATGAATGCGGCCCGCGGGAATAACGCCGGACGGATGGCACGCCGGCGGAAACGACTCTGGCTTTTTCATGGCAGTTCACCGGTGAAATCAAGGGTCATTGAAAAGTGTGCCTGTTGATCGCGGAGTATCAATCGTTGCGGATGGCCGGCGGAATTGTATCGGCGATAGCGAATGGTCACTACGCGGCGGCCTTGGGTCCAACGGGCAAATTGGAGTCGGCCGTCCGTGCCGGAAAAATAAAGCTTTCCCCGCCATCCTGTCCGGCTGGAAACCCGCAGTATGGTGTCATGCGGCTGGATCTGAAGCTGATTGATATCTGCCGCGGCCGATACCGGGCCGGTCAGGATCAAGTGCAGATCGCCGCATAATCGCAACGCGGAGTGCCGCGGAAATCGCGCCGCGATTTGCTGAATTGATATCTTTTTGCCGGATTGTCGGAAATGTACCACCAGCCGGCCGATTTCCGTGACGGCGGCGAACGAAAAATGATCTGAATTTTCAACGGTCCATTGCCCCACGACGTTAAAAGCATGCCCGGATACATGAAGTGTGGCAAAAATGGATCGCCGGAAGTGTGCGGGAAATTGCAGCAGTACTTGGCGCACCAGGCGGCGGTCGGGCGCCGCACCGGAAAAATGGAGTGCGCTCGCCGGACCGCGGCGGCAACAGCCGACGGGCAAAAGCAAGAGGATCGCCAACATAGCTGCGACCGTTTGATGGCGGACTGCCTGCGGAGAGTCGCGGAGCAATTCAAAGACGTGGCCGCGCCGCGATTGGAGGTTGCCGGGCGCTGTGCGGTAGGTGTTCATTTTTTCCGGACCTCCAGGCGTGCGGAGTTTAGTGCAAAGCGAAGTGATTTCCGCCTGCCGGCATAGGGGGGGTACTGCGCCAAGGCGTGGGATAGGTCCGCAGCGGCGGCACGGTAACGGCCCGACGCCAGCTCCGCGCGGCCGCGCAGGGCATAGCCGCCGAAAAAGGTCGGGTTATCCGCAATTGCTTGATCGGCCCGCTTGACGGCGCGGTTCCAGTTTCGGGCGGCCAATGCTTTGTAGCCTGCCGTTAACGCAATTTTACTCCGTATGAACTTTTTTACCCGGCCTTTTGTCAGAAAGCTATCCGCCGGCACGATCGGCAACCGCGGCAGGGATTTATAGCCGGCGCCGGGTGAGCCTTTTAATATTTTAAGTGCGGGAAATCCGACATAATTGCCTTCGGCCCACGGATAGGCCGCGATCCAGATATTTCCCGCAGTAAGATCCATGATGACGCTATGGGTGGTAATCAGGGCGTCAATACTGTTGCGGTTTCCCCAGCCAATGTTCCGGCCATGGAGGCTGCGTTTGTCGCGAAGCAGGCCGGCAAGGGTATATTCATTCACTTTGCCTTTTAAATTATCGAGCAGGTGTTTTGCCCGATGCAGTCGCTGGTTGGAGGTGGAATCCGCAATGCGCGCCATATTCACCGGATCATCGGCAAATATGGGACATTCAAGCTGATTGGTTACCGCCGTATGGCTGTTAATATATCGCCAGGCAAAGTGCGCGGGTGATTTTTCCAGGACGGCGGCGCGGCCGGTCCGGCCGTTGCCGACCACAATTATATTGGTGACGAACACATGCGCCCGGCGGAACATGGCGATAGCCTGCCGGATGTGGGAAGCAAATTGCAGCACTTGGCGTGCGACAATAATTGTCGGTTCACCGACGGGCCGAAAACTGGCGGAGGCGGCCGCGTTGATGAAAAGCCCGATGTGTTTTTCATTCATCCCGGTGACACATCCGGCCAGGCCCGGCCATGCGATGGTGGCGAATCCGTAGCCGTGATTCGGCCGAACAAAGGTGATGGATTTCTGGTGATTGAATGCCGGTCCGCATTCAAAATCAAAGTTCCGGGCCAGCCACAGATGACCATCACCGGACCAGGCCGGTTTGGCGATAACGCCCGTGCAGCCCACAGCGTGGCGATCAATCAGCGGATTGTCCACAAGATTCTGCGAAATATCATCAAGAGCATGGTAGGCCAGCAGGCGCGGATACATCGGCATAAGATAGCCGTGCAAATCCGGATGGGCCAGGGATTCGGCATAAATTTCTCTTTGAATATCCAAGGGAACGTAATGCGGCAGATTCAGCATATCCAAGCCAACGGCCCGCAGCAGGAACCATCTTGCGTACAGGTTGGGGACGAGGGTGTCCATACGGTCAAGCATTTCATTTTCAATCCGCAGGTCCATCGGCGCGCCGAGTGCGGAGGCGGCATAACCCATTTGTTCAGGTGTTCCGCCAATGTGCATGTCCCAAACTCCATGTACGCGGCGCAGGCGAGCCGGACCGCATGTCCAGGCTTGTGCGGCGGTTTGCACAACGGGCCAGCGGGGAATGCTTCGGTGGACGTCCGGCTTTTCGCGAAACATGATAACCTGACCGATGACAAGTGCCGCCAGGCTGACCATGATCGCCAAGCCGGCGAGCCGTGGGCTTAATGCGGCGACGTAATGCACAATTTTGCCGGGCAAATTTCGGCTGGTGCGCAGCAACAGGCAAACCAGCGGCCCGACCAAAAAATAGGATGCCAGATAACCGCCGGCGATTCCCGCTGCCAATGCCAGACCGATGCCGCGCAATGCCGGATGGCCGGCGGCCAGCATGGCGGCGGTTCCCAGGAAAGTCGTTATCGCACATAAGAATGTGGCGCCATTGCGGTTGGCTTTACCCGTCGTCGCACCGTTGCGCCAGGCCGGATCGCTGGCGGCATAAATACCGTAGTCAACAGCGACCCCCATCATAAACAGCAGGGGCACCATGCTCAGCAAATTCAGGCCGCTTCCGAACCATTCCGCCGCGCCAAGCAGCCACACGAACCCGCAGACCATGGAAATTGCCGAGACAAAGGTCATATCCAGCCTGCGGAAAAACAGCCACATCGGCAGGACAATAAGCAGGGCCACCCATGGGAATAAATTCTCAACCTCGGCCTGTGCCCGGGCGGTGGCGTTGTAAAACAGCACATCACCGGAAAGAATTGAGACTTGCGGATGCCCGAGCCGCAATTCTCCCGCCCAGTCCGTCTGCATTCGCCGGGAAAGCGAGCGGTTTGACTGCACTTCAACAGCCAGTTCAATGCGCGGAGTTGTCCGGCCGTTGGACAACTCCAGCGGCCCGGGCACCAGCCTGGCGGCGGACTGCCGCAGCCTTGCTCCCGCATTTGGAATCGGCGGAACGGCGGATAACTCCGTTACCGAATTAACGAATTCCGCCGGGCGAAATCCGTTGGCGACCGCCGCCGCGGACACCCACGTTTCCGCCAATCGGCGGTGGGCTGGGGACCAGAAATTCCGCCAGCGCGTCAAACGCCGTTTGATAACGGCGGCATCCGGCAAAATGCGACCGGGGGATTGGAATGAAGAAATCAGATGATCTTTTTGCAATTCCATCAGATTCTGATCCAGCCGGTGAAGTCTGGTCAACGCCGTTGCCGGATGTCGGCTGGTTATTAAAACCACGGACTTGTGGCGAATATTTCCCCATGTTTTCATGAATTTGTGTTCCTGGTTATGCAGCGAGGCGGTGATTCCATCAATTTTCCTGCCGTTATAGCTGTAACGAATTTGCGCGGCGTGAACCAGCAACAGCGCGGTTAAAACCAAAAACAGAGCCAGACCGGTTAAATGAAACCAGCGGCGAGCATTTTTAACCGCGGATGAAAATCCGGCGGATGGCAACGGCGGACTGGACCGGATAACCCACGGTCCCAAAAATGCCGGCAAAATAAGGAAGGTGACAATCCAGATGCACAATGTGGCGCCGGCGACAAACAACCCCAGGCCGTACAAACCGGGTGCGGAGCTAAACATTAAGGCGGCATATCCGGTAACGCTGGTGGCCACGCTCATGGAAATCGGGCCAAGCAATTGCCGGGCTGAAAGTGCGGCATGTTCCGGAGAATAGCCGCCGGTTTCGGCGGCCAGTCGGTTAACCGCGGCCAGCAGCTGAATTCCGTAATCGGTTGTAGAACCGCAGATCAGGCCGGCAAAGGCCAGCACCAGCAATGGCAGGTGCAGGTGCAGCAATCCGGCAATTCCCAAGGCCGTTCCAACGCCCATCACCGGCGGGATCATGCAGATAACAAGCGTGGATATCCTGCGAAAATAAACCAGAATCGCCAGCGCGACCAGCAGCGTGCCGACGATAGAGACAAGTGTGACATCAGCCTTAACCAGCCGCGCATTTTCAACGTAATTGCGTGCCGGACCAATCAACCATGTGCGCAGCCCCGGCAATTTTTCCTGTACCGCCCGAACCGCCTGATGCACACGATCCAGCATCGCTTCGGATGCCGGAATATTTTCCGGGGGCACTTTTGGTATCAGAATCAAGAGTGCGTGCCGGCCGTCCGCGGACAATATATCGCCTCGCCCGATGCGTGCGGATTGCGATGGATTCAGCCTTCGCAGGCGATTCGCCAGCATTCCACCGATATCAAATGGATCAGCGGCGAGTTTCGCCGTCTGCACGGCCGCATCCGGTGCGGCAATATCCGCCGCGGTGGATGCAAACCGCCGGTTAATCCACGCCGGAGATACCCGCCGGCGCAGCAATTGCATCTGGCGGCTGGAGAGCAGAACGGGGGCGATTTTTACGAGCCGCCGTTGAGCGGTTAGTGCCGCGGCCGGAGAAATCCCCGAAAATACCCGTTGAAATTCACCGGTAGCCAGCAGGGCGGCTTTTAATTGCCGAACCGCTTTTGCCAGCCCGGCATTTTGAGCATGGGCATAGTGAACATCCAGTCGCAGGGCATTCAGCAGACTGCGGTTATTGCTGCCGGCCGCCAGATCCTTGACCGTTGCGCTGTGACTGGAAAAGAAAAGCAGAACATTTGTTCGCCATGCAATGCCCCGCGATGCCGCAGACATGAGAATACTCACCGCCAGCAGAATAAGAACCAGCCATTTTCGCCTGTTGGCCAGAAAAGAATACCACCTGTGCAGAGCGCGTTGAATTCCACCGGAAAATGCCGCAGGCCCGCCCGCCGTGCCCGTTGAGCCGGTGGGGTGAGGGGATCGGGATTGTGATTTGTTTTTGATCAAGGACGGCCTGCGGGTTTAAAGTAATTTGCGGGTAAATGCGGGTTTAACTGTGCGGCTTTGATCCAATATTGCTGGCGGTCCCCGTTTTTTTGATCAATGGCGAAAAAGACCAGCCGGGCGGAATGCCGAATGAAGCCGAGCGTGAGATGGGTAACTACCCGGCCCGGAAGTCCTTTTCGCGGGTTTAGGGTAAAAAAAGTGCACAGGCGGCCGGACGGTTTTGTTTTCGCCGTTTTTCCGCCGCCTGCATCCGGCTGGGGGGGCTCAGCCGCAACGTGACGGGTGATCCGGTAATTTTGCTGTAAGCCGGTCGTATGGCCCAATGCCCAGTCCGCCATTTGATCCATGATCAGGCTGATGGCCTGAGCCCGACTTAGCGCCGCAGTATGCCAATGCCTGTTGGTTTGGCCGCGAAGGTAAACCATCCTGCCCGCAAGAATGATGCATGAGTGGTAGGGCTTAAGCGTATCAAAACGCACATGATCCGGCCGGGCAATGGCCATCACTCCGGAACTGATAAAAGGGTGCTGCAGCACGGCCAGTCGCTTTTCACAGATAAAATTTGCCCGCCAGCTGTCAACCTGCCGCATCGCCGATATTTTCCTAATGAGCGTTGCGGCGGCCGGCTGCGGCTTCGGCCGGGCCGAGGTGTGCAAAAGGAACACTGCCATCGCAACTGAACTGCAAGCTTTTAGTCTCATATTCGCCATGCCGGGCCCAAGCTGCTTCATCCGCCGTATCAACACCGTCGCAATACTCGACAGTCAGCTTTGAATTGTACCGTTATTGCCGGTTAGGAACATGGGACCGGAGAGGGCGATGGCGGCAGGCCAAGCTGCGCCGGCAGGCCGGCAGGGTTTTCAGCCGCGGGGAAATCGTAAGGGCGGCATCACGGTTTGCGGCGACAAACGCAAATTTGCGTTAATATATCATGCAAGAATGCTGCGCAGGTTCCGTGCGGCGGTCAAATCAGTTTGTTGCGAGATAAAAATGACCCGGAAAAGAAACACTTCTCCCATAAAACAAATCGCCACACTGGCGGCCCTGGATTCGTGGCTGGAGCCTTACGCCGGCGATTTGGATCGTCGCGAACAACGGTATCAGGAGGTAAGAAATAAGCTCGAAACGTCCGGTGGATTGCTGGGTGATGTCAGCACGGGCTTTCATTATTTCGGGTTCAATCGCGGCGTTGAAAATGGAAAGCCGGGAATATGGTATCGCGAATGGGCGCCTGGAGCCGCAGGCCTTAGTTTGATTGGTGATTTTAACCAGTGGAACCGCAATGCGGATCCTCTCTCCGAAGA
>JAKBBN010000087.1 GCA_021808485.1 Planctomycetota bacterium | reverse complement strand
GCCATTGATGAAAACAGGGGCGGACAACCTAAGTTCTTTGTGAAGCGTCATTCGGGACCTCCTGTATTTTTACATATACGCAATCGCTACTGTTGCAACATGCGCATCCGGATCATTCTGGTTAAATACTCCAGCGACGCCGCCGGCACATACGCCTTTACGTGTAATACCGGACCGCGGCCGCGGGCGCTGATTGCAACCCACGGACTGAAGGCGACAAAAAAGTACTTTTCAAGCATGTATTTCCGCATCGCCCGCACCGCCGGTGCGCGATCCAGCGGGTCGAGGTTGTTTCGCAAATTGGCGACGGTGGCCGCCAGAACGGTGCTTTTTACATTCGCCCCGCTGATCAGGTGGTGCCCCAGCAGGCCGCTTTCCACATGCAGGCCGTGGGTGCCGATAACCACCACGCGTTCCATTTTTTGGGCGTTGCGCCGGTAAAACCCGCCGGGCACGCCGGGCTTCATGGGAGCCATGCGTATGGTGAAGGTGGAAAATGGTACACCGGCAATGTTGCGTGCGGATTTTGCCTGAAATGATTTCAGTTGCAGACCTTTGGCCTTCATCATGGCCGTGCAGCTTTTGGCCAATGCCAGCAGATTGTGCTGATGAGCGCGAAAATGGTTCGCCATATCGGCTGAAGTGGAAATGGAAACAGCGTGAAAGACCGGCGGTTTGTTCATATTTATCGGCAGCATGACCAGAGACCGGGTCACCGGATGGGACAATCCGCGCAATGCAGCCAACCAGGGCTTAAGAAATTCGCTCTGGCTATGGCCCATGGCAGGGTCTGCTTTACTGGTATAAGAATTGAACGATTCAAACCATGCACGCAATGCCTGCGGGTTTGTGGCCATGGCCCCGGCAACAGTAAACCGTGTGTCCGGCAGGCCGGCCAGTGGGCGTGCGCCAAGCATAGGAAACGACGGCAACAGTGCTGCGGCGGCCGAATGCTTCTGAAAATTAATAAATGCGTGAAAGGATAATCCATGGGAATGCGGACGGGCGACCAGAAGCACGGCGTTGGTTTGTTCGACCAGGTCGCTTTCGGCATAGAGGGCGTAGACAAAGGGAAGAATCAGAATTTTGCTTTTTTTTGATATGGCGATTTGAGTCTTCAGCCGGTCTATGACACCGTCGGCGGACTGCACGGAAAACTTGCCTGTGGCAGCGGCGTTGAACAACACGCAGATTCCCGGCTGGCCAAGAGCAACAACTTCCGAGGTGGAAAGTTTGTCAGTCCAGGAATCAGCGGCGGCTAAATAGGCTTTTAGCGTGCGGCGACCGGGGGCGCCGACGACATACCGGCCGCGTTGCGCGACCCAAGCGATCAGGCTATTGCCCCGCATTAGTCGAAACAGACCGCCCCGATGGCGCGACAGGCGGTTATTCAGAAATAAATGCTTCAAATGTGTGCAAGGAATAAGGTAAACGCACGACGCCGCCATGGCAGCAGGCTGCCGGTTTTTGGACGGCATTTGAATTAACGCAGCGGATCCATGAATATCCAGTGCGTGCCGATTGAGGTTCATCGCCTCGACAAGCGCTGCGATTGGCCCGGGGCCCAGGGGCAGTCGCCAAGTGTGTTCAATCTGTATAAATTGATGATCCATGCGGCCGATATCATTGGCCACCACAAACCACTGGGCGTCCGCGGGAATACGATTTAATATTTTGCCACCGGCGCCCGGTGCCGCGGCTTTGGCGCCGCACACGGAGCCCAGGCAGGCTGCGAAAGCCAATACGGCCGGAAACGTGCGGAACAGACGCCTTGGATGCGTAAGCATGTCGTTCTCCACCGTTAATTACTGAACAGTTGAGAGTTAAAGTAACTTTTAACGGCCGGGAAAGCAAGCTCCATTGATTGCCACCGGGCAATTTTTCAAGTAAAAAATGGTGGAATCGACCTTTACGGGGATGCAATCATGAAAGTCAGTTGTCTTCGGAAATTGGCGTTGGCGGGGTTATTTACCAGCCTGTACATCTGTGTGGCCGGATGCCAACACCGCAAACAATCGCCAACCCGCGCGACCGCCACGCAGTCAAACACCTATACCTACACGGTGCGCGGCATTATTGAGCACCTGCCCCCTGCGGGAGAAACCGGCCGCCAGATTTCCATTAAGACCGAGGCGATCGGCAATTTCATTGGCCCGGACGGTAAAATTTCACCCATGGCGCCGATGGAAATGGATTATGACCTGGCCAAATCAGTTGACACGGCGACCCTGCATCCGCACGAAAAAATCGCCTTTATTTACCGCGTAAACTGGCAGTCAGGTTTGAACCAGGTGAGCCGTATTCACGCCCTTCCGCCATCCACAATATTATCCTTCCAACCTTCCCCACTTCCAACGACAGTTCCAGCGGCGGGCGGAAAGCCGGAACAAAATTGAAAGCTCCGCGCTATGGAAATTTGAAATATGACGAATGCAACGGTATCCGCGGCACTTCCCTACCGCCGGTATTTTCAGGTCCTTTCGGGCAGGAAGTGATTTATGTTTGAATTGGTTCACGCACAGGACGGCGCCGCCTTTTTTCGTTCCACCCTGCTGGCGCGGATCGGTGTTCCGCATGCCTTTTCCACGCGAATCGGCGGTGTATCCACCGGGCCGTTTGCCTCGCTGAATTTTGGAAATCCGCAGGACTCGGGCGAGCAGGATTCCGCGGCTAATATTCAGATCAATCGACAGTTGCTGCTTGGCGCGATGGGGCGAACCGGCTTCCCGGTCGCCACTGTGCGGCAGGTGCATGGAAATCAGACGGTGGTTATACCTCCGGAAGTGGCGGAACAACCCGCCATTCTGGCCCGGCAATTCAGCGGGAAAATCTGCGCCGATGCCGTCATCTGCCGGACCAAAGGCATATTGTGCGCCATCCGCACGGCGGACTGCGTTCCCATATTGCTGGCGGATGTTGACGGGCAAATGGCGGCCGCCGTGCATGCCGGCTGGCGTGGCGTGATGGCCAATATCATCGGCGGCGTGATTGCAACAATGACCACGGCCGGCATTCCGCCGCACCGGATAGCCGCCGCGGTGGGACCGGCCATTGGTGCGGCGGCTTTTGAAGTTTCGCCGGAAGTGGCCGAATCGTTTATTCAGGCCGGTTTATCGCATACGGTTATAACCGGACCGGGCAGGCCGCATATTGATCTGGCCGGATCGGTGGCAAGTCAGCTGTGCGCGGCGGGCATTGTGAATATCGATTCATCCAACCTGTGCACGGCGAAGCATCCAGACTATTTCTTTTCCCACCGAAGAGACAAAGGTATCACCGGTCGAATGATGGCTGTCATCGGCCGGCCGGATTGAACTGTCTATTTCAAGATCAGATCATTTTAAGAATTCCGCCGGCAATTGTGCGGCCGCGGCGGCGTCCAAAAGAAATGTCAGAGTGCCCCGGACCGGATGAATGCCCGCCGCGGGCGTATCCTCCACGTTTGCTGCGGGATTCAGCACACGGGCCATCGTTCCGGCCTTGTTCGCACCGGCCACGAGAAACAGCACGTCGCGGGCCGAGTTCAGTACGGGAAATGTAAACGTCACCCGGTTTACCGGCGGCGGCAGAATGCCCGGCGGGCTGCTGGTAACGCATTCGGCCGTGCGCTTCAAGGCGGCGGCATGCGGAAACAGCGACGCGGTATGCCCGTCATCCCCAAGTCCCAGGAGAACAAGATCAAAAATTACCGGCCCGCCGGAAAAAAATGTCCGCACGGTACGATCGTATTCTTCAGCACAAGCTTCGACGGGTTGCACCGCCGTTGGTGGAGGGAAAAGTTGCGCGGGAGGTATCGGAACATTGTTCAACAGGGTCCGCTGGGACATGCCGAAATTGCTGCGTACATCATGCAGCGGCACATGGCGGTCATCTCCCATGAAAACAAACCATCGGCCCCAGTCCGATTTCCTGTGGGCCAGCTGCTGATAGGTCTTTTCGGGCGTGCTGCCCCCGGTAAGGGCGATTACGAACCGTCCGCGGGCGGCGATCGCCCCGGCGGCAAGGGCACGAATCTGATCTACCGCGGCGTCGGCCAGAGCCTGCGACGATGGAAATACCCGAACAATGCGACTCATAAATCGGCTCCTCAAGAACGTCCGGAGTTCAACAAGAACTGAAAATGCGGTCCGGGACCGCGTACCCGCCGGTCCTCCGACTGAAGTATACGGTGTGAATCGACGATGTGTCGAACGAAGAACCGGTTACCACAACTTGTGCAGGACATTGCCGGAATAGTAAAGATTAAGGATATACCGGGCGGAGTATCCGCGCCCGGCCAGCGCCTCGGCCCCCCATTGGGAAAGCCCGATGCCATGCCCATCGCCGCGGCCATGCGTCAGTTCCACCGTTGTGCCAACCTGCCGCATGTGAAAAAAGCTGCTCAAGGGAGCACGGACATCCGCATCAGGATCAAACAGCAGCGCAAGACGAAATTCTTCCGCCCGTAGTTTGCCCACGTGCCCGGCGGCGTCGGTAACGGTGATCACCATGGGTCGTCCGGTCGTCGGGTTGGTTTTGGAGATTCGCACGGTCATAATCGCGCCAAGGTCAGTCAGATAATCCAGATTATTGATCAGGCCCCAATGATGAATGGCACCGGTGATCTGCCAGAGTGAATAGAACTTGGCAGGCCAACGAAAATCCGGGCAATTTGCATCCAGATTGCCGAATACGCGGCTTTGCAAGGTGGACACCCGATGGTCGCCCCATGCGGCATCGGCGCTTTGCGAAGCCCCGCCGTTACAAGCCGAAAAATAGGCGCAAAACAAGCCCGTAATTCCATGGGCACGACCGTACATGACGATACCACGGGTTGCATCCACGGCCTGCCAGGCGACACGGGTTTCCGCATCTTTTCCACCGTACACCTGTGAACTTTGTGTTCCGGTGACATCCCATGGATGCGTGAGGCCGAAGGTTTTGATCTGGTAAAGGGCATAGGTGCGGGCGGCGATGGCCTGGGCGCGATAAGCCGCCGGCAGCCAATTGCTGTACAGTTCACGTGAAAGCACACCTGCGAGATAGTCTTCCATGGGCAGAACATTCACTGCAACGTATTTACCGTCCGCCAAATGAAGAATTTCCACCCTGCCACGGTACAGCCATGAGCGAATACGCGGCGGTGATGGAAGCTCACCGGTAATGCGCACGCGAATATCGGGCTGTGCTATGCGCGCCGGTAATGGAATAACCGCGGGGTAAGCGGCGCCAAGCACGGACGGTTTGGGCAAAATTGCCGGAACGGGAGGGTATTGCGCCGGTTGAATTGATACCGGATTCTGCGGGATGGGCGTGCCCGCCGGAGCCGGCGACAGCGCCGGTGCGGTAGGCAATGACGCAATTCGCTGCGACGTCTGCCGACATCCGCCCAAAAAAAGCGAGGCGGGAAGCAATGCAGCCAAGAGCCATTTTCGGCCGCGTGTGCTTTTAAAGACGGCGGTCGGCCCGCATTTTGCCAAGCCGGAGCCGGTGGAAACGATACAGGAAATAATTCGCCGGATCATCCATGATCCTCCTGAGAGTAATGCGGCATGCAGCGACAGGGCTTGATCAACGGCCCGCCATAGCATCCGGACAGGGTTTAATGCACATGCCGGATTATTTGACCGCGTACCAGAAACACGACTTCCTCGGCAATATTGGTGCAATGGTCGGCAATGCGCTCAAGGTTTTTAGCCACCATGATAAGCGCCAGATCCGCCGGCACCCGCTGAGTATCCGCCACCATACCGGCCTGCAGATCCTGGTAAAGTTGATGGTACAACGCGTCAACCAGATCGTCTCCGCGGCAAACTTCATTGGCCAGCGTCAGATCACTGATACCCAGGCAGCGGGTGGTGTCGTTCACCTGCCGGAGCGTGGCTTCCACCATGCTTTTCAAATCCGGTGGAAGATCGGCACTGCGCCCGATAAACGACGGCACCATTTGCGCAATGTTATAGGCACAATCGCCGATGCGTTCCAGATCACTGTTGATCTTCACGATGGCAAAGACCGTGCGCAAGTCCGTGGGCGTCGGCTGATGCAATGCCAGAAGATCAATGGCCGCCCGCTCAATTTTTACCTCTTCGGCATCAATCTGGGCTTCATTATCAAGCACTGCATTGGCTACTTCAGGCCGACAGCTCAGCACCGCCTGCGCCGCTTGTTCAACGGCGCCCTGCACCAGCGCGGCCATGTCCACACAACGGTTGTGCAGTTGCTCCAGCTTTTCTACAAATCTTATTGACACATTGATTTCCTGGCACGTTCAATACCTGCAGGAGTATACCATCAAGTGCATGCTCCATCCACAGGGCCTGTTTTCCGCTGAATGTCGCGCTTCCGGCAATGTCTGCAATCTTGGTCGGGGGCAAAGGAAACGTGAATGTTCACCCGCCCGGCGGTTGATTGTGCCGGCGTTTCATGGTTCGGGAGTGCCGCTGTTCATGTTGACCATCAAGAAAGCCGACATAGTTCCGGGCATCTCCGGCTCGGCGCGGCCGTAGTGCCGGGGAGGAGGCCTTGAAGCGTAGCACATACATTCTTAACGCTGTCACATTGCTTAAGCGCGGGCAGGAATGCCTGGGTCACCGTGAGCTTTGGCACAGGCAGTCCTGTCTGCGTTTGTAGTTAAGTTCGTCCAGGCAGCCTTGGCACCGGGAGATGTTGCCTGCCAATCCCGGCGGCAGGCCATCCCACCCGGTGTTCAGGGTTTTGCCGAATCGCATGATTTCGCCGCGGGCCGGTTTGCAGTATTGTTATAAGGGCTGCGAGGCGGCCCCGGTGCAGTTCACCGGCATGGCGGGAGCCCGTATATTAGCCAGGAGTTCACCATGACCGTCAAACCCTCTGTTCAACCGTTGGTGGGCATTATCATGGGCAGCAAGAGCGATTTTTCCACCATGCGGCATGCCGCGGAGATTTTGCAGGAACTCGGCGTTGCATTTGAAATAAAGGTTGTATCGGCCCATCGCACTCCGCTGAAAATGGTGCGATATGGACAAGAGGCCCACGACCGCGGCATTCGGGTGATTATTGCCGGCGCCGGCGGCGCCGCACATTTGCCGGGCATGGTGGCGGCGGTTACCACCGTGCCGGTTCTGGGGGTCCCCGTTCAAAGCAAAGCCCTGCGGGGAATGGATTCGCTGCTGTCCATTGTTCAAATGCCGGGCGGCGTGCCGGTGGGAACGATGGCTATCGGCAAGACTGGTGCGACCAATGCCGGACTTCTGGCGGCGGCAATCCTGGCCGGTACGGATCCGGCAATTCACCAGCGCTACCTTGCCTGGCGAGATCGCAATACCGCGAAGACTGAACAGGACACCGTTGAACTTTAATCATCACCGATGACCGACCGCTTTTAATCACCGGTCCCCCGCCGGTCCGGCATCTGATCAAGGAAAATATCTGACATGAACGACAAGCCATCGGACATTATTCCGCCCGGTGCGACCCTGGCCATTCTGGGCGGAGGGCAGCTTGGATCCATGCTGTGCGAGGCAGCCAAACGCATGGGCTACCGAACGCTGGCGGTATCCGCCCACGAGGCGAACCCGATCGCACGATGGGCCGATCACCATCTGGTTGCGGATCCGTCCGATCCGGCCACGGCCGCCCGACTGGCACATCAGGCACAGGTAATTACCGTTGAAGCGGAGAGCATTGATCCGGATGCCTTGCAGGCCGCGGAGGCCGCCGGCGCCCGTGTGGCCCCGGCAGCCCGGGTGCAGAGCATCGTGCGCGACCGTCGGCTGGAAAAGACTTTCCTTGCGGGTTTGGCTTTGCCTGATGGTCAGCGGGCCACAGGTGATTTTCGAATTGCCGAAAATTCGCAACAGATGCATCGTGCCGCCGAAGAACTGTTTGCCGCCGGCGCAAGCCGGATTGTGTGCAAAACGGCGCGCGGGGGTTACGACGGAAAGGGCCAACGCTGGATTCATGACCCGCAGCATGCAGGCTCCGTATTTGAATCGCTGGGCGGCGTTCCGCTGGTGCTGGAAGCCGCGGTCGATTTCATAGCCGAAGCGTCGGTTATTGTAGCCCGCAGCGCCGATGGCCGCATGACGCATTTCCCCGTATTTGCCAACGAGCATCGGCGGGGCATTCTGCATCAAACGGTTATGCCCGGTGAGTTTTCACAGGCCACCAGCGCACAAGCGATCGGCATTGCCCGATTGGTGGCCGAGAAATTGGACGTCGTTGGGCTGATTGCGGTGGAACAGTTTGTACTGCCGGATGGGCGTGTTCTGGTAAACGAACTCGCCGCCCGCCCGCACAATTCGGGCCATGTAACGTTGCGGGCGGCCGGCCGCAGCCAGTTTGAAATGCATATTGCGGCGATTTGCGGCCTGCCATTGCCGCCAGTGGAAGTATTGCGACCGGGGGTAATGACCAATTTGCTTGGGGATTTATGGGCAAAGGGAGAACCGGATTTTCCGGCGGTTCTGGCGGACGGGCACGCGAGCATACATTTGTATGGCAAGTCACCGCGCCCGGGCCGAAAAATGGGCCACATGATTCATACCGGCGCAACGGTGGAAGAGGCACGAAACGCCGCCGACAAGGCGTTTGATCGGCTTGGCGGACAATAATCCGCATGCAGTAACCGGCGATCGTCATAACTTCATATCGCGTGAAAAATATTGGTTCCTCGGTTTATCTGTTCCACCAAACTCCGATACTCAGGACCGCCTGAGCACCGCCTGGACCGAATCCGCGATCTCGTCGGCGCCTGACACAATGCCCCTATTGCCAGCAGCCAAATGACGGCAAATCACCACGCCCCGGTCGATAAACGGACTACATGGTTCAAATTTTACGGAGGCAGAGCGAGGCATTGGCGATAACCAAGGCTTCAATTGAACATCCGGCTGGAACGCTATAATGGCGGGCTGCCGGGAAGGCGGCAACGGGCAACATTCTGTTTCGCGGCACACAAGATTGCGAGGATGGCGAATGGACCGCAGGGCTTTTCTAAAAACGGGCATGGGCACATTAGCCGCGGGCACCATGCTTTCCAACGCCGGCTGCACCACATCGGCACCACGTCCGGGAGACCGGGCGGATACCGCACGCATAGACCGGCGTGAACTGGTGCAACGCCATAACATCACCTTCACAACCATAGACCCATTGAACGTTCTTACCGTGGGAAATGGAAATTTCGCTTTTGGCGCGGACATTACCGGCCTGCAGACTTTTCAGAATGATTACAACCGTGGAATTCCGCTTTCAACCCTGTCGCACTGGGGCTGGCATAACCAGCTTAACCCGCACGGGTGGACGGATGCGGCCTATCCAACCACACCGTTAAAAAACTGCTGCGGAAGGCCCGTCCCGTATCTGTTAAGTGGTCGCACGCCGGAACTGATCCGTGAGGCCGATTTTCTTTATGCGCAAACCACCCGCATGAATCTGGGCAGGGTAGGCCTTGTCCTGACCCACGGCAACGGACGCCCCGCGAAACTGACCGACATTCATAAACCGCAGCAGACGCTGGACCTATGGACCGGAGCCTTGGAAAGCAGATTTCTATTTGCCGGCAAACCGGTGCACGTATGGACCTGCTGCCACGGAAAGCTTGACCAGATCGGCGTGCGGGTTACCTCGCCGCTGCTGCGGACGGGCCAATTGAAAATATTGCTGGCCTTTCCCTATGCCTCCAACACGTGGGGAGGAAATGGCGCCGATTGGTCTGATCCTGAAGCGTATCAAACCGTTATGACTCGTAAAGGCTCACGATGTGTGAATTTCACCTGCACACTGGACGCGACACGCTATTTTGCAGCCGCCCAATGGGACGCGGGGAATTTGACCCGGAATGGGCCCCATCATTTTGTACTGGCGCCGGCGGCAAAAACAGACACAGTGGAACTTGCCGTCGTCTGGTCGCCCGGACCGGTTGCCGGGGAATTGCCGTCAATTTCCCAAACGGCGGCCACATCCGGTGATATGTGGCGGACCTTCTGGCAGTCCGGCGGCGCGGTGGACCTTTCCCAAAGTCGTGATTTGCGATGGATGGAACTTGAACGAAGAATTGTGCTTTCGCAGTACCTGACGCGAATTAACTGCAGCGGCCGACTTCCGCCGCAGGAAACCGGATTGACCTGCAATTCCTGGTTTGGGAAGTTTCATCTGGAAATGCACTGGTGGCATGCGGCACATTTTGCCTTGTGGAACAGGGCGGAACTGCTGGAGCACAGTCTGCCCTTTTATGAAAGAATATTGCCCGCCGCCAAGGCACGCGCCCGCGAACAGGGATACCACGGTGCCCGCTGGCCAAAAAGCTGCGGTCCTTCCGGCGAGCAGGCGCCGCAGGATATTGAGGCGACACTTATCTGGCAGCAGCCCCATCAGATGGCGTACGCCGAATTGTGCTATCGGGCGAAGCCCGGCCGGCGCACATTGATGCGGTACAAGGATCGGGTTTTCGCCACGGCGGATTTTCTGGCGAGCTTTGCCTGCTTCGGCGAAGGCGGCAGACGGTGTAAGTTGGGACCGCCGGTGTACGATGCCGCCGAAACCTATCATGATTTTGAACGACATTGGAACCCGAATTTTGAAGTGGCCTATTGGCATTGGGCCCTGGGCATCGCGCAGACGTGGCGGCGGCGGCTGGGGCTAAAGCCCGACGCGAATTGGCGACGCGTGCGGAATAACCTTCCGCCGCTGGCAACTCACAATGGGCTGTATGTCAACGGCATCACCTCCCGCGGAACATTTACGCAACCGGGGCACGCGGTTTCCCATCCATGCCTGCTGGCGCCGCTGGGAATGCTGGACGGCGGCATGGTGAATCGGGCCGCCATGCGAAGAACACTGAAAAAAGTTTTGCAAGTCTGGAATTGGCCGAGCACCTGGGGCTGGGACTATCCTCTTATGGCCATGACCGCCGCAAGACTCGGCATGGGCGAGCACGCCGTTGATATATTGCTTATGGATGAAAGCAAGAACCGGTACCTGCCCAACGGACACACCTATCAGCGGCCGGGCCTGCCCTGTTACCTGCCCGCCAACGGTGGTTTGCTGTACGCGACGGCGCTCATGGCGGCGGGCTGGCCCGGTGCGACCGGGCGTTCGGCGCCGGGCTTTCCCGGCACCGGCAACTGGACCGTTCGCCACGAGGGATTGCTGCCGGCCCTGTAAATGCCAGATCCCTGCTATTACCAGGGCATGTTGAAAGTTCAAATGTTTTTATCAGGCGACAGCCCATGGCTACGCATGCGCCTTCGGGAACCGGTTATCCGCGGCATTTCCCCGGACGGGCGAATGATCGGCGGGTCGATGGACAGTTTGAACAACCAGAACGGAACAGGCGCTGCGCTGGGCGACGGAACTTTGCGACCGGCCCAGAAGCCCCTGCTTTAAATTCCAATGCGGCGCCATGCCGATGACCAGCAGATCGTGGTTGGCGGAGGCCGCAACAACAGGTTCGACAGGCGTCAGACTTTCCGCGACGACAAGACGGACGCCCGGCGAATGCGGGGATGCCGGCATGTACTTGTTCACCAGCGATTTAACGCCCAAAGAATCTCTCCCCGCCGAATCCTGAGGCTTTACGACATGCAGAATCGTAACCTGAACGCCAAGTCGCCGACCGATAATTTCGGCGGCCATTAACGCACCGGCATCCTGGGCCTCGCCAAGGTACGGCACCAGCACGCGCTGAACATCACCCAACCCTTTATCAATAAGAATCGCGACGTTTGCTTTCGCGTGTTCCAGAACCTGCTGGGCCACACCGCCGACCGGGGCGGACGCCGTCAGCAATCCGCGATGGCCGCCGAGCACAATCCAATCCGCATTGTAAACATTTGCATTCCGGCAGATGTCTTCGGCAATATTGCGGCTGACATGGTGAATCATTTCGGCCGGTATGCCCAGAGTCACCGCCCGCCGCTGCATGATGATCAAAGGGTCCCCGGCATCGCGCGGCATTTTGCGGCGGGCCTCATGTTCCTCCGGCGTTTCCAGATGCAGGGCGTAAAGCTGGCGGGTTTCACCGCCGAGAAGAAGCGCTCCGGCCTGCAACAGTCCGCGGGCGCTAAGCGGTGAGGACACACTGACCACGATGCGTTGTTCGGCCAGGCCCACGGGTTGAGCCTCCGATCCTTCATCACGGCGCAGCGCTTCGGGCGGATAAATCGCGTACATCATCGGTGTGGTTACAAACGTTGTGACCAGCGCCATCACCACCAGAATTGTGAAAAGCTGGGGTGAAAGAACATGCAATGATAAACCGATATTCAGGACAATCAGCTCAACCAGACCGCGGGCATTCATCAAGGCGCCGATCACACCTGCCTGCCGCCAGCGAATACCCGCGAAGCGAGCCGCCAGCGAACTGGCAAAAAACTTGGATGCCGTCGCCACACCGATGACCAGGCCGCACACCATCCATAGATGGGGTGAATCAAGCAGGCCGATTCGGGTGCGCAAGCCGGTGTAGGCAAAAAAGACCGGCAATAAAAACAGCAATGAAAAATCTTCCACTTTTTCCGATATATGCCGCACAAACCGGCCTTCCGCCGGCATCGCCGCACCCAGCAGAAAGGCGCCGAAAATGGCCTGTATACCGATCCATTGGGTAACAAAGCTGCACGCGACGATCAACAGAAAAATCCCGGCCATAACCCCCTTGGACAAATAGCCGCGCGTGGAATAAAGCTCCTGAAGTTTTTTAAGGAAGCGGCGCATAACGGTGAACATGAATGCGGCAAATACAATGGTCCAGACCAATGTCATGCAGGCATGAAGAATGGGGTGGGACGCTGCCTTGCCCAGCCCGACGGCGGATGAAATAGCCAGCACCAGGGCCAGCAGGCACCAACCGGCGGCATCATTAAATGCGGCGCAGGCCAATGCGACCGCCCCGGTGGAGGTCTTCTGTAAATTATGTTCCGTAATAATGCGGGCGAGCACGGGAAAAGCCGTAATACACATGGCGGCGCCGCCAAAAAGCACAAATACCAGCATGCCGCCCGATGCACCATGAAATTCGGAATATAAAAATGCCGAAAGTAAAAAGCCGCAAAACATAGGAACCAGCAGACTGGCCAGGCCGGTGATGAGAATCGGTCGGCCTTGATCGCAGAGGGAACCAAGGTCAAATTCCAACCCGACGAGAAACATAAAGAACATCACGCCGATCTGGGCCAGCATGTTGAGATAAGGAAATGGATCCGGGCCGGCAACGGCGGGAAACAGCATTTTTAACCACACGCCATGGTAAAGCAGACCAAGGACGGAGGGCCCCAAAACAATACCCGCCATCATTTCACCCACGACCTGCGGCTGGCCGATAAATCGGACAAGCCAGGCCAGCAGGCGCGAAACCAGTATGATCACGCCGATTTGCAGCAACAGCATGAGCATTGGATCATTCATGTCGTGATCCCCGGAATAATCGCGTCAATGTATACTCCGTTTGGCGTGCAACGGTACATAACCATGGGTTGCATTATAAATAATCCTTGGGAAAATATCTAGTTGAAAGGGTTCTCATGGAAGCGGACCCACAGTTAAGCTCGCCA
>JAKBBN010000086.1 GCA_021808485.1 Planctomycetota bacterium | reverse complement strand
CGGACACCCCGGACGACTTTCTGGATCTTGTGCAGGAATTGCGTGAAACGGAAGGCAGCCGATATACCTTGCGGGATACGCCCATATTCACCTGCGTGCAGACTCCGATTGAAGAGCTTGTGCGGCAGTTGGTGAAACTATGACGTGCCCGCCGGACGGGGTTTTGTGGAGTTGATGCGGTGGAATACAGAGTTCTGGGGAACACCGGGCTGAAGGTGTCGGTTCTGGGATATGGCGCATCATCTTTGGGTGCGGTATTCAGGGAGATTAATGAGGAAGATGCCCTGCAAAGCGTCCGGGTATCCCTGGATATGGGGATTAATTTCATTGATGTGTCGCCGTTTTACGGCTTGACACGCGCGGAAGTCATGCTGGGGCGGGCTTTGGCCGGAGTGCCGCGCGGCAACTACGTAATGGCTACCAAGGTGGGGCGGTACGGCGCGTCGGAGTTTGATTTTTCGGCGGGCCGGGTGACGGCCAGCGTGGACGAAAGCCTGGCCCGGATGAAAGTGGATTATGTGGACCTTATTCAATGTCATGACATTGAGTTCGGCAATCTTGATCAAATCGTGGAGGAGACGATTCCAGCGCTGCGGAAGGTGTGCGCGGCGGGCAAAGCACGATTCGTGGGCGTTACCGGGTTCCCTCTGGCGGCCTTGAAATATGTGACGGATCGCGTGCAGGTTGACTCTATTTTATCGTACTGCCATTACAGCCTGAACAATACGCGGCTGGAGGGGTTTATCCCCGCTTTCAAGGCGTCCGGGGTGGGAGTTATCAGCGCATCGCCGCTGTCAATGGGGCTGCTTTCCAACCGCGGCGCGCCGCCGTGGCATCCGGCGTCGCCGGACATTCGCGAGGCGTGCATCCGGGCGGCGGAGCATTGCCGGTCCAAAGGAGCGGATATTGCAAAACTCGCGGTGCAGATGTCATTGAGCAACCCGGATATAGCCTGCACGGTGGTGGGATCCGCGAGCAGCGCCAACATGAGGGAGAACATTGCATGGTGCAGCGGAAAGCCGGACCCGGAACTGCTTGCGGAGGTGCGGGAAATTTTAAAGCCGGTGCATAATAAAATATGGCCCAGCGGCCGGGCGGAAAATAATTAAAGAGCCGCTACGGGGCGGTTCCTGCGTTCATGAAAGAAAGTTCATGTCAACGTTCATGAAACATGTTGTGCTGACGGAACCGGGCCGCCTTGAAGTTTCACAGGTGGAATACCCGGCGGAGCCGGGCTTCGGGCAGGTGCTGGTGCGGATTGTCGCGGCCGGTATTTGTGGAACGGACATGCACGCGTTTCGCGGCAAGCAGCCGTTTTTTTCATACCCGCGGGTGTTGGGGCATGAACTGGGCGTGGAAGTGGCGGCGGTCGGCCCGGGGGTCAGCCGGGTAAAGCCCGGTGATCGATGTGCGGTGGAGCCGTATTTGAATTGCGGGCACTGCATTGCCTGCCGCAGGGGAAAAAGCAACTGTTGTGTAAAATTGTCCGTGATGGGGGTGCATGTGGACGGCGGATTTGGCGAGTATCTGCAGTTGCCGGCGGAAAAACTGCATGTGTCGTCGCAATTGACCTTTGAGCAGCTGGCTCTGGTGGAAACGCTGGGAATCGGCGCGCATGCCGTGAATCGGGCAGGGGCGATCGGCGGAGAATGGGCGCTGGTGATCGGTTCCGGTCCCATCGGTTTGGGGGTCATGCAGTTTGCCAAAGCGGCCGGCGCACGGGTTATTGCGATGGATATGAACCCGGCGCGGTTGGATTTCTGCCGCGGGCAGATTGGAGTGGAAGCGGTGGTGCCGGCCGGTGAAAAGGCGGCCGCCGAACTTGCCGACATCACCGGTGGAGATATGCCGACGGCGGTGTTTGACGCAACCGGCCACGCGGGATCCATGATGGGGGCGTTTAACCTGACGGCCAGCGGCGGCACGCTGGTGTTTGTGGGGTTGTTCCGTGGAGATGTGACATTTTCAGATCCGGAATTTCACCGGCGGGAACTGACCTTGCTGGCAAGCCGCAATTCCACGGCGGCGGACTTTTCACGGATTATTGATCTGGTGGAGCGGGGACTCGTGGACACGCGGCCGTGGGTGACGCACCGGGCGTCTTTGTGGGAGCTTCCGGGGAAAATGTCGGAGTGGATTGATCCGTCGGCGGGTGTGATAAAGGCGGTTGTCAGCGTTCCGACGGACGGTGGATCGCGGCCCGCCGGGGAATTTGCGCGAATTGAAAAATTAAATCCAACAGATTGAAATGGAAAGGATGATCATGGAACTGGCGAAGTTCAGTTGTGGAATAGGGGATCGTTTCGGGCGGCAGGGACAGGCCCAATTGCGGGCATTTGTCGATTTTCAGCATTTGACGGGAATGACCCTCACGCCGGTGTGGAACAAATCCAACCGCGAACACACGATTGTGCACACGGAGCCGCCATCGGTGCGGGCGGAAGCGGATGCGGCGGTAAAAGCCCTTGGCTGGAACGGGCCGTATCATGTGGATGCGGATCACATTAATCTTAAAACAGTGGACCGGTTCATATCATGCAGTGATTTTTTCACCATTGATGTGGCGGATCTTATCGGCAAGCCGACGGCGACGGATGAGCTGGATGCGTTTATCAAACAGGCGCGGTCCTTGACGGGTCGCCTTGAGCTGCCGGGCTTGTCCCAGCCGATTGCCATCACGGAAGCGGATATCCGGCGGGTGGGGGGCACTTTTGTCGGCGCGGTGAAAGAGGCGGGCCGCGTGTACCGGCACATTAAGTCACGGCGCAGCGGCGATGATTTTATTCCCGAAATTTCCATGGACGAAACCGATTCCCCGCAGAGCCCGGCGGAACTCCTGCTGATTTTGGCGGCCGTGGCGTGGGAAAAAATTCCGATTCAGACGATTGCCCCGAAATTCACCGGCCGGTTCAACAAAGGCGTGAACTACCAGGGGGATGTCCGGCAGTTTGAAAAAGAATTCCGTGAAGACCTTGCGGTGATCGCCTGTGCCGTGGAAAAGTTCGACCTGCCGCGCAATCTGAAATTAAGCGTGCATTCCGGCAGCGACAAGTTTGACATTTATGAGCCGATCCGCCGGGCCATCCGCGATACTGGTGCGGGGTTGCACGTGAAAACGGCGGGCACCACCTGGCTGGAGGAAGTGATCGGGCTGGCGAGCGCCGGCGGTCGCGGATTGAAAATCGCCCGGCAGATTTACGGCACGGCGCTGAGCCGGATGGATGAACTGTGTGCGCCGTATGCCACGGTGATCAGCATTGACCGCGGCAGACTGCCGACGGCCGAAGAGGTAAACGGCTGGACCGGCGAACAATATGCACGGGCGCTGCGGCATGACCCCGCCTGTCCGGACTATAACCCGAACATGCGGCAACTGGTGCATGTGGGCTTTAAGGTGGCCGCGCAGATGGAAGGGGAATACCTGTCGGCTCTGGATGAATTTGCCGCGGTCATCAGCCGGGGCGTGAAAGAAAATATTCTGCACCGGCATCTGGAGAAAATATTCAAAATTTAGGCGGCGCCGGGAAATGCGGCGGCCGGCGTCCCATTCAGACCGGGCGGAAGGCATCCCGCCGGCTGTGCATGGCAGGCCGGGCCGGACAACAAGGGCCAAAATCCACCGTCGGGAAAAGCTTGCATCCGGCCAAGACACCGGCGGATCGTTTCGAGTACAATATGCGGCAGTTAATGCGTGTTGTGAACACGGAAAGGCAGGGTCGATCATGGCGGATATCAAGCGTTCCGGCCGCAGGTCCGGTGCTAAACGTGCGGTGGAACAAACAAAGCCGGTTGAAGGGGTGATTCCGTCGGCGAATCCCGATGGGTTGGAACCGCACGAGGCGGCGCCGGATAAGCCGCGCAGTGGATACAAAGTGGTGGGGTTTGCCCCGCCATCAACCATGAAACCCGGAGGCATGGGGGTGGGCAATGCCGGCGCGGCCATTCGCCGGTCGGTGGTGGTGGGGGCGGTGGAATCTGTCCGCCGGGTGGATGGTCCAAAGCCGCCGGAGCCGATATCTCCGGTGTGGCCGGGGCCGCCGCCGATTCCGTCACGCAAGCCGGCAGCCCCTACGCGGGAAGCCGAGCCGGTCGGCAGTTCCGACGAAAACCGGCCGCTGCTGTTTGAGGTGGCATGGGAAGTATGCTGGCAGTTGGGCGGCATTTATACGGTGATGCGGAGCAAGGCTCCTTCCATGGTGGCGGCATGGGGTGATCGGTATTGCCTGGTGGGACCGTACAACGCGGAAACCGCGGCGGTGGAAATGGAGTCCTGCGAGCCGACGGGGATGCTGGCCGAGGCGGTGAAGCGGATGCGTGAACTCGGTGTATCCGTGCACTGCGGATACTGGCTGATTGAGGGCCGTCCACGGGTGATATTGCTGGATTACGGCGCCGCATTCAACAGGCTTGGGGAATTCAAATACATGCTGTGGAAAGACCACGGCATTCAGACGCACGATGATGACGGTGACACGAACAACGTGGTGGCGTTTGGATTTTTGACGGGACTGCTGTTTCAGGAAATCAGCCGGGTTAATGACGGCAAATTGCAGATTGTGGCCCATTTTCATGAGTGGATGGCGGGCCTTGGGTTGATGCGGATCGCGTTTTTGAAACTGGCGGTGGCCACGGTGTTCACCACGCACGCCACGCTGCTGGGCCGGTATTTGTGTACGGATAACCCGGATTTTTACGCTAAACTGGACAGTATTAATCCGGATCACGCCGCGGGCCACTACCGTATTTACCCCCGCTATTGCATCGAGCACGGCGCCGCCAATTGTGCGGATGTGTTCACCACGGTTTCTGACGTGACGGCGCTGGAAGCGGAAAAGCTGCTGCACCGCAAGCCGGATGTGGTGACGCCCAACGGGCTTAACATCCGGCGGTTTGAAGCACTGCATGAATTTCAGACCCTGCACCGGCAATACAAGGAAGCTATCCACAGTTTTGTTGCGGCGCATTTTTTCCCATCCTACACCTTTGATCTTGATCGCACGCTGTATCTGTTTACCGCCGGAAGATACGAATACACCAACAAGGGTATTGACCTGTTCATTGAATCGCTGGCGCGGCTGAATCATTGGCTGAAATCCGGCGGGATTGATATGACGGTGGTGGCGTTTATCATTTCGCGGGCGCCATATAAATCTATTAATGTTGATGTGTTAAGAAGCCAGGCCATGTTTGACGATCTTAAACTTGCCTGCGATCGCGTGTCCGAGGAAATGGCCCAGAAACTTCTGTCGGTGGTCTGCACGGGCCGTCTGCCCGACGGCGCGGAACTGCTGTCGCAACAGTCGCAGGTGCGGCTGAAACGCGGGCTGCATGCCTGGCGCACGTGGCGGCAGCCGCCGATCATCACCCACGATCTGTGGGACGACGCCAATGATTCCGTTCTGCAGAAGCTGCGCGCATGCCGTCTGTTTAACGCCAAGGATGACCGGGTAAAAGTGGTGTTTCATCCGGACTTTTTATCCGCCACCTCGCCGTTGATCGGTCTGGACTACGATCAATTTGTCCGCGGATGCCACATGGGGGTATTTCCAAGTTATTACGAACCGTGGGGTTACACGCCGATGGAATGTGTGGCCAGCGGTGTGCCCGCGGTCACCAGCGATCTGGCCGGTTTCGGCAGTTATGTCAGCAAGCATATTCAGGACCCGGCCAATAACGGGCTTTTTGTTGTGGGCCGCCGCTTCGCCAATTTTGACCAGGCGGCCCATCAACTGACGGAAATACTGTTCAATTACGCGCTGAAGGAACGCCGCGGCCGCATTGAGTTGCGCAACCGTGTGGAGCGGCTGTCGGAATATTTTGACTGGAATAATCTGGTGTCGCATTATGCCCACGCGCACCGGTTGGCGCTTTCGCGCAAGGCGCAGGCGGCAGTGTAAATATCCGGGCGGATGGCGCAAAATCGCGGCAGCCGCGAACAGACGAGCCAGGCCGCTGACTGAGGGTACCTTTCCGCCACGGATTGGAGTGGGGCTGCCCAAATGAAGGCATCCAGGGAGAGGCCTGCGCCACGGCGTCGATTGGATTTTGGGGATGGACGGTCGGAGTGCGCGGAGGCTTGGGATCGCCCGATCTTCGACCGCGTGTTGAGGCAGGTGTTGGCGTTGGATGAAGGGACTGGTATCGCAATTGGCGGCGGCCTAACCATTTCAGAATGCACGGGGTAATAATGCGAGCATTTTGGGCACAAATAATAATTGACGCCGGCTACGCATGCGTGGCTACTTTCGGGATATTGATCCTGGTCAATATTTACCGTGGGTTCCGAGGACGCCTGAGCATGGGAAGTCATTATCGATTGCTGACACGCCTGCCGTGGTTCCTGTACATTGGTGCAGCACTTATCGCGCTTGGCCAGACGCTGAAGGGCGGCGTACCGTGAACAAGATACGGATGATTGCGGCGAACAGCACGTTTCTTTCCGCCGGCCGGGGCGAAATTCCCCTGGCGGGGGCCGCGTCGATCCGTAATTCGGGCGCTTCACCCGCAGTGGGCGTGATTGTGTCGGGTGACCGTTCGCATGCAGCGTACCACACCTTGGGGCCCGTCCGTGGGATTTCCCCCATGCCCGGTGCCGCCAACGTTGACCCATGGAGGACGCATGGATGAACTGCCCGGGCACTGCCAAATCGCCACAAACGACGCCCGGTAGTCAAGCAGCCGGCCTCCGTTGGGAATTGCGCATCGCGATTCTGCTGCTGCCGTTGAGTGTTTCCTATTTTTCAGCTTCGTGGTGGTACAAATATATTTTCCAAGCTGTCCACAGCCGGGGCGAAATGTTATCGGCGTTCGCCCAGGGTGGCGGGCTTGGAGACGCATCGGCGGGTTGGGGGGAAGGCAGATATTCGGCGTTGCATTGGGCGAACATTTTCCTCGCAGTGCAAGGGCCCATTTGGTATGGGCTATGGGCGGCGTACTTCCTGCTGACGATCGGCTTATTTTGGAGGTGGCACGCGAGTCCGCGGTGCCGCGGCTACGTGGTGGGATGTGTTTTTTTCCTGCTGGCGGACATGATCCTTTTGGCCACAATGCACTTACGACCTTGGTCTGTCACGTAGGACCCTGGTCTATCATTGTGAGGCGACCGGCAATTTGAAACGAGGCCGCCGGGCGTCCAGCGTCTAACAATGGCGGCGACAATGACCTATAAAAACAACCCCACGCTTTTTTTTGTATGCGTTTCGGTGGTATGTACCGGGCTGCTGTGGGCCTATTTTCGGATTTATGGTGGATCCGGGGTGGACGCGGTCGGTGCAGGTCTGATTTTGTGTGTTTTACCTGCGGGATATGCCGTGTACGGGGCATGCCGTGGAAGCGGGATTATTAATTGGAGCGGCGATCTTGCATTTGCAACGCTGGGGCTGTCACTGCTTGCCAGTGGTATCCTCCTGCCCGGTACCGCGGTCTGGCGACGGCAAAGCCGGACCTACGCATCGCAGATAGGCTGGCTTAACGCGGGACGACATATATTTATTCGCTATTACGCGACGGGCGAGATGGACCGTTGGCGCGTAATCGTGCGGCCTTACGTTCACGACTCGGCCGAACGGAGGCAATCCATGCGGTGGCGAATGGCTTCGTTTGCGCCTGTAGAAAGCGTCGGCCACGCATTTAGCCCGCGGCGAGGCGGTGGTGGAATTGCGGCCGGGGGACGGCAGTTGGTTTTGGTGTCTCGACCGGTAAGGATGCCCAATCGACGGAGTTCACGGTTTCTGGTCTTTAGTGACGGCAGTGAGTTTGTGATCCGATCGTCAGACTGGGACACCCTTCGCTACGTGCTGCATTTCGAAAGCGGCAAGGCCCGGCTCCCGTTGCTTTCGGCTCACCCTTGGGCGGCGTCATGGCGCGGAGGGGGCCCGTTACAAAACGGCGGCGTGCTTCATCCCTGACCAGGGGGCCCTGTATCGGGAGGATTTCGAGCCGCTCCGAAGGCCGTCTAAAACGCTTCTTCCGCACTTCCCGTGGAGGCACTCAATTTTGCCCCGGCGACCATCACGTATCGCCTGACCCGTGGTTCATAAGGGCAATTGTCGGATGTTGTCGATGAGCGGAATCCGGGGGCGGGCGGTTTGCACACTTCGCCATCACACGGATAGAATCCTATTAACTCAATTGCCTGCGGAGCAATTATCTTGGTTGCACTGGATGAACAATGTCACCACAACGGCAAAAGGCCGCAATGCGGTCGCCGCCGCTGTAAGGACGCATTCGGGCGCTATAGCAATTCTTCTGCGGCCTCCGAGTCCTCCGTGAGCTCTGTGGCCGGCAATTATCCCAACAGCGGGCCGACAGGGAATATTCCGAATGGGACCACGGATTACATCTGGCAGCATTGGCAGGTTGCCGAAGAACGCGACCTGTTCGGCGGTAGTGGCAGTACCGATACGCCGATGAAGCAATTCATCTGGTGGACTTACACTGACGAATGCCTGCAGATTAACCTGCTCTCTGTCGCCAGGCCGCAGGGGCTGCCTGCCGGAGCATATTATCTCTGGAATTCCATACGACCTGGCCACAAACAGAGGCCGGCGAATGGGCCGCGAACAATTTTCATCCGCCAACGGTGGGCAACCGCGTGGCAATTGCGCTTGGGTATGACTTTGCGGTGCGGGGCGGTCCGTTTGGCGCTTTTTTGGCGGCCAACAAGAACAAGGTTTCGGAGGTCGCGGCGAACGCGCCGGCGGGCTGTCACCCATGCACGAAAGCGGTTGATCCCGGGTTACATCATGTGAGGCTGCCGCCGATCGGGCCCAGTCTGATTAAGCGGAATTTTAACATGGCTATCCCAAAGCTTAGATGACAATCGGACGAAACATGAATATTCGCGCCAGCCTGGCAATGTTTTGGAAGCGGCTGCAATGGCTTTTTGTGGCACAGATAGCCCTTTGGGCGGTTTTCTGCGTGCTCCCATTTAACGCGTCTATGCCGCTGGGCAACGATTTGTTCATTATCTATTGGCCCGGTGCACGGCTATTAAATTGCCTTATCCCGCGTCGACTGTTTTTTCTTGGCAACATCCCATTAGGTGTCGCTTCGATTCTGTTTACAATCGTTTTGTACAGCATTGTCAGCTCGCTGGCATTTGGAGCAGCATTAGTGCTTCGGCAGTTTGTCAAGGGGCCGAAAAAGCCGGTCCATCCCCACCTGCCGTGAAGTCTGCCAGTTCGAGCTATTGTCAAATGTTGCGGACGGGTGGCTTACATGCTCTACCATCACACGGATAGAATCCTATTAACTCAATTGCCTGCGGAGCAATTATCTTGGTCGCACTGGATGAACAATTTCACCAAAACGGCAACAGGCCGCAATGCGGTCGCCGCCGCTGTACGGACGTATTCGGGCGCTATAGCAAACCCCATGCGGCCTCCGAGTCCTCTGTGAGCTCTGTGGCCGGCAATTATCCCAACGGCGGGCTGACGGGAAATATTCCGAATGGGAGCACGGATTACATCTGGCAGCATTGGCAGGTTGCCGAAGAACGCGACCCGTTCGGCGGTAGCGGTAGCACTGATACGCCGATGAAGCAATATGTCTGGGGCGCGTACATTGACGAACGCGTGCAGATTAACCTGCTCTCCGTCGCCAGGCGGTCATGCGTTCGGTCAGCGAAAATGCCGGCAAAGTTTTCCGTGCTGCAGTAGTATTGGGAACCGCGCCATAAGGCGCAGCGTAGAAATTAGTGCCCTATAGCACCGGCAGGAATGCCTGTCTTACTGTGAGCCTTAGCATAGATAATTTTGTCTGTGGTTGAGTTTGTCCGGGCAGCCTATCGTGACGCCGCGGATCGGAAATACTCCCGGCTAAAGGCAATAACTCTTCAATGGCCCCATCCTCGATTCCATATATCCTGGGCGAAAGCCTGCGAAAATAAAAGCCACCCCTGCCCAGGTTGATGTCGGAAACATTTCGACGCAGGGGTTATTCACCGCAAGCATGCGGAAATCGCAAATTTCACGGGCGCAAATTCGTTGGCGGATTTTACCCGCGATTGCCCCGGGAAGTCAGCGGGTTGGGCTGAATGCGGTCTTAATTAGGTCCGCATATTTGCCCTCAATGAGCGCTGCCTGCCGGATGGAGTCTCCCTGCGGCCGGGAGGCGAATGTGTTGCGCCGCAAGGACCAGGCCTTTTCCCAGTTGAACCAGTCAAACTTTTTCGGCGTTTCTCCGCGGAGTTTCCGCTGTTGGCGGTTTATCCAGAGATTCCATCGCCCGGCATAAAAATCGGAGAGCAATCCGGACCATTCATGGCAGGCGTAATCAGCCAGCCACGGCTTGGGCCCCCAGGTTGTGATCAGCAACCGCGCATTGCGTTCCAGCAGATTTTTTTCGTGGATGGTGGCGCCCAGGCTCCGCGCATCGGCAATCCATCGGCCCAGCATGAATTCATGCCGGGTGGCCAGCAATACATCCTGATCATGAAGCATTCCCATGAAGACCGCGGCGGCTTTGTTAAAGGCCGCCATGTCTTTTTTACGCAGAATTTCCAGCATTTGCCTATATTGCCGGTAGGCCAGGTTGGCCAACACCTGGCGTGTGACATCGGTCAAGTCAAAGAGATAATTGGCGTTTTCTTGGAGTCGGCCGGATGCGGCGGCAAGCGTCCGCCACGCCCGGACCAGTGTGTAATTGTCATATTGCACCGGAATTGTGATGTCGGCATCCGGTCTTATGCAGAATATGGATGGGTAGCGGTGGTCGATATGTGAATCATAAACGCTTTGGCGCAGAAGCTGCCATGCGGCATGAGCGTTTGCGTCCACGCGTCCATAGCGCTCGGTGCAGTATTGGGTGGTCCAGGATTTCAGATCAACCGGTTTGTTGTGCCAGGCGGTATCAAAAAGCAGTTGAAAGTTTGGATAGTCAATCTGAGCTTCCATCATGGCGCCGATGCCGCTAAAACGGCCGCGGTTCAAGGCGCCGGCCGGACCGTTGCCGATCCGCTTCCATTGTCCGAAAAGGCCGATATTTCCACCGAAATCATTAATGATGGACCAGACCCATGGATGGCCGGACCAGTTGTGCCGGCGAAGAAAGGATCCGCCCTGCGGTCCGTCGCAGAATAGATCAAGCACCAGCGTGGCGGCCGGCGTGGCGGCATGAAGCAACTCCGGACGCGGATTATTCTGCCAACCCTGCAGAACCCAGACCGCCCCAGGACAGGCTTTTTGCATTGCCGTTTGAATGCCTTCGCCGATCGCGGCCAGATTGACGCCGTGGGGCACAGTGCCTTCATGAAATGGATCTCCACCAAAATAATGGGCCTTCCCCAGCAGGTTTTCTTGGGTTTTATACCAGAGTGCGGCCAACCGACCGAACAGCGGGTCATCCGGCATGAGCATGGGCGGCCGCGGAAATGTCCCGGCCCAAATTCCCGTGTCAAGAATGCGGGCTTTGGGAAAATAATTCTTGAGACAATGCGGCACCATACCGTAGAAGCCCTGCAATACCGGGGCAATACCCAGTTCGTGCATGCGTGTGAGGATCTTGTGCTGCAGGTGTCGCTGTTTTTCGATCCATCCGTTCCATACCGGACCGCCCCAGCCTTCCAGGTTGTCCATCAGCCACCATGGCTCGAAAGCCGGCCCGGCGATAAATTGCCGGATATCGCGATCGGTGACGCCGAGTGTCCGCAGAACGTGCCGCCACACGCATTGCTGGCCGATGACCGCCGCCAGTGCCAAGTTCACACCGTTTAGCGCCATCCAGTCAAGCTGGCGCTGCCAGCGGGGCCAGGTCCAAAATGCCGCCGTGTAGCTGAAAGTGCAATAATTAAAATGATATCGAAAGCGGCATGGTGACTGCCTGTGAAAAGGAGTCGTCGGCAGGGGAAGTCGGCCGGGAAGTAAAGCGCTGTGCTGGGTCCAGGAAATCTGCTGATGGCACCACATTCTGAGATACGCATTCAAACCCGCCGCCATTGCGGAAATGCTGCTGCCCTGGATAAGCGGCCGGTTGGATCGCGTGCTTATGGTATAGGAATCGCCCGGACCGGTCGCGGCTGACTTTTCAAATATAAATTCCGTGGCCCGTGGACCGCAGATGCGCCGGGCCAGCCGCATGAGGGCCGGATATTCGCCGGCCGATGTTGTCGGAGGGCGATGCACAATGGCGCCTGCCGCTGTGCCGCCAAGAAAAAACCGCCGGCTAATTGCACTGGATTGCGCCTGCGATTGAGGATGATCACGCATTGTCCAACTCCTCTTGTAAAAGCCCGCCGATCCGCGAAGGTGGCGGACGTGCCGGGTTTATTCATCGGCCGGGGCGATTTGCAAACGCGGTGTGGAATGCCGGTCCTGATGCTCCGGTTGCGCCTCATAATCGCTCCAGCCGGGCAGCACGATGCCGGCGATGCCGAGCCACGCCGCCAGATGGGCCGATCCGCTGATGCACCGGTTCCAGACACTGATCTCAACCCTTGAACCGATATGGGGCAGCAATCCGCGGCGAATGTCCGCGGTAAGCCCGGAGATAAAATGCCGATATTCCGCGAAAGGCGTGGCGATGATGACATTGGCGGGTCGGAGAAAATTAATGGCGTTGGATAATACCATGGCAAGAGATGATACGGCGATTCCAAGCCGCCGGTCACCGGGCGCGTTCGCGCGGAGTCTGGCCTCCAGGATGCCTTTGGAGGCACCGCGGGATTTGCCCGCCAGGAACCCGGAACTGAAAATACGTTCAATGCATCCGCGCCCGCCGCAGTAACAGCTCGGGGCCGCCATGGGCAGCCTGGTGTGGCCGAGTTCGTTTGCACCAAGAATGCAGCCGCGGTTGGGCTTTCCATTGATCAGGATGGCTGCGCCGATCTGGCCGTCGGCGATGTTCACCAGCAAGGAGTCGTCCGTGAATGGCCGCCGGTGGGATAACGTCCAGCCCGCGGCAGCGGCATGAAGGTCGTTGCCGACGATAAGCGGAATGCCTGCCGCGGCCTTTAGTACGGGCAGCACGGAATGCGATTTGGCATCGGGAAATGCGGAACTGAGCATGATATTTCCGGATTTCTGATCAACGAGCCCGGGCACGGTCAAGGCGATGAGCAGCGTGCGTGGATGCAGGACTGCCGGCAGCAGCCGGGCCGCCGCGGCAAGCGGCGATGCTCCGGCGGTCAGGGTTTTTACATGCGGCCGGTCCAGCGGGTGGCCGGCAAAGCCGAAGCGGCAGGCCTCCACACGTCCGGGGCTTACGGCGAGCCCCACAATTGATTGGCGGCGACCTTCAATTTGGAGGGGCGTTTTGGGACGGCCGCGCAGGGCGGCGGTTTCGGCCGTCATTTCGCTGACCAAGCCGAGTTGTTGAAGTTGTGCGGCAATGCCGCCGGCGGCATTGGGTGTGATGGCCAGAAGCCGGCTCAAGTCCGACCGGCTCAGCGGGCCGTCGAACCAGAGGGTTTTGAGCAATTGCCGCTGGGCGTCGGTGATGTGCATGGGCGGTTCCGGAAACGAGGTATGGTCGGCTCGCCTGCCGCGGCCTGAACACAATTTGTATTTAATATAATAAATGATAATATATTGGTCAACCGGCCGTCAATCCAATCGCGGCCGCGGGTTTTCATGCGGAGCCGCATATGAGCAGCCATGCCACAGCATCCG
>JAKBBN010000085.1 GCA_021808485.1 Planctomycetota bacterium | reverse complement strand
GCGGAATGTGCGGCTCGATCAACAACCATTGCTCATCCGTGAGGTCACTGGGGTATGAATTCCTTTTCATTCCTTACCTATCGGCATTTTATGAACTTCTCAAACAGGCTCTAAGAAGTATTTCACTGATTCTATGGCAAAACCGCTCTGTTCAATCACCGATCGCACGGGCGCTTCAGCCGATGCATCCACGGCGATTGTGAATTCCCGTGTATCAAACGCGCTGGTGGATACCAGGGCCGAACAGATGGCAAAGGCGATGCTGTTCTTAATTTCCAGACTCTTGCGGTTAATGCCCGGTATGCCGTTAAGGCGCAGCCGCAGACTGGTCAAATCATCGGTGGCAAATGTACCGGAGGAAATCTGGAACTGCACGCGGCGGTGGGCGGATAAAAACAGGGCCAGTTTTTCCTCAACAAGTTTTTCCAGGGGCAGTTCTTTGGAGATTTCGTCCGGCGAAAAATGCTGATGCAGGTGCGACCACGCGTCATGCAGGCAAAGATGATAAAGATTGCTGCCGTCCGGTAATTGCCGCACATCCCATACGCCAACCGCTTCGGGGGAATGCGGCGTCACGATTCTTTCCAAGGCAGGATTCAACTGCTGCACAAATTCCATCGCCTGCGGCTGGGCCTGCAAACGGCTGGTAAGAAATAGTTTCATGCGGCGGCTCCTTCCATTTGCGGCATTGCTGTCAATATGAATCATGACAAGAAATGTGCCGCAGGGCAAGCCGCGCCGCGGGGTTAAAGCGTGTTGATCAATTCCGCGGCGTCACCGAGGTCCGGCGGCATTAGCCGCCGCTTCGCCGCCGCAACCCGAAGCCGGGTTCCCGCGCCGGTTTTAAGTTTGCGACTCTCCAGCAGCAGCGGCTGGATCAGGTTCTTCCGGCCCAGCTCGTAAAGGCCGTCCCATAAACCAATTCCCTGTTTTATGCCGCCCTGAAGCCGATCATGAAGCCGGCCCTGATACCGGTCATCAAACCGATCACGTCACCGGTCATGTCTTAAGTGCTTAACGCGGCGGCATAGTGGGTGCAATAAGCTGCAACACCGCCGACCCCGTGCGTGCGAAATTAATGGAAACATCCCAGGTTGCCCGGGCCGGCACGCATACGCCGTTATCAATGTTGGTGCAATAGGCGTAATAGACTTCCACATGCCAGTGGAGCGTTTTATTTGCCGAAAATTCAGCCGCGTTCATCCCGGCGGGCATAAGCTTGAAAGTCAGCGGGAGCGACTTGGCTCCGGTTGTCTGCTGGGCTACGGTTTTGCCGCCGGAGGTAATCCGAATTGAAACCGGCACCCCCTGGGTTAAGTGCGTGTCCGCCGGCAGATGCACCTGGGCCTGAATTTCAATGCGGCGGCCGGGGCGGAGATTTGCGGACAATGCAGCCGCGCCGGACGCGTGATGCGCCGCGGCCATTTTAACCCGTCCGGGAATATGCAGGCCGGATATGCTAAGCTCGTGCCATTGACCGGTCCGGGCGTTGATCATGACAATTCGCTGGTTGTCCGTATCCGCAACAAAAACAGTGTGATGCCAGACGCAAAGGCCGCCCGGCTCATACAGTTGCAGCTTGCCGCCGGCTTTGCCCGCTCCCGGCCGGCCGTTGCCGGCAAATGTGGTCAGGGTGTCCGAGGCGGTGTTAAACAGCCGCAGTTTGTCATTGTACGTATCGGCGATCAACAGGTTTTTACCCAGTGCCGCCACTCCCAGATCGTGCTGCAGCAACGCGCCGGCGGCCGGTCCGTCCTGATCGCCAAAATTAAACAGCCCGCTGCCGACGAGTGTAAAAACGCGGTTATTCGTCAGATGAATGCCGCGCAAGGCACTGTTCTCGGAATCCGCGAAATAGAGGGTATTGCCCATCAGGGCCAGCCCGGAAGGCTGGGCTAATTCCGCATTCGCCGCCTGACCGTTGCGCAGCCCCTCGGCGCCGGTGCCGGCAAACGCGGCGGCCCGGCCGGTTTGCAGGTTCATCCGCCATATCTGGTGCTCGCCGGCCATGGCGATGTACAGATGCTTTCCGTTCGCGGCCAAGTCCCACGGGGAATTGATTCCCTGGTTTGTCCCGGTTCCGCCGCCGGTGAAGTCAAAAACTTCATGGCCGGTGCCCAAAATTGTTTTCACATATCCGGTCTTAAGATTGATGCGGCGAATCAGTTGATTGTTGGTGTCCGCCACGTAAAGAAAGTTTCCTTCCAGTGCCAGCCCCTGGGGACTGTTGAATTCCGCAATCGCGGCCGGTCCATCGGTGCGTCCGGTGCGGCCGGAACCGTACACGGCCAGCAGGTGACAGCGGCCGAGGGCATCCGGCCAGGAGGCGGCGACGATGCGGTTGTGGTCCGTGTCGGAAATAAAAATCCGCCGGCCGGCATGATCGGCCAGGACCTTGCCGGGAAAAAGCAGACCGCTGGCGGTTTGCATGGATGCAAATTTGGGAAGTACCAGTGGATGGGCCGCCAACGATCCATTCGCCTTATCCCGCGCCAGGGTGCGGGCGATGGCTCTTTTGAGCAGGGAATAGTTGCCTTCCCCGGCGACGGAACCGATTATTTTGCGGTTTGCGCCTATCAGCACCAGCGTGGGCCAGGAGTCCACGCCGTAAGCGTTCCAGATCTGCATGTTTTGATCCACCACTACCGGATGGTCGATTTTGTAACGCATAACGGCTTCGCGGATATTCTGGGCCAGCGCTTCGTTGGTGAATTTGGCGCTGTGCACACCGATGATGACAAAAGGCCGGCCGGCAAAATGTTTTTGCAGACGATCAAGTTCCGGAATCAGATGAATGCAGTTGATGCAGCCATAGGTCCAGAAATCCAGCAGCACCACCTGCCCCTTGAGCTGATGCTTGAAACTCAGCGGTGTGGGGGTGTTGAGCCAGGTGAAATCCGGCGGAAAATCCGGCGCTATATCCGATGCCGCGGCCGGTTGCGCCAATGAAACGCCGGCGAACGGATTGCCGCGGTTATTCCAGGTGACCAGCATGCCTCCCGCAAGCCCCAGTAAGGCGACGAAGGAGGCCGCGAGCCAATGACGCATGCGGCGGGTATGAAACGTTGAAGCGGAGCCGGTCCGGTTTGATTTCCACAGCATGCAGGTACACTCCAAATGTCGTTCAATGCAAGGAATTATAGCCCGGCGACAACGGCATCGCCGGGGCCGGGCAGCGGCGGAGGCCGCGGCCGTTCCGGCCGACACTCCGCATAACCCGGTCATACATTGTTGGTCTGGAGTTTCGGCCATGCCTTACAGCGGCGGTCAATAATCGGGGGGCGGTCAAATTCCCGGACCATTGGAGCTTGAGGCTGCACCGGCGGATGGGGGCTTGGGTTTCACTTTTTTTCCGGGTTGAATGGGAACGGCATATTTTTGCGCCACATAAGCCACGATGTTTTGCGCCAGTTTTTGCGCCGTTTTGGGAGCAAATCCGTTAATTCCCCAGGTGTTGGTTCCGAACAGTCCGCTGGAAATATCCAGTGGGGAAAAAATGATCCCCCAGCGACCGGCTATTTTTACGCCGTACAGCGGCTGACCGGCGGAGCGGCGATGCGTTTCAACGGTAAATTTGCGATAGGCCAACGGCCGGGTAGGTTGCCCGCCGGGCATTGCGCCGGTGTAAATGCGGCTGTGCCGGCCAAGTTTAACCAGGTCCGCGTTCGGCAGGATTTTCGCCACGGTGCGGGCCACCACGTTGGTGAAACCGGTTTTACCGCCGCAGGCATCCACCAGCAATGTTCCCCCATGATTAATAAAATGTTTGATTGCCGCAATTTGACTGTCCGTGAGGGGCAGCGTTTTTACACCGGTGAGGACGGCCAGCGGCGTGGCGGCAGGATTCAGTTTGCTCGCGGAGACGGTTTTGATTGTCAGCAATGTGTGTGAGTGTGCGTGCATGTATTGGGCCAGGCGGGGCCATGCCCCCGGTTCGGGAGCCCAATTGCCCGCATATTTCACGGCGGCAAGGTGGACAATGCGCCGGGCCGGCAGCGGCGGGCCGCCGGCTGCCAGCGAATGAAGTTTGTCCTCCAGCGGCGCCTTGCCGGTGGCGTAAAAATAGATATCCGCGGCAAGTTCCCACGGGGCTTTGCGATGAAGATTACGGCTTTGCCAGGCCGCGGCGATATCCGTCCGGCTGATCAGCCATAGATATCGCACCCCGTTGGATATGCCGAGCACCCCGGGTGAATGCGCGAACTTGTACCACGACTGCATGGTGTAAATGCTGCTGTCGGCGGGCAGCATTTTAATCGGGTAATGGGGGCCGGCGACTTTTTGCCCATAGCGGATCATCGCCTTGCGGAATGCCGCGGAGTTGTCGTCGCAGGAGCACAACACCATGCCGCCGGCATGAACATAGTTTTGCAGTTTGGCGATGTCCGCGGCGGAAAAATGCGGGTCCCGGCTGCCGGTGATCAAAAGCACGGGAGATTCCAGCCAGTTGCGCACGCCGGCCCGCAAACTTACCACCTGCCAGTTCAATGGCGTTTCAAAATTCAGGCTCATCCAGGAAGTGATGTTGGCATCGTCCCGCGGGTGGGCGTTCCACTGCCCGTAATAATGTGTGCCGTAATCCAGCTTGCTGAACACAACCGGGCTTAAGCCCCGGGCCAGTATAAGCAGGGCATAGGCCGTGCCCACAAACCGGCTGCCAATACGCGGGTGATGAATATCCGCGGACCAGCTTCCATCGTGATGTTGATCGGCCAGTACGTCCGCGGCAATCTTCCGATACCAGTTCTGCCCGCGAAAGTCCTGCAAGCCGCAGGCCAGGCCGGTACGCACGTAACCGTAGAGCGTATACATGTTTCCGGTATCGGAATTGAAATGGCGGTTGAGCCAATGCAGACCGCGGATCACGGCCGGATCGGCGGAGGCGGCGGAGCCGGTCTGTAAGAACTCATCGCATATAAACAGGCTGGCCAGACCGGCCGATGTCATGGAGTGAGGGCGGCTGGAAGTATCGTTCGGGCCGGGCGGGCGGCGGTGCATCCAATAGCCCCATGTGCCGGACGCGTACTGGCAGTTTATCCAGTGGCGGCGGACTTTTTGCCAATATTCCGGCGGAACAGCCAGCCGCGCGTGCGCTACCGCCCACATGCCCAGTACGCCGTATTGCGAATTGGAATTGTCCCAGTGGCGGCGGCGGTTGGAAACGCCGGACCGCCAGCTGTAGCCGTAAGCCCCCTGTGGAAACAGGCTGTTTTTCAGGAAGGCCCGGTCGCGTTTAAGCACCGCCAGATATTTGGCTTTAGGCGGAAGCAGTGTCATGGCATTGGCCTGCAGGGCGACGACATAAGTATCCGGCGATTTCAAATTCCCGACGTAATGGATGGCGCGGCGCATGGGCGGGCTGAAAATATTCAGTTGCCGCATATGCAGGCTTTGCCCCACCGTAAGCAGGGACTCCAGGACCAACGCCGATTCGCCGCCTTTTTCGCCGTTCCCCTCAATGGTCATCCCGGTTTCTTCCCATGGCTTGGTGCGCCGTTCATGCTTTAACAGGTACAGCACGCCGCGGCGAATCGCGGCAATCACCTGATGGCTGGATACATCCGCACGGGCTGCCGCGGGGCGGCAGGCGAAAGCCGCGCAAAACAATCCACATGCCGTCAGGCGAAGCAATCGAGTTGTTTTCAGCATCAGGCGGCTCCCGTTTTATGCGTTATTTTTGGAATCCAGCACGGCGATATCGGGCGATGAATAACCCATACAGGCGGCATTATTTTATGGGCGGCAAAATGCCCGCCGGGTCATTTTTGATAATTGCAGCGAATCACGGAGCGAATACCGCCGCGCGGCGTCCATTCGCTGATCACGGTCATGGTACGCGGCGCCAAAACCGCGGTAAGATCATTGAGAATAACATTTGTGACGTCCTCATAAAATATGCCGCGGTTGCGGTAGCTTTGCAGGTAAAGCTTCCACGATTTCAGTTCCACGCATTTTTTATCCGGAGTGTAAATAAGACGGATCACGCCGAAGTCCGGTTGACCGGTTTTGGGGCAAACCGAGGTAAATTCAGGTGCGATGTGTTCAATTTCGTAATCCCGGCCGGGGTGCGGGTTGGCGAACACTTCAAGCAGGGCGGCCTGATCGTTCTTGCGGTTGGGTTTTTCAGCCTTTGCCATTCAGGTAATACTCCAATTATTTACGGGCGCCGGCCCGGGTCGTCATTATACGCGGGCGGCGGGGCCTTGGCACATCAGGATCACCGGTAAATTCATGCATTCATGCACAAGCTGGCCCCGGCGGCAAAACACTCTCCAGCGGGGCGCCCGGCGGTTCACGGCACGGGCAGTTTGAGCCGGTCATAACGGCCCGGCGGAAACGTAAGGACAACTTGCAGCCGTGCCCACCGGGGCGGATTTTTGCCGCCCGCGGTGAATCCGCCGATGGACCATACCCGGCAATCCCGCACTTGGAGCAGATAGGCCAGCGGCTTTCCGGTAAATGGATCATGAGGTATCGATGGAAGGTAATGGGGAACCAGGGCCGCCAGAGAGTTTGGATACGCGCCGTGGCGGGCACGGTATGCCGCCAGCGCCAAAGACGCCTGATCCAGGTTCATTTTCGCGGCGACCGCCGTGCGAATGCGGGCTGTACGTGCCGCGGGCGTAAGTAATTTATCCGCCGCGGTTGCGCCGACGGGATTATTTTGCCTTGCGCCAGCCAATTGCACGGCCCGCCAGCGGTTGAAATGTTGGAGGGCGATCCATCGCCGGATAAAATTCGGCTGTTTAAGGGCGGCAACTTCGCGATCAATGATTCTGTTGCTCCAGCGCATCGCGAAAATCGTATCGCCGGTGTTCCAACCGTGCGGAATAAGGGAGGAAAAGCCGATGCGACGCAGCATCCGGCGATCCTTTCGATCGGCCATGTGTTGAAAGTAATCAAGGACGAGGAATCGCTCGCCGATATCAAAATTCCGGGCAAATGGCGCAAAAGGCGGAATATGCCGCAGTCGCCGGGCATAACCCAGGTAATTTTTGCGCGATATCCAGCCGGCATTGGCCATGGCGGCATCGGTGTGCACGGCCAATGATTCGATTTCATATCCGACCAGGGTTCCGATAAGAAAGCCGGACCGGGTGATAAGCCTGCCCAGCCGATGCATCGCCAGCAGGTCCTGTTCACATTCGGCCCGTTTTCCTTCATGCAGTTCCAGCATGGCCCGTTCGGCCAGTGCCTTGGCGAGCCGCAATGTGGCGGCCAGGTAAGGCATCCGGTTGCCGATAAGACTGCTGTGCGGATGCAGATTGATCTGGGGGACATAAAATTTCGGCAGTTGGGATCCGCGAACGATCAGATTCAGCGCGGCATTATTCCGCCGGAGCTGGGCGGCCAGCCAGGGAAACCTGCGCGCCGACCATGGCTCGGTTAGCGCGGCGGATTGCACCTGTATCATATAATTGAGCGCCCGGTCAATTTCCGCGGTATTTCCCGATGCCGGCTTATAAGCGGGAAATAAGGCGGCATGCTTTTTCAGATAATCCGTCAACAGTTCATAGCGCGGGCCGGTAAACTTCCCGCCGTGCAGACCCAGTTGCCTTAAAAGTTTGTGCATCTGCCGGACATCAGGCTTGAATGCGTAATGGTTGTGAATGTTTGTCCATACGCCGATGCCTAAATTTCTTCTGCACACGGCCAAAATCGGAATGGCCGCGTTATTCCGGGGTGTTACGCCGCGGGATAAAATTTGCGCCAGGGCCGCACCGTAATTGATCATCCCGTCGGCATCCACCGGAGCGGTGATACGGGTGACGGCAACATTATGGGGAATCGCCGCGGGAGATGCGCCAGCCCGCGCCGCACATAAACCGGCGGCGTCGGCGGCAACGGCCGCAACAATTGCAAATCGGGCAATGAACGATTTTATGATACGCCTCCTCAAAACCCCGGCGGCGCCGGCCGGCTTGCCGCGGCCGGCCCGCCAAATGGCGCCGAAAACCCGATTGTTCATTTGCCCGGGCGATGGTGGGCGAAACGGGCAAGTTTGGAAATCAGGTGCCCGGCGTATTGCCATACAGCAGAACGTGCAGCCGCGGACTGAATCGCCAGCCGTGTTTTTTGCATTCTTCGGCAATCCAGCCGCTGCGCGCAGCCAGGTCATCGGCCGTCATTCCTTCCGGCATAAGAATGATATCCTCCGGAGCGATATTGCCGATGGATTGCAGCAAACGCCGGATTTCATCAATATCATTTGGTGCGGAAACCACAAATTTCCACTGAATATCCGCAATATTGCCTCCGCGGACGAAACGCCGCAGCACATCAATCTGCAGCCGCCGGTGATCGTGGGAGGCGGCGAAGCGGCCGCCATCACGCATGAGGGGTGTGGAATTGGATAGTTTTGGACTTACGCTGGCCAGCAGCAGTGAAAGGTCCTGCCAAACGGTGCCGGCGGTTTCCAGTGTGATAAGCTTTTGCCGCGCGACAAGTTTCCGCACAAGCTCGCCAAGGTCCGGCTGAATCATCGGTTCGCCGCCGGTAATAACCACATGGCGGGTGGGGAATGCGGCGACGGCGTCAAGAATTTGACCGGTGGACATGGTTTTGCCGACCGGTTGCCAGGAGGCGTAAGGTGTGTCGCACCAGGTGCAACGCAAATTACAGCCGCTGGTGCGGATGAATATGGAGGGCATTCCGGCCAGTTTTCCTTCTCCCTGAATGGAATAAAAAATCTCGGAAATATTCATGGTTCCGCCAATGTTGAGTTTCCGGCGGGGTTCCGGGCGTAGCGGGTCGGATCGGCTATTCCCAAAGAATTAAACGCCGCAAGGCGAAGCTGACAGGCATCGCAATGGCCGCACGCACCGGCTCCCGGCACCGGGTCGTAGCAGGAGACGGTTTTGGAATAATCCACACCCAAGGAAAGACCGAGCCGGATAATTTCGACCTTGGTTAAACTGATAAGGGGAGTATGAATGCTGAATTTTCCAAGATTTTGCACGCCGGCTTTTGTGGCGAGGTTGGCCGTCTGTTCAAAAGCGGCGATGAACTCCGGCCGGCAATCCGGATAGCCGGAATAGTCAACCGCATTTACCCCGATGCAAATATGAAAGCAGTTTAATCCTTCGGCCCAGGCCAGCGCACAGGATAAAAACACGGTATTTCTGGCGGGCACATATGTGACGGGTATGGATTGGGCGCCGGCCGGGCTTTCGTTCAGGTTGCGGTCCTTGGGGACAGGAATCTGATCCGTTAATGCGGACCCGCCGAATTGGCGCAAATCCAACGTAAGCGTGACGTGCTTTTGCACCTGAAATGCGGCCGCGAGTTCCGCCGCGGCGGTCAGTTCAACGCGATGGCGCTGGCCGTAATCAAAGCTAAGCGCATAAACGGCGAAATTCCGTTTGACCGCCCAGGCGAGTACGGTGGCGGAATCCAAGCCGCCGCTTAATAAAACCACCGCTTTTTGCCGCATGAAGTTCCAAACTCCGAAGCCGATCAACCGCGACTTAGTTTAACGCGATAGCCGCGCCGCGCCGAGGGCGGCCGGCCCGTCACACCGCCGGGTAGCGATGGCAGGGTGACATTTCTAAATCGGTTAACAGGGTGACATTTCCACTTCTTTACAACAGGCGGCCGGCGCGCCCTGCGTTTGCGCGGCATTCATTTAAGTTATAGCGCCGGGCAACCGGGCTAACGGCGGGAGGGGGATCAGGGTTAAATGCCCGGAGAAAAAACGGGAAGAGTCGCAGGTAATCCGCAAATGTCAATAAATGATAATAACAGACATCAATTTGCGATAAAATATTTGCCAGGCGTTTCCGAATTCGGCGGTTTTTGATTAAGATTTTCGCGGACAACGCCCGGCGCGGCCGGAGATGCGATGAAAGCCATGAAGGGAAAAGCGCTATGAACAAATCCACGGAACCGATGCTGGCGATCTGGTTCGGCAATTTTTTTGAACCCTTTTATTCCAACCGCGAGGCGGTGGACTGCGGCCTGCAGGATGTGGCGGATCTGGGCTTTAACTGCGTGAACCTGGATTCGAAGGCATGGGAGGATTTTTTCGCCCGGTACCGGGGTGAACCGGCGAGCCCGTATGTTGCCATGCAGGAATACATGATGCAGCGGATAGCGGAACTGGGCATGAATTACACCCACCTGGCGCTTTATCTTTGCGGGGACAACCTGTATCCGAACATTCGCGATGTACCGCCGGTGCGCGGTGAAGAAAGCATTCGGCCGGACGGGCGACCGATGGGAACCTACAAATACTGGTCGCCAAAAGCACAGGCGACCATGGTGGAGCATGTGAAGGGACTGCTGAAACTTTATGCCGGGGGCATGCGGCGAGTGCCCGGCACGCCGGAAAAGATCATCATGCAGACCATGTTTGAACCTATTCCCAAGCCGAGTTTTGATCCGGACGGCCGCACGCGATATCTGCAATGGCTGAAGGACCGCTATGCCGGTGATATCAGCGCGGTAAATGCGCGGTACGCCACCCGGGCGGCGTCATTTGAAGAGCTTGATACGCATGAGTACTACCTGCGGCCGGAGGAACTGAACTGGGTGGATTGCGCCCGCCCGCGTGTGGAGGATTTCGCCGATCGCACGCCGGATTTTTACCGCTGGATTGACAACCAGACCTATCTTGCCCGGGAACTGCAGCAATATCTGGCGGCCATGAAGGAGCATTGGCGGGAGCTTGACCGGCAGATATTCATCCATCCATTGCTGCATCAATGGGGATACTTTTTTAACCCGCCGGGCCGGCCATCCTGGCAGACGGGGCAGCGGGCCCTGGATATTTATGCCTGTGCGGATCATGTGGACAGCGTGCTGTTTATAGCCGCTCCGTTAAATGCGGAGGACCGTCCGGATGCCGTCGCCTTAAGTGTGGAGGAATCAATATTGCGTTGCGCCAACAACGGCCGGCCTTTTACCGGGGGGCTTTACCTGGGGCGGCATGTGAACGGGGACATTTACCAGGTGGTGCCGCCGGCCGAGGCGATCGGTACGCTGATTGCCGCGGGCGCAAAATCATTGCATGTCTATGGGTACAGCGGCCTGGATGACGGCGGGGTCATGTACCGGATGGATGAAATATTCAAGACATCGTTGCGCTGCGGAAACGCGTGGGCGGCAAAGGTGATACCGCTGCTGGACAAGCCACGCAGCAAAGAGGCGGCGATACTTTTTCCGGCGGAGATGAGCCTGTATGAGCCGCTGGAGGTGGATACGGATGGGCGGCACAGGATGGATCTGCTGGGGTGGTATGCACAACTGCTGGATTTAGGCTGGCATGTGGATATTTTGCATCCGCGTCAGATAGAGGCCGGCGTTTTGAAGGATTACACCGTGCTGGTGGCGCCGCATTATGAACTTTACGATTTGGCGGATCATTCCCGGCTGGAGGCGGCGGTAAAGGAATTTGTTTTCGGCGGAGGAAAAGTGCTGCATGGGCCGCACTGCCGGCTGGCCGCCAGTGCGTTCGGCATTCAGGAGAAGCCGGCGGTGTTTGACTGCATTGCGTGGCGTGAACCGATTATCCCGCACGGCTGGTCAACGGTGGCTTATGCGACGGGCCGTGCTGTCGGCCGCTATATTCAATCCGGTGAAACCGCGATAGCGGAACTGAAAGTCGGCCGCGGACAGGTGTATTCATTCGGCTTTCAATACGGCTATGCGTGGAGCCGGCGGACGATGCCGATTGTTCCACCGCAACACGGCAAGCAGGAGATGCATCCGATTGTGCTCATGGAAGAAACACCGGTGTCGGTGATAATCGGCGCGGCAAAGAGCGGGGTTTGCAAGCCGGTGCGTGGCGTGGAATTCGCGAGATTCGGGAATCAGTTGGTGGTGGTGAACCATCGATCCAGTCCGGTGGATATCCGGGAAATTGCACGAACCGGGGAAATTGCCCAGGTCCCATGCGGTGCGGGCCTGCTGGCGGCGCATAGCGCCACATGCCTGACACTTTCCGCATCGGTCTGAAGAACGCGGACTTTCAGGCTCGCATGGTATACGGTATATGGCTTGCCGGCGGGGGGGGACCCGGGACGCTGCGGGTCTGCGGGTCGCGGTGTGCTACGGTTTGCCGCGGCAAACTGTCACAGTGGTATAATAGAGAGACAATGATTGAGGATATCAATAAGGTTGCGTTGCCCAAGGGCAGATCGTCCCCGCGAAGGGCAAAATCCAGCCGAAATTTCGTAAAGTGATTTGTGGACTTATCGGTGACAGGGTTGGCCTGAGATCCCACGTAGTGGTCCCGCAGTCGTTCAGTGGGACGGCCATTTGCTTTCAGGCATGGACGGTCAGATATAAAGGCATATAAAGGCAGGGAGTACAACCTTTCGACGGAATTCAAACATGTGGTACATGTGTCCAAAGGCCGCTTATCGTCGTCCGCCGTCGTCGTCATCCATCATTGAAGGGCCACACATGAGATTGCTATCGCGGCTTGCCATTGTGTTCGCTGTATTTCTCGGCATGTATGGATGTACGTGCCGGGAGCCCTCGAAGAGCCTGTCTCCAATGCCGGCGGCGAACGCCGCCCGCCCTCGTGGCGAGGGGGCTGTATTGATGTATCTGGCCGCGGCGATGAGGACCCTGCAGACTGGGTGCCGGCTCTATTACCGGGGCCCTTACGAGGCGGTAAGCCCCGACGGCTTTCATCTGCCCCAAGTCGGGTTCCCCCGAACGCTGGCGCATCCGCCACCCAATGGAAAAACCGGTGTCGCTGCGGTCCGGGCGGTTTTTCAGGGCGACAAAAACGTCGTGGTCAGGCAAGGGCAATCCGGCCTGATCAGGGTATACATAGGGAAGGTCTCATCGGCAATCTTGAGAACGAGGTTGCGACCAGCGAAGTTCAGCCCGGATGACCAGTACTCGCCAGGATTGGCGATCGACGCAATAGTGGATTCGCGGGAGGTGACCGCCGCCGCACGTCGGCTCGAATACCGTAATGACCAGTATATCCTGGATATCGCGTTCAGCGGTCCCGCTGCCGGCGTGCCCCACCTGCCGCCTGTGTTGACAAATCTCTCGATGGACCGGGCCTTGGACAGGGTGGCGGAGACGTTTGGGGTAACGGTGTTGTACGGGGAATGCGCCAAGCCCGGCGGGGGACACCTTTTCGATGTTCGTTATAGCGCCGACTGTACCGGCCCGGCCATTCGTAGGGGTGATAAGTTTCGTAATAAGCGACCGTAACCGCTTACCTTGCCGCAGGCAGTTTTTGCAATTGCGAGACTGGCTCGCTCGAGCCCGGTTTACAAAGAGGCGCGGTTCCGCACAACTGGTGGGTAAAGAATCATGGCAGCGACCTGAACGCCCGGCGAAGCCTACCGGCGGAAAAATTTGCGGCGGTTACAACCACGCGGGTACAATGTGCCCCAATCAGACCCGGTTGGAATATGTTGGAGCGTTTCGTTTGGTTGCCTGCGGCATCACATGTTCACGCACTGGAAACAGCCGAACCGGCGGCGAGGCGGACGATATCGCCGCCGCTTGCGATGGTTTGGACGCGTACGGCAACACGCTGATCCTCACTGGTCCGGGTGCGGATGGCGCATGGTTCACGGATGATGACCTGCAATCCAGTCACGGTGGAAATGAAATTATCTACTGCGGCTACCGCTATGACCCGGAGACTGAGCTTTATTATACTCTATGCGGCTATTAACGGGACATTTTCGAGGGTTTGGAATCGCGGTGCCATCAGCGTGTTGATGGTGCGGCGGTGGGTGGTTGGCAGTTCAT
>JAKBBN010000011.1 GCA_021808485.1 Planctomycetota bacterium | reverse complement strand
GTCCGTATATGCCAGTTTCTGGCATTGGCAGAGGATTTTTTCCTCCAGGTCGGAGGCACACCGAATATCGTTGGCAATTTCCAGTTTATACCACAAGGGATGCGGGGCAGATGATCCGGCCTTGGCACCGCGATGGTTAACGGTTCGGCGAGTTGAATGGTTTGCATCGGTTTTGATCTGCATTTGTCGCATAACACGCCCAGTTCGTGAAAATTCACGATTTAACTGTCAAAAACAGCCAAGGCGTCCATTCCCTATTTCAGCCGTCGCGCAGACTTCATGTCTGTGTGCGTATAAATTATACCGCACGTGGCAGGCAAGGATGCGAAAATTCAGTCAGATGGCGACCGATCCTTGGGCTGCACGCTTTCCTTCGCTTCCTTAATTGTCGGATAAATCTGAAACAACTTGTTAAGTTTTGTAATCAGAAATACTTCAAATATTTGCGGATTGATGTCACATAACCGCAATTGACCATCGCGACTACGAACTTTATTGTTCACCGTGATCAGCGTACCGAGCGCTGCAGATGACAAATGATCCACACCGGCAAAGGAAATGACGATTTTGGGACGATATTCGCTTTCCACCAAAGCAGCCAGATCGTCGCCAATCTCGGCGATATTAGCTTCATCAAGTATCCGGCGAGAAGTGAATTCAACCAGCACAATATCGCCATCGCGGGTTACTTTTAACCTGGCGGCGTCTTGTTGCATGATGACATCTCCGGACACAGTTAATACGCACCAAAGGTTTCAACCGTCCGCGACAAAAAAGCCGGACAGCTTTATAAGATCCGATCCATTGACGCCCCGGCCGCAATTCCCCAGGCCAAATTGACCCGGAATCAACCGGAGCATGCAAACGGACCGCATCCAATAACCTTATAATAAAACATTGCCGCCTTATGTCAACGCCAACTTTTTTGTTACGCGGGTGGTGCGCATCGTTTTCTGTTGCGACCCGCTCTTTCCCGACCTATCTGCCCATGGTACACGTCTGCCCATGGTACACGGCCTGTCATTGCCATCGACCACCCAGCTTGACCTGAAACTAGTTTATGCATAAACTAAATAGTTGGCGGATAAATATATTCGCCGCAGAAAGGACTGTTACTCATGTTCCAGTCGTTGCCATCTTCAATTACCGCGCCCCCGGCCGGAATAGCCCCGACCGTCATCGGACCCATCGGGCTGCTCGTCCGTGACTTACCGAACATAATCGATTTTTACAGGGAGTCCATCGGCCTTTCGGTTCAGCAGCAGTCGGATCATGCCGCGGTTCTTGGCGTCGGCGGTGCACCGCTGATCCAACTGCAGCATACGCCGGTTGAAATATTTCGCCGCCGATCCCCCGGCCTTTATCACACTGCGATTCTATTGCCATCCAGAGCAAGCCTTGCGGAATGGTTGCACCGCGCCATTTCCACGGGCGTAACACTGCGGGGCGCCGCCGACCATGGCGTAAGCGAAGCGATTTATCTTGAAGACCCGGAAGGGAACGGAATTGAAATCTATCAGGATCGAGCCAAAGACCTCTGGCCGCGGACGGCGGGCGGTTTGGCGATGGTAACCGAAAGACTGGATGTGGACGGCCTGCTGGCGGAAATACCGAACGGAAAGGCAACCCCAATCCCCGCCGAACTTTCGCCGCAAGCACGCATCGGACATGTGCATTTGCGCGTGGCGAATCTGTCCGCTGCCGAAGCGTTTTACCGCGATCTGCTGAAAATGAACCTCATGCAGCGTTTCGGTGATTCAGCGGCGTTCCTCTCCTATGGCGGATATCACCATCATCTGGGATTAAACACATGGGAAAGCCGCGGAACACTCCCAAGACCGGCCGGCGCGCCGGGGCTTTTCGCCTTTCATCTGTATCCGCCGGATTCATCCGTGTACGAATCAATTCGCGCCGCCGCACACACCCATGCCGCCAACCACGGCGGTTCGGGTGACGACGGCAGCCTGCAGTTGCAGGATCCATCCGGCAATCGAATCGTGGTCCACCGGGTATAACGTCATTCGCTTTTCCTGAAAATATGGATACGGCGCGGTATATTCCATTCTTGGAGCCGTCCGGGCTGCAACGGCATGCGTATGAAATGGAGACCGCGCCATGAATTTTGTCAGGCATTTTCGTGTGCGCCCCGGCCAACGCGTTCGACTTTCCGAAATCGACAGCGATTTTACCGGGCGCTACACCGATGCCGCATCCACCGCGGCTGAAACGAAGCATTACCTTCAACGACTATGGACTCTGCAGGAGTTGCTGTATGCGGATCACAGTAAATCCCTGCTTATATGCCTGCAGGGCATGGACGCGGCAGGCAAGGATGGCACCATTAATCATGTTCTGGGCGCCATGAATCCCCAGGGCTGCCGCGTGGTTGGGTTCAAGCAGCCCTCAGCCGAAGAATTACGTCACGACTTTTTATGGCGAATTCATAAGGCGGCTCCGGCCCGGGGGGAAGTGGTTATTTTCAACCGTTCCCACTATGAAGATGTTCTGATCGCGCGGGTGCAAAACCTGGTCCCGCACGAAGTATGGTCCCACCGTTACAAGCTGATCAATCATTTCGAAAAGGATCTTGCCGCATCCGGCGTGCAGATTATCAAATTCTATCTGCATATTTCACCGGATGAGCAGTTAAAGCGGTTTGGCGAACGGCTTGCGGACCCGGCCAAACACTGGAAAATAAGTGATGCCGATTACAGCCAGCGGCCTTTTTGGCGACAATATATGTCCGCCTACAGCGACGCAATTCAGCGCTGCAGTCGCGCCCATGCGCCATGGTATATCATTCCTTCAGATCACAAATGGTTCCGCAATCTGGCCATTGCCCGGCTGGTGGTGGAGCATCTGGAGGGTATGAATCTTAAATACCCGCGTCCCAGCGCCGACCTGGCCCAAATTCGCCGGAAATATCATGCGGAATTGAAAAAAAAGGCCGCCAATCCCGGCATCACCCATAAACCCGCCGGTCACTCGCCGAAGCGCCTGACCGGTGATCGCCCGGTTGCGCGGGGCCGGAAAATCAGGGTCGCTTGATCTTCTCCGCAGATGCCAGCCGCCGAACCGTCGGCCACGTAAGGCGCCCTGTCGCCCGCAGCAAATTCAGCATATTCAACCGCTTGGTGTACCTGGCCTGTTGATACGCCAGCTGCGCCGACAGCGCGCGATCCTGTGCCGTAATCACATCCAGATTGGTGGCCAGGCCCGCGTTATATGAGTGCTGGGCCTGCCGCCACGCCGCTCGTGCGGATCGCCATTCGGTGTGTAAATTGCGCACCAGGCTGCAACTGGTGTTCCAGTTTTGCCGGGCAATGCGCACCTCTTCCAGAATATGCCGCGCCAGCAACTGCCGTTGGAGCGCGGCCTGGCGCAATTGCGACCAGGATTTGCGGATGTCCTGATAAATCATGCCGCCTTCAAAAATCGGAATATTGGCACTGAATAAACCGCTCCACCAGCTGTCGCTGGGGAAGCTTTCCTTGTAAAGGAATGTATTGAAATTCAGCGACACGGTCGGAAAATATTCCGCGACCGCCGCTGAAACACCGCGCTTGGCCACAATTTCCGCATCGCCGGCCGCCCGCAAATCCTCGCGGTCCAGCAGTGCGGTATGATCCAGAGTGGCGAGGGTGGCGATCTTCTGCGGAGGGTTAAACTGGCTCACCAGCACGGCCCCGGCAAGACTCGGCGCGCCGATAAGATAAGCCAAAGTGGCCCGGCCGTTGCTTACATTGCCGATTGCCGTCGTAAGTTGAACGCGCGTGGCGGCTTCATCCGCTTGACTCTGCAGCACGGAAAGCCGCAACGCAACGCCGGCTTTTTCCTTTCGTTCCATGGACGCCACATTCGCCTTCTGGACGCGCAACGTCCGCCGCAGCACATGGACGGAACGCTGCTCGCTGAGCACCCGATAGTAGGTCTGGGCGACTTCCAGCAGCAGATTGGACTGCAAATCCAGCAGCAAAGCCTTCTGCTGTGCCGCCGCCGCGCCGGCCGCCTGAATGGCCCGGGCATCGCGCAGCACATTCAGATTGAGCTGAGCCTGCAACGGCAGATCAAAATAATGCGTCTGAAACAAATTGCCGATTCCGGGAAATCCCGTCTCGTTGAACCCTTTGCGCTGAAAATCCTGCGGTTGGAGTCCTACCGTCGGCATGAATGTGGCGTACGCCCGGTCATGGGCGATCAAAGCCTGCAGATAGTTTTCACCGGCAATGGCCAGATGTTCGTTATTATTGTTGGCCATCGTCATCGCGTGGGATAATGTCAGTACATGGGGTACCACAAGCTGGGAAGGGGTCGCGGCCGGATGCGCATGCAATATCCGGTCGTAATGCGCGATCTCCGACTTCTGATTCACGCATCCCGTGAGCATCACCGCGCCAAGCCCCAGCATGGCCGCGGACAGCACCATCTTTGGCACTCTGCGATGAATTGCGGTCAACATACCAGTCTCCTTGTTCTTCCCGCCGGACTTCCTGCCCGTGTCCGGGGCAAATTGTGTGTGGTCGGCATCAGTTATCATCAATCATTCCGTGACCTGTACCGGCTTCTCACGAAAACTCGGCGTTCGCAGCAACATGGCAATCGGCACGACCAGCAAAAACAGTATGGCCAGATCATGATAGGCGTCTATATATCCCAGCATGGATGCCTGACCGCGCAATTTCGCAAATATCAACGCTTCGGCAACGGCCAGGGCATGTCCCGCCGACAGCCCCATATGCGCCAGCGACCCCGTCAAATGCCGCAGCGTGTTCATATAAACAGGATTTGTCCGGGAAACGTGCGCGACCAGAAAATTCTGCTGCTCTTGGGCGGAATTCGCCACAAACGCCGCGGCCGCGGATATACCCACGCTTCCGCCGATGTTGCGGGCCAGATTCAAAATGCCCGACGCATCCGAAATCCGGTCGCGCGGCACGAAGGCAAAAGCCGCCGTATTAAACGGCACAAATAAAAATGCCAATCCCAATCCCTGTACAGCGCGGCACCATGCCAGCGCGGAATAATCCGCGGATAAGTTCAACCCCCCCATCAACAGCAGCGCAACGACGTTCACCAGAATGCCGAATACCACCAGCCAGCGCGTCTGCACGCGCGGCACCAGAAAGCCCACCAGCGGCATCAGGCAGAACACCACGACGCCGCCCGGCGCCAGCACCATGCCGGCGTCACGGGCGTCGTAACCCATCAGCGTCTGCACCATCAAAGGGAGCAGCGTGGTAGTGGAGTAAAGCACCGCCCCGAAGATAAACATGCCCAGCGTGGCAAAACCGAAATTGCGATCCGCCAGAAGCCGGAAATTAATTATGGGGTGCGGCTCATACCATTCCCAGATAAAGCCGGCGGTTAATCCCAGACCGGCCAGCACCGCCAGCACGCAAATCGTCGGCGAGGCAAACCAGTCCGCATCCTGTCCCCGGTCCATCATGATCTGAAGGCAGGCCAGGCCTAAAGAAACCAGGCCCAGCCCGATATAGTCGATGCCGGTTTCACGGATTTTAACCCGGCGCTGATGCGGCGGGTCTTCCAGGAGCGTAAAAAGCCCCAGCAGCGTAAATATGCCGATAGGCACATTTATAAGGAAGCACCATCGCCATGAATAATTGTCCGTAATCCATCCGCCGAGAACCGGCCCCAGCACCGGACTCACCACCACCACAATACCGTACACCGCCATGGCCGTGCCGATCTGTTCCCGTGGAAAGGAATCCCGCAGGATAGCCTGGGCGCCGGGTTGCAGTCCGCCGCCCCCCAGTCCCTGCAAAACCCGGCAGATCAGCAAAATCGGGAAACTTGGCGCCAAGCCCACCAGCAATGAGCTTACGGTAAAAAGCATCATGCATCCCATGAAGTATCGCTTCCGCCCGAACACCGCGGAAAAAAAGCCGTTGAGCGGCAGTACGATTGCATTGGCCACAAGGTAGCTTGTCAGCACCCAGGTGCTTTCATCCACGGTCACGGCCATATTGCCCGCAATGTGCGGCAGCGCCACGTTGGCAATGGTGGTATCAAGGACCTCCATAAACGCGGCCATGGCCACCAGCGGCCCGATAAACCACGGGCTTACCGCCATCGGCCGGTTCATGGCCACCGCCCTGTCAATCGATGCACCCGATACGCTCATCGCACCTTTACCTCGGGAACCGCGGACATGCCTGAGGCCAAATACGGCATCTTCTTCGGCAGATTCTTAAACAGAATCTTGACCGGCACCCTCTGCACAACTTTCACATAATTGCCCGTCGCGTTTTCCGGCGGCAGCAGGCTGAAAGCGGCCCCGGTGCCGGCCTGAATACTCTGCACGTATCCGTGAAACGTATCCGATGGGTACGCATCAATGGATATCGTGGCCGGGTCGCCGGGTTTCATGTACGTCAGGGCGGTTTCCTTGAAATTGGCGATGACCCACATGTTGGGGCGCACGATGTTCAGCAGAGTCTGGCCGGATGTGACGTAATCTCCCGGTTCCACGGCCTTCTGCGTCACATAACCGCTTGCCGGGGCGGTAATCACGCAATACGAGAGGTTCAACCTGGCCTGTTTCAATTCCGCTTCGAGTTCCGTAACTTGCGCCGTCTGACTCTTGAACTGGCTGTTGCTGCGGCCGACCTGCTCCGGAACAACATTTACCGCCGCCAGCTGGGCGACAGACTTGTGCAATCCGGCCAAAGCCTGCGTAAGCTGGGCTTTGGCGGCAACAACGGATTGCTGCGCGGCGAATACCCCCGCCCGTGATTGCGCCAGCGCCGCCTGTTTTGCGAGCACATTCTTTTTCGCCGCGGTAACGTTGGCGGATGCAGTCGCGGCGGCGGCGCGATAGCTTTCCACCTGAATCGGCGTGACATCGCCCGTCTTGAGCAGTGATGCATAACGCTTGTAATCGTCAACGGCCTTCAACGCCTGCGCCCGGTCGGCAATCACCTGTGCGGCCGCACCGGCCACATCCGCGGCGGCGGCGAGCACCTGCGCCCGGGCTTGAGCCAGGGCGCTTTGCGACTGGGCAATGCCGGCTCTGGCGGCGGCCGCGTTCGCCTCGGCCATCGCCACCTGAGCCTTGGCCTGCAGATACGCCGCATTGGATGTCTTGTTCACCAGCGAAAGATCAAATTTCCCGCCGGCAGCCGCGGATTTCGCCGCGGCGATCTGCGCCTCGATTTGTTCCACCCGGACCTGATAATTGCGCGGGTCAAGCGTTACGAGAACCTGCCCCTTTTTTACAACCTGGTTATCCAGCACTTTCACCCGCAACACCGGCGCGGCAATCTGCGGGGCAATCATCACCACATGAGCCTGCACAAACGCATCATCCGTCGAAACATATTTCTCCGCATGCAGGTACCACGGGATACCAAACACCAGCCCCAGCAGCAGCAGAAGCCCCCCCCCGACCAGAAATATCCTTTTCCGCTTACTCATGCCGTTGGTCGGCGCGGGACGGGGCGGGGATGCTTCCACCCCGCTGACAGGAGCCGCGGCCCCAGCACGAACTCCGCTTCCTGTTGATGAACTGGCACTCATCTTACGACTCCTGGTTTTAACCGCCCTGTTTTGATCATTTCTGTACAGCCTGCGGATCCGATTCCGACATTCAGCCCGATGCCCTGCGGCATACCAATTGCCCATTCCGGTTATTTGCGTGTACGGGGACTTCCGACGCGACTCGCCGCCGGGCGAGCCGGCGGATCAGCTTCAGCCCCACCCCCATCAGCCGGGTGCGTACCGCCGGGCCTTTGAGCCGCAATTGTCCCGATTCCCCCCAGCGAAAATGCGGTAATATGGTCCACAATTTCAGTCATTTCCTGTTCGTCGAAATGCCCCTTGCCGCGCATCCGAAGCAATATGGGCCGGCAACGGTAATAAAACTGCCCCTGGGCAATAATGCTTTCAATGACCAAGTCAGTCTGCCGGGCCGGCAATGGAGAGCCGACCAGCCGGTGGATTATATCCCCCAGCCGTTTGCGGCGCAATCGCACAACCTCGCGGATGAACGTATCAAGCGCCGGCGTGGGCTCGGCAAGCTCGCGGCAGATAATTTTGGAGTGCCACTGGTGTTCGTCTTTCCGCAATAACGTGCGGATATATGCATCAATAAATGCCCGCAAAGCCGCCCGAGGCTCCATGGCGCTTAATTCGTCCGACTCCAGGAGACGCGAATGCGGACAACTGCTGCGACCGAATTTAATCGCTTCCTCATACAGCTTTTCCTTGCTGCCAAAATAATAATTCACCGCGGCAATATTGGCCCCGGCCGCTTTGCAGATCATCCCAACCGTGGCGTTATGAAACCCATGCTCCGCAAACGCCTCACCGGCCGCAAGCAGCAGCCGGCAACGGGTGGAATCCCGCTCGGCTTCGGGATGTTCGGCCGTCCGGCGATCGGAACCCGACTCCGGCGAAGCCGCCGGACCGCTGGAATCATTGGAATTTGCGGGAAAAGCGGGCGACACGTCCTGGAACCCCAATACACACCGTCCATCACCCGGCATGGAACTGACCGGCAGTCCGCATCCGAATGGCCATCAACTGGTTCTATTATTCAAATGACCATTTGAAATGTCAAGTTAAAATGATTATTTGATTATTTCATCCAGTCGCCCTATAAATTAACCGTCAAAGCCGCTGCGGGCGGCGAACATAGGCGAACATAAATGTATGATCCGGCAGGGCGTTATGAACAGCAGGCTTTTTTCACCGATCAAATTAGGACAACAGACTCTCGTAAACCGTATTGTTGTCGCACCCATGTGCCAGTATTCCGCGAATGACGGCGCCGCCGCGGACTGGCATTACCAGCACCTCTCGCAGTTGGGTTATTCCGGCGCCGGGCTGGTCATGCTGGAAGCAACAGCCGTTGAAAGACGCGGGCGGATCACCCATCAATGCCTTGGACTGTATTCCGACGAGTGCGTGCAAACGCTGGCGGATGTCATGACTCGGGTCCGTCGGCTTGCCGGACCGGCCAAGTTCGGGATACAACTCGCCCATGCCGGGCGCAAAGGCTCCACGCATATTCCCTGGGCACAAAAGCACGGCCCGCTGCAACCCGGTGAAGATCCATGGCAAACCGTGGCCCCTTCGGCGGTTCCTTTTGACACGCATTGGCCGGCGCCGGAACCTCTCAGCGTCCACCAAATGCAGGCGGTCCTGGAGGCCTTTGCCACCGCCGCCCGCCATGCCGTGGACATCGGCTTTGACGCCGTGGAACTTCACGGAACACACGGTTACCTGCTGCATCAATTTCTTTCACCTCTGAGCAATCAGCGGACGGACGACTTCGGCGGCAATCTTGAGAACGCCATGCGCTTCCCACTTCAGGTTGCCGCCGCGGTGCGTGCCGCGGTGCCACCCCATGTGATTTTGGGCATGCGGATCACCGGTACGGACTGGACTCCCGGCGGCTGGACCCCGGATGATGCCGTCAAATTCACCCAAAAGCTTAAGGCGATGTCTTACGATTACGTCTGTGTTTCATCCGGCGGACTGGTGCCGCACGCGGAAATTCCCGTTGGACCGGGCTACCAGGTGCATCTGGCGCATAAAATCAAACAGGAAACGGGAATTGCCACGCGGGCCGTCGGCATGATTGCAACGCCTCACCAGGCGGAAGAAATAATTGCCGCAGGCGAGGCGGATATGGTGGCGATGGCCCGGGCGTTTCTGGATGATCCGCGATGGGGTTGGCACGCCGCGGACGCACTTGGTGTTTCGGAACAGGTGCTGGCGCATTATCCACCGCAATATCGTCGCGCCGCCCGCCACGTGTGGGCAGGCGCCGCGCAGCAGTCCGCGAACCGGTCCGACCGCGGAAAACGGGGATGATCGGCGAACGGTCAATCATCCTTGACTTGCGCCGCGACGCTCCTACGATAATCGTGCGAAAGGTTGTTGTAATAAAACGATGAAATTCCTTGTAGCGGTACCGGTTTTTAATGAGCAGCGGCACGTTAAAAATGTGCTTGGCTCTATCCTCCAGCATTCGCCATCGGCGGATGTTCTGGTGGTGGATGATGGTTCAACGGATGACACGCCCAATATCCTGTCGACGATCGACGGTATCGAGGTGCTCCGCCACCGGCGCAACATGGGCTACGGACAGAGCCTGATCGATGCGTTTGCCTTCGCCGGCCGCCATCATTACGACTGGGTGATCACCATTGATTGCGACCAGCAGCACGAACCGGCGAAAATTCCGGAGTTTCTGACCAAAGCGGAATTGAATCAGGCGGACATCATCAGCGGCTCGCGTTATATGCACGAATTGCCGCGCGATGGGGACCCACCGGCCGATCGCCGGGTTATCAACATGCTCATGACACAGGTCATTAACCGCAATCTTAATCTGGACTTGACCGACAGCTTTTGCGGGTTTAAAGCCCATCGCACCCGGGCAATGATGGATTTGCGGCTGACTGAGCGCGGTTACGCTTTCCCCATGCAATTCTGGGTTCGAGCGGTCCACGCCGGCCTGACAATTGAAGAACACCCCGTGCGGCTGATTTATAAGGACCCGAATCGCCATTTTGGCGGTCAATTGGACGATCCCAATCGCCGGCTGCGTCATTATCTTGATCTGTTCTTCCATGAATTGCGCCGCGGTGAAATGCTGCCCACCCGGATCGGCGCCTTCGCCGCCAGCGGCTGAACAATTGCCGCATGCAGCGCAGACACCGCCATATTACAATGACTTTTTCCCGCATTCCGGCCGCTTTAATATTGCATGGCGGCGGGCCTGAATCGGTCGTTAAGAGTGCGGGGGAAAGAGGGCAAAATCTTCCGACCCTGCCCCCCTCCCAGGGTGGTGGTGGACTGAATTTGCGCCGCACAGCGTCAGCCGCCGCCGTATGGCGAAACCATAACATTATTGAAATCCGACGGCGTCACAGCCGCGGCATGGCCATCCACAAATCCCACGTTAATGTGATCGCCATGACGGTCAAAACCAAGTCCGATGTTCTTATCGCTGGCCGGCAGCGGCAGGGCCGACGGCGCCATCGGAATGCGATCCCGGAGAGCCGAGTCATCGGCGACAGCCTGCAAACTGCATAAGTTAACGCCTGGCGCAATACCCGCGCCGGTATCGAACGCGGTGGTGTAATAAGTTTCATCACAATAAAACAGGCCGTTGCTGCCTTGAGCATCCTGCCCGCCGGGATTGGGCCGCACGCCGCAATCGGCGAACAACAGCGTTTTTGAGGGCATGGGAATACCGGTCAGGCGGCAGCCCCAAGGAGCGGTAAGACCATCCGCAGCGGTAGGTCCCGCGGGGATCTGAAATCCCCAACCCGGGTTAAACGCTCCATAGGCGCCGTTGTATTTCGCCGACGCAATATCCGCGTTGATTCCATAAGACACGGGATAATAGCCCTGAAAATAGCCCGGATACCCGGCCGGCGTCGGTTCATTGGTACTGCCGGTTCCGTTGCCGACCTGCAGGTTATTAAACAACTGATAGCCGGGGTATTGGTCGGATATGGTGGGGTCGCTTGGGCAGAGAAATACCTTCGAACCTGCGCCGTTATTCCCGAAATTCATGAAACTCTGGTCACTTTGGCCGCCCAGAAATGGTACCAGGGCGCTGGCCCAGTCGTTCAGCACGGCCCCACCCGTGTTCTGATATTGATGGGTAACCGGGTTGTACCATTGATAGCGGTACGAAAACATGGTGTGATCGGCATCCGGCGTAAGCGTGTATTTCATGATGCCCGAATCCGTATCCGGCTGAATAAAACCGTTGTGCTGCTGGGAAAACTCCACCTCCGCAAGCGTCAGCTGTCGGACATTGGATAGGCAAACGGTGGATTCGGCGGCCAGTCGGGCGCGGGACAACGCCGGCAGCAGTAGCGCAATCAGCAACGCAATAATGCTGATCACAACAAGTAATTCAATAAGCGTAAAGCCGATTGATTGTCGCTTACCGTTTTTCATGGCGTATACTCCTTAAACTCATGATCTGGATCGTGCTCGTTCCGCCGCAAACCGCCTCCGCAGCAGCAGCAACGGGAAAATGCCGGCCGCCAGCAAAACGATCGCCGCCGGCTCCGGCGTAGCCGCGGCCGAAGTTGAAGCCGGATACTGCGCCAGCAATGCGTCATATGCCTGCATTGTCTGGCTGTCGGCCCCGACCGCGGAAAGCTTGGCGCCGAAGTCAATCAAATCCGTGCGATTGATGATGCCGTCATGGTCAAAATCCGCCGCCGGATTGAACAGCGTATTGTTGGCGGCCATCAGGGTGGCGAAGGCCGCCACATCAGCGGTGTTGTAAAGACCGTCAAAATTCAAGTCTCCCAGCCCCGCACCATAAATGGTGGAAGTGTACAATCCCGCAAACCGTTGAATATTGTATGTTCCGTCCGGTTTGTACGTGACCACCGTGGCCACATGATTGCCGCTGGTAAGGCCGTCTTCATTTATTGTCCAGAGATTTGTATCCGTCTGTACGGTCTGGTTCGCATTGCCGATCATGGACAGGATCTGGCTGTTTGTATCCGCGGCAGGCAGGTCCCACAGCACATGCACATTATTCGCCAGCCCATCCATTGATTTCACGACCAGCGTGCGATCCTGATTAACGCCCGGTGTAATCGGGTTAAAGCTTTGAATGGCGGAAACCGGCGCCGAAGTATCAACATAAATGGTTTGCGTCCAATCCGTGTACACCGGCGGGCCGCCGCCCGGCCGTGCTCTAAACGCGATGGCTTCCAGATAATGGTATCCTTGCGACAGGTCCGCCGTATTGATGGTTTCCGTGTAAAGACCCGTACCGCCGCCCACCAACGGGCTGGACTGCTGAAAAGGGATATAACCGTAGGCGACAGTGTTGGGCGTTGTACTCACAAACGTTTGACCGTCGATCTGCGTGCCGCCGTCGATTTTTAACAGAGCGTTATCGCCGCCGGCGTTGTAATCGAAAAGACTGCTGCTGCCCAGCAAATAAACTTTTTGCGTCTGCAGGCTTACGGTGAACTGTGCGGCCTTGATCACGGCGATATTGCTGACCGTGTTATTTCCGTTATCAAATGTGATATTCGGGTCATTGGCAGTGGGGGCATTGTTGCCCATCTGTCCTGCGACGTTTGATAAATTCAGCGTGCCGATGGGCGTCGGCGGGCCGTAAATCAAATATCCCATCCCGTTGGAGTTATTGTTCGAAAACGTCACATCAATCGTACCGTTGGAATTGACCGCCACCACCTGCGGCAGCCCGGCCGCGGCGGCATTTCCCGTAACATCCACCAGATACGGCACATTGTGAGGATTAAAATCCGTCTGAATTGTCGTGGAAAGATTGCCGCCGCCGGTCTGATTATTCAGCAGCACAACGGCCGAGTCATCGCGTTCAAACGCAAAGTTATTCTGACTCAGATAGCGCTGCGTGTAATTGCCGTATGCATAGCGGTTTCGAATATCCACCAGCCCGGACACCTGATTATCAAGCGTTTCACCCATGGTGGAGGACGCCGCGTTGTAAACATTCCGCGAATTATCGGCCAGAATATTGCCGTACACGCCGCCGAGCGCGTCGCCGCGGCCGTTCTGCGGAAAGGTTTGCGTGCCGTTGTCAAAGGAAGTGGTGTTGCCGTTGTAATAGACAATCACCTGTCCGGGCATCATCAGCGTATAGGCATATGCCACGTTGCTCAGGTAAGGAGCGCCGTTATCCTGGCTTTGCACAAATTTCACGCCGATCAGCCCATCATGCGGATTGCTGTCATATGAATCCAGCGCGGCATTCACCACGTTGTACCAGCTGTTGGTATAGCCGTTGGAGGTCAAATTGTTCTGCATCGCAAAGAACAACGGAAAATCAAGCGCATCACGATTCGGCTGCACCGTCCCATTGTTGCCATAGTCCACCAGGGAGCCATCCGCATTCAGGCCGCTCTTCTGAATCACCTGAACCGTGGAATCCTGAAACGGGTTCGACGCACCGGGAATATTGGAATCGTAATATTCGGAGAAGGCCGAAATCGGCTCCTGCACACCGTTTAAATAAGTCCGCGGCGACGCCCGGTAGACAGCTTGGTCAAAATAAGGCAGCGCGACCTGCCACTCCATGTTCTTCACCGCATCCAGGCGAAAGCCGTCCACCCCCAGCGTTTGCACGAGCCATTGAATATTCCGCATCATGTAGCCGGTAACGTTTTCTACCGTGGGCGAACCGGAACTCGCATTGGCGGCATTAAAGGAATTGATCTGTATATTCGACTGACCCGTCAGCGGGTTATACACGAAAATCGGATGATTGCCGGCCTGGGGATAAAACTGCTGGTTCATCGGCATAGGCACATTGGCGAGGCGGCCGTAGGCCGGCGTTGTTCCCGCGGGAATATTGGCGGGATTCCCGGCCGTGGTTGGATTACGGATATACTGATTGTTCGTTGTGAAATTTATGTTAATCAATCCGGCCAGCCGGGCCTCTTCCACATTGGATGCATACGCACTGTTAAAATCCCCATCCACGGCGGTGGGCGTTTGCACCACCATGCCCGGATATGCCCCCGCCTGCACAAACCCCGCCGTCGCGGAATTTGAAAAGCCGTTGTGCCCCATGGAATAATCCGTATAAAAATACCCCCCCATCTGATGGGTTGCCGCGATCAGGTTTTCATAACCCTGTAGCGTTCCATAGGCCGTTGGATCATTGGCTGAACCAAGATCAAAACGGTTGTAAACGTCATAGCCGACCGAACTGTTTCCGGAATCCGCACGCGCCGGAGGCGGCGTAAGCAAGGAGCCATAACCGGCGCCGAAGATATCGGGCATACGGTTCGTAATATTCACCCAGCCGCCGCCGAAATAATCCAGCATGGCCGACGGAGAAAACGCGCCATAATTCGCCGCGCCGGCATTTCCGCCCCACGCCAGTGCGGCCGCTGCCGCCATGGCCGCAGGCAGCAGGGACCGCCCGTGCCTTTTGCATCCGCCGATTTGTGCATTCACTCGCTTCATCTGACTCAGTTTCCTGATTGGATCGCAGTTGCAGCGCGATCGGATGAATACTTCCCTCTTCCACGCTGTCGGCGGTGCACCATTATCTCGCCCCGCCGAAGAGATACGGTTAATTCGTCAGCGATGTCCGCCCTCTCGCTTGCGTTTGCCCGCCAGCAGCAACAGGCCGCCGGCCGTGGCGATCATCGTCAATGATGCAGGCTCCGGCGTCGGATTCGGTTCGGTGATCTGCAGACTGTTGAAATAATCGTACTGCGAGGCCAGGCCCGCATTGTCGTTGTAAACCATCAGTTGATTCACCGGCAGACTGTTAAGACCCGTCAGCGTGCCCGTGCTGTAGGCAGCGCCCTGCGCCGGGTTCATCGGCGTAAGCGTTACTTGAAATGTTGTGGGGCTTTCCAAGGTAAATGCCACGGTAATGCCGCTTCCGTCGTTTCCGGTGCCCGTGCCGTCGTTTACCGATTTAATTGATGTATTCATGGAGTTGGTAAAACCGGGATTCGCCGCGGTGTATCCGCCATAACTCAAGCTGTAATAATTGCCGCTGCCGGCAGCGGCAACTTGGAATATCGGCGTGGCGTAACCCGTGGAAGGGTTATAGCTCTGCAATTCAAACCCCTCCTGCCCCGGATTGCTCATCGCGCCGGTCACCATGCTCAAACTAAAAGTGCTGGTATTGCCGTTTGCCGCGCTTATCGCCGTAAAGCCCCGATATGCCGCCGGAACCGCCGCATCGGATCCGGTGCCGTTATCCGCGTATATTCCCCAGGATTGACCATTGGTATCAATGGTGTCGGCTGCGGTTATTCCGTAAATGTTCGCCGAAGGTCCGGTGAAAAAACCCCATGTCGCGGCCTGATTGACGCCTGAACCGGCCGGCCCCTGATACCACGGTCCAAGCCCTGTCGCTCCGTTGACGCTACCGTTGCTTTGGTTCGGCCACGCTCCCCCCGCATAAGCCGTCGCTGATGCATTATCCGAAAGGTTCACAGCGCCCTGTGCGGCGCTGTGAACCCCCAGCGTACCAAGTGAAGCAATCACAGCCATCAGCCCGCCGCGCATCAACACCATGATTGCGTCGCAGCGATGCTCGCAAGATTCAAGGGCGAACACTTTTGTTCCAACCACCATGACTTCTCTCCTGGTTTTCAAAAGTAAACGCCTTTTTCAACGAGCCGATAACTGCCGACAATATCCGTACGGATCAGGCCGTTTTCCGGCGGCGAATCACCAGCAGCATCGCGCCGCTTACCCCAATCAAAGCCAGTGAAGCCGGCTCCGGTGTGGCAGTGGTAATTGCCAGCGAATTGAACAACCCATCCTGATAGGTATTCTGATCAAACAGGTCTGCGCCATTAATTGAACCGGCAGCCACCGTGCCATTGATCGCCGGAACCAGGATCGTTGGCGAGGCGCCGGCCGTTGTCAGTGTCAGGCTGTAGGAATTTCCCGCACCAAGCGTAACGTTGGCGACCACACCCGCGTTAAGCTGAGCGTCGGTTAAACCACTGAGGGATGAGGTCGTCACACCGTTGGCAGTAATGTTCGTTTCAAGAACATACGAACCGGCCGAAGCGCTGGATCCTTGAGTTTGCCCGTTGTATTCGACCAGATTCGCGCTTGTATTGCCGGTTGGTGCGCCCAGTTCGTTAAAACTGAGCGTGAAAAGGGCATTGCTATCGTTAAAAGTGGCAGCCGAAGTCTGGGAGCCATTGCCGACCATCACAGACACGGATCCCAGCGTGAGGGAGGGCGCGGCGGAATCCAGGCTAAAGCCGTAGAAAGGCATGCCATTGGGTGGGTAGGAACCAACCGCCGAGCTTTCCAGCGCCACGCTGAATGTCTGACCGGCGTTTAAAGCACCCGAAAACGCGCGATACATATCCACCCGAGGTGTGGCTGATGGCGATCCGGTATTCGCGTATGTCCCCCAAGCATCGGAATTCGTGGCAATCGCCACATTGTTGGTGTTGAAATAGGTGCCGGTGTACGGAGGACCACTGTTATTCTGCGTGGAGATTGCCCACGCGCCAAAACCGGTGCCGTTATTCGGGGGTGAGCCGGCATTTGGCCATGAAGTGCTGGTGTAATTTCCGGCATTGTCCGAAGCGTTGATGGACGCCGCGGCGGTACCCGTCATGCAAAGGCCGGTTCCGGCGGTAACGGCCATTGCCAAAGCAGTGAGGAATGCAGAGGATTTGTAACCAGAGCGTTTCATGGTTTTCTCCTTCCGAGAAAAAAGAGGGACAGTAAAACAAAATTCGACGCAGACATGCGTCGTTAGAATAGTTTAACCGGTTAAACATCATTGTCAAGAACCTTTTACTTTTTTTATGGCGTATTGGTTCAGCGGGTTATTCGCATGCAACAAAACGGCGAAAATGTCATATTATTCCAATACGGGAATACTATCTCCGCATGACCCGCCCGTTATCGTAAATCACAACATATGACGCAAAACACTGACCGATTGCCCTCCGGCCAGCAGAAGTCCGCGCTTAACAGCGTTTATCAAACAGCAGGGCCGACCCCAGGAAGAAGCCGCCATTACTGCTATTTAGGGCGTTTGTTGACAGCGTCCAGCTGGAGTAACCTTGGGTACCGGTGCCGGTGCTGCCGTTTACCCATGTCGTGTAATTTGACGCATAATCTTGCGCAATAACACCCGCATGACTCGGCACCGCACTCAACAGCGCCGCGGCGGATACGCAACCGGCGATCAACAAGTTCCTGCGTAAGCTGGCGCCAGCAAAACGCTTTAAAAGAAAGTGGTCAACCATGGTGAATTCTCCCATAAATCCCGAAAAGCAAGTTGGAACATCGTGCCGGAACACCCGGCGCAATTATTCACAACTTCCATGCCGCATATATTGTTTACCGCAGCCAAACAATAAAGTTAACCGGTTTACCTTTCAATGAAGCCTTGGCCAGACAATCCAATTTTTTGAATTCATTTACCATCTGGGGCACAAATCATTGATAATCTATACCCTCTCAAAGACCGCATATTCAATGAATATGCCGCTCGTTTAGCCCGCGTTTCAGTTAAGCAAGAATTCAGCTTTAGAAATCCGGGCCGGCGATATCAGATCGCCCGACCGCAGCCTGAAACGGTTAAATAATAATCTGGAAATCGCTTCATGTCAAGAAAAAAGTTAATCGGTTTACTTATTCATAAATACGGGAATCCACCACGATAGACGCCTTTAACTACCATTTTCACGTCACCACAATCGCCATCGATCTATTCAATCAAACCAACTGGCTTGACAATGTTCAATTATATGTTAAACTGGTTAACGTCTTGCTAACCAATACCGCTCGCAGCAAGAAAAACGATCCCGCCGCCGGTGGGGAGGCAATGACAGTAGATTGGAACCGCTAAATGGCATCCAAAGGAAAAGTTAAAAATAAAATCGCCTCGCCGCCGGAATCCGCGGACCTGCAAGGCTCATTGCCTGCTTCCAACCAGAATATCACCATTCGCTTTGACTCCCCGCTGCCGGACGAAAAACCGCCCGAAAAAGTAAATATTCGTGATGTTGCCCGTGAAGCCGGTGTTTCCGTCGCTACCGTATCCATGGTGCTTAATGAAAATCCCCGCATCAGCCGCGGCACTCAGGTACGCGTCCAGAAAATGATCGAACGCCTCGGTTATCGCCCCAATCGCCTGGCCCAGGGGCTTTCCAGCAAATACACACAGGTTCTAGCAGTTATGCTGCCCCCACTGCGGCACGCACTGGCTGATGCTTACTTCGGCGAAATTATCAGCGGCATTGCCGACCGCGCCGGCAAGCTCGGCCATAAAATGATGATCGAGCAGGCCAAGCCGCAGTTCATAAAGGAAGGCCGCCATATCGAACTCTACGAACGGCGGTTTGTGGACGGCATACTTTGCCTTGGATTTAACGAAAAACACACTTTCCTGGCGGATTTTGCCGGTGCGCAATATCCCATGATTCTTGTGGATAATCGCTTTGGCCCACAACCGCTTGATTACGTCCATTGTGATTACCGCTTAGGGGCCAATCAGGCGATGAATTGCCTGTTGCAGCTCGGCCATCGTGCCGTCGGCATTATTTACGCCGCCCCGGAAAGCCCGACGGCACGCGACGTTGTGGATGTTTATAAATCCCGCCTGGGTGAAATTGGCGCAACCGTTGATGATTCATGGATGGCCGACGGGCGATTCACCGATGAAGGAGGCGCCGCCGCCGCCCGTGACTTGATTTCACGCCATCCGGACATCACCGCTTTGCTGTGCGGCAACGATAAAATGGCCCTGGGAGCTATCCGTGCGCTAAGCCAGCAGGGTTATCAGGTGCCTCGTGATATTTCCATCGTCGGTTTTGACGACCTCCAACACCTTGCTTTTGCCAACCCCAGCCTGACCACGGTTCACCTGCCCCTTTACGAACTTGGCGTAACCGCGTGTGAAAGGCTGATCGAAAAAATTCGCGGCAAGGTTGAACGTGTGGCCGAAATCCTGCCCACCCATCTGGTGCTCAGGGAATCAACGACCATGGTGCGCCAACCAAATTAGCTCCTGCCGTTTTGTGCGGACACAGCGGCATGCAGGCATGTATTCCCTTTATCCGCGGAAAATAAACGTACCATCATATTGAGCCGAATCCGGGCTTTGTGGTACCACCACCTTTTTGAACTGGTCTGATCATGAGCAATAATCGTATCCGTGCGAATCTCGGGCGTCACCTCCACGGGTTACCCGCCCGGCTTAATAATCGAATCGGGATTTGCCTTGCCGCCGCATGCTTGTGGAATTTCGGCACGTCTCTGAATCGTCCGGCCGTTGCCGCCGCGCAGGTGCATATCCACAACTCAAATGCAATCGGCCGTCTTACCGCTATACCGCGCCGCGAGCCGCACACTTTTTTTCTGACTTTGCCGGTTGGCCACGCCATTCCTTCCGTGGTGCATCTTGCCGGCGATTTTAATAGTTGGTCGCCGACCGCAACGTTGATGAAACCAACGCATTCCGGCGGCGGTCATTCATGGAAAGTCACTCTGCGGCTCACACCGGGGCTGCACTATTACAAATTCGTCCTTAATGCGAATCAATGGATGCCGGACCCGGCCGCCGATCCCAAGCTCGCGGCAAACGACGGCAATGGCGGATTGAACTCCGGCGTGCGTATTCGCTCCGCATGGCAGCGAATGCCGGCCCCCAAGCCGAATATTGTTCCGATCAACGAGATCGCATTTAATCCCCGGGCAGTCAACAATTGCGACGTCATTAATCACCACGCACTGCAGCTGACGCTCAAAGCCCGCACCGGCGGCCTGTCCCGTGTTCTGGTCTTGATCCGATCCGCCCCGCACCAATGGATCGCCCGGCGGATGAATGTTGAGTTATCCTATCGTGACTGCACAAAATGGGGCGTTATCGCCGCAGTTACACAACCGACAAGCCATTACTTATTCGCGGTTTGCTCCGGAAAACAGACATTGTACCTGGCGGATTATAACTTCTATACGTCGGTCCGCGCCGCGGAGCGCCATGCCTACAGCGTGCACATGCAACCCAAGGTCGTTACGCCGGACTGGACGAAACGGGCAATATGGTATGAAATTTTCCCGGAGAGATTTGCGAATGGAAACAAGGCCAACGATCCGGCCCATCATGTGCCCTGGCGATGGTCGTGGTTTAAGCCATACAGGCCCGCAGGTGAAAAAGGGAACTTTTACAGTTACGTTTACAACCGTTTTTACGGAGGCGACATACAGGGAATTGCGGATAAACTCGGCTATCTCCGGCGGCTCGGGGTCAACGCACTTTATCTGACTCCCATTTTTGAATCTCCGACCATTCACAAATATGACCCATGGGATTACCGCCATGTGGATGACGGATTCGGCATCAAGAATTCGCTGGCCAAACTGCACGGCGAAAAAATCCGCGACCCCAAAACATGGCAATGGTCGGCATCGGATAAGGTATTTCTGAAGTTTATCCGCCAAGCCCACCGGCAGGGCTTCAAGGTAATCATTGATGTTCCCTTCGGCCATTGCGGCGTCGGCTTTGCGCCTTTTCAAAGCGTGCTGAAACTCGGAAAGAAATCTCCGTATGCCGGCTGGTTTGATATCCTTAAATGGGGCCCTCCGGTGGTTTATCAGGGATGGGGACAAGTCGACGGAAACATGCCGATGTTCCGCCATTATCCGGGAACCGGCCTTGCGCCCGGCTATTGCCGCTATATTGATGCCATTACCCGGCGATGGATGGCGCCCAATGGGAAGGTTGCCGATGGTGTGGACGGCTGGCGACTGGATACCGCACCGGACGTTCCGCATTCTTTCTGGATTGCGTGGCGGAAAGTGGTGAAGCAGATCAATCCAAAGGCCGTGATTATCGGCGAAATTTGGACGCCGGCGCAGGCATGGCTTAATAAGGGCAATCAATTTGATGCGGTGATGAATTATCCTTTCGCCACCCTCTGCACGCAATTTTTTGCGGCAAATCGGCAGCCCGGCGGCATCGGCATCGGACCCGGGCATTTTGGGGCCCAGTTGGCACGCATGCTGGCCTGGTACCCATGGCAGGTGGATTTATCCCAGCAAAATTTGATTGACAGTCATGATACCGACCGCTTTGTATCCCGGCTGGTCAATATGAATCAGCCGTTCAATTCCAACGACCGTCTGCAGAACGGCGATCATTACAGCACGGACAAACCCACCCCCAAAGACTACACGCGATTCAAACAGGTGGTTGCATTTCAAATGTCCTTCCCCGGGGCGCCGATGATCTGGTACGGCGATGAGGTGGGTATGTGGGGAGCCAGCGACCCGTCAGACCGCCAGCCTATGCTGTGGCGGCAATTGATGCCCTATGATGATCGCCGGCTCACCATCAATACCTCCCTGCTGCGCTTTTATCGCTTTGCCATCGCCGCGCACAGGCAGCTTGCGCCCCTTCAAACCGGCGCCTACGCCCAGCTTCTTGCGGAATCCGGAAATGATATTTTTGCTTTTGACCGCAGCATCGGCGATCGGCATGTCTATGTCATTCTAAACCGCAGCGGGCTGCGTCATACGGTTCAATTACCTGTTCTGAAAGCGGATCGGAACAAGCCGCTTTTCAATTATCTTTCCGCCGCGGATTTCAGGCTTATGATCCCGGCCGGTCGCGACCAACGGAGCGTCAGGCGTCCGGTCCTGTTGCTTCGCCGCAAGGCAAAAGGCCGGACCTCGCGGGGGGCGAGCCTCACGCTCACGCTTGCACCGTGGCAAACCATGATTCTCGCCCGCCGGCAAACAGGCGCACCCCGCGCATCCGCCGCAAAGGGGGTATCCACCGCCATCCAACAATAACAATCCGCTCATTTTTTAATTGGGCCGCGCATACCAAGTGCAACCGGCCGCCGCTTCGCCTAGAATGGGAGCTTAAAGTACGATCACGGGCCGGAGTTCTGGTGATGCTTTTCTCCAATCCGCTTCTGAGTAGACCGGTTCTCACCGTCTGCGTTACGCTGCTTTTCATTTTTTTAATCGCCGCGACGTGGCATCTGGGCAAGCTGCTTGCGGCTGCATCAACGGCGGCAATTCAACGCAGCGATCGCCTGCGATTCCTTATCCGGCGGGCGCCGGCAATGTGGCGGATGATCCGCCGCACGGCATCGTGGGGACTATTGATCCTGGTGATACTGGCCGTAATCTGGTCATTTGTCCGCGTCGGCCGGGAACTATGGCAAAATCGCCGCCCGGCCGGCGTCATCACACTGCGAATTCTGCACTGGGGATCGCCCTCTGAAGACCGCATTGTTCACAGGCTGGTACGGACCTTTGAATCCCGCCACCCGAATGTTCACGTGCAGGATATCAACAATTCCGGTGATTATCCGGCCAAGTTGAAAGCCATGTTTGCCGCCGGATCACCACCCGATCTTTTCTACCTGCCGGAGAGCAGCTTTTTACGCATGGTAAAGGAAAAGCTGTTGCTCAATCTCAACCCGGCCATCGCCCGGCAGCAGCGTCAGGGACATTTTTTATGGATAAAGGACCTTTATCCGACTTTGCGACATGCCTACGAATTCAACGGCCGGCAAGTCGGATCCGGTGATTTGTATGGCATTCCCAAGGATTGCTCCTCATTGGTGTTTTATGTAAATCTTAATCTTTTTGCCCGCGCCAATCTGCCGGTCCCTTTCCACGGATGGACATGGCGGACATTTCGCCGTGACAGCCGCAAAATATCGCAACTGCAGCCGGGCGCCGGAGGCCCGTATTACGGAGCGGTCATCAACACCTCGCCGATGGATCTGCAAAATATCATCTGGTCTTTTGGCGGGCGATTCTTCCGCAACGGAAATATTCATCATCCGGCGCTTGAATCACCGCCCGCGCAGGCCGCATTAAGCATGATTTACGCCATGCGGTTCAAGGACCACAGCGCCTTTAACGCCACCGGCATCGCCCATCACGGCAGCGAGGAGTTCTACAGCGGGCAAGTCGGCATGATCGGCCCGCTCGGCCGGTGGGCAACGCCCGCGTTCCGCGCGATTCATACTTTTCAATGGGACGTGGTCCCCATTCCTCGCCAATCAGCCGCCATTTCCAGCATCACGACGGTCGCCTGGGCCATACCGGCCGGCGCCCGTCATCCGCGCCACGCCGTGGAACTTCTCCGATTTTTATGCCGACCGCAGGCGCAAAAGGTGCAGGCCCGCCTTGGACTTTCCATCCCCTCCATCCAATCCGTCGCCCGCTCGGGGGCCTTTATTGCTCCCGGCCTGCCGCCGGTGCATTCCTACATATTTCTCACCGCGCTGAACCGCGGCCGGTTGGCAAAACCGTTTTTGGGGCATCAAAAATTCCACTCTATTTTACAGGAAGAAATGGCGGCGGCGCTGCGTATTGGGGTTAAATCACCCATGCAGGCGGCCTTGGCCGTGCGTTCCCGCTGGAAGCGGTATTTACAACTCAACCGCGATAAAACGCCGCATCCGGCCATGCCATGGTTCCAGTTGATGCCGGCAACCGCCCTGCTGCTTGCCCTTCCCCTGCTCCTGTGGTTCCGGGGCGCTATGCGCCGCACCGCGGGCGGCAGTCCGCAGCGGGCGGGCGCCATATTTATTCTTCCGTGGCTTGCGGGGTTTGTCTGCCTCGCCGCCGGCCCCATGATCATCTCGCTGCTGCTTTCTTTTACCCGCTGGAACGCCGTCGAACCTCTGCAACAAGCCCGTTTTACCGGCCTGAAGAACTATCACGACATTCTGCTGACGGATCGCAACGTCTTTCATTCAATCTGGGTAACGGTGCTTTATGTGCTGCTGCTCATTCCGCTGGGCCAGTGCCTGGCCCTTGGTCTTGCCCTGCTGGTCAATTCCCGTACCGCGGGAATCCGGTTATTCCGGACTGTTTTCTTTCTTCCTTCGGTCATCAGCGGTGTGGCCATGGCCACACTCTGGCTGGGAATGTTCAATTCGGATTACGGCCTGGTAAATCGCGCCCTCGGAGTGATCTTCAATTTGCCTTCCACTTTTTTCAGCATCGCGGCACAACTGCCCGGGCTGCATACATGGATGGCCGAAATAGCCGCCGGGCTGCGGGTCACCCCGCCGGACTGGTTCGGTGTCGATGCCCGCACATGGGGCGTGCCCGCTTTTGCCCTGATGGGAATGTGGGGAATCGGCGGTTCCATGATCGTTTATCTGGCGGGGCTCAAGTCCATTCCCGAATCGTACCATGAAGCCGCACGGGTTGACGGCGCCTCAAGCATCCGGCGATTTATATTTATTACACTCCCCATCCTTTCACCCGTCATCTTCTTTAACATCGTCACGGCATTGATCGGGTCCTTTCAAATTTTTACCCAGGCCCAGGTCATGACCGACGGCGGTCCGGACAAGGCCACCAACTTTTACGTGTTGTATCTTTATCATCAGGCATTTCGCTATTATCGCATGGGCTATGCATCTGCATTGGCATGGCTGTTTTTTGTGCTTCTGCTGGTATTCACTGTTCTGATATTCCGCGTATCACGCCGCTGGATTTATTATGAGGTCTATCTTCCGTGACTTTACGCCAAAATTCCGGCAGCGGCGTTTCCCCCGCAACACCAAAGGCGGGCCGGCTTTATCGCATGGGACGGTGGCTTATTGCGCCATATGCGGACCTGCTGGACCTGCTGCGGCGCGGGCAAAACCGCCGATATTCCCGCCTGCAGGCCACCCTCATTGCCGGTTGCCTGCTGCTGGCGGGTGCGGCCTTTATCGCACCATGGCTTTTCCTGCTCAGCGGCAGCCTGAAAAGTGAACAGGCCATGCAGGCCGGCGGCTTTCAATTGATTCCATCACATTTTCATTGGATGAATTATCCCAAGTCCCTGGAACGGATGCATTTTCTCCGTGCCCTGGCCAACACCATATTCGTCACCACGTTCAGCGTCGTCGGGCAGGTGTTCTCCAGTTCCCTGGTCGGTTTCGGGTTCGCCCGCTATAAATTTTGGGGCCGCAATTTTCTCTTCATACTGATGCTTTCCACACTCATGCTGCCGGCGCAGGTGACCATCATTCCCGTCTTCCTTTTATTCCGGGATATGGGCTGGATCAATACGTTTCTTCCCCTCATCGTTCCCGCCTGGCTGGCATCCCCATTTTTTGTATTTATGTTCCGCCAGTTCTTCAGCCAGATTCCGGAAGAACTCGTGGAGGCGGCGCGAATGGACGGCTGCTCGGAATGGCGGATATATTTCCGCATCATGCTGCCGCTTTCCGCACCGGTGATCGCCATTACCGCCATCTTCAGCTTTTTAAACGCATGGAATGACTATTTTTCCCCGCTGATTTTTCTTGATTCCCCCCGCCGCTACACGCTGACGCTGGCCCTGGCGAGTTTCAACGGCCAGTACGGCGTCATACATCCTCAATACCTGCTCGCCGCGACTTGCGTCACCATGCTGCCGTGTCTGGTGCTGTTTTTCGCCGCCCAGCGATATTTTATCGACAGCCACAATCTCACCGGCCTGAAGGCATAGCACCCCTCCCGCACCCATGCGATCATCTTGGCTCATCGCCCCGGCCGGCAAGCGGCGCTCATGGCCGGGCTTTCAGGTCTGAATTGGACTGGATAAAAGTGTGAATTTCCCGGGCGAGTTTTTTTCGCATATCCTCCGGATGATAAAGCATGTGACCGCCGCGAAAGAACACTTCCTTAATGTGGCCCTGCAATCGCCGGCTCAAATTCAAATGATCCATGCTGTAGACCGTGCCAAAAAAGGGCGTCGCAAGATCAAAATACCCGCTGCAAACCAGCACGCGCATATAGGGATCGCGAATCATGGCCCGCCGCAAATTATCCGTCACAAACAGGTATCCCTGGCCCCCCGGACCGAAATTCCATGGTAATCCCGCCAGCGCCTTGTACGGCAGATAATTTGAATAGTGCAGGTCCTGCCGGACATACTGGTTAAACGCACTGGTGAACGGTGCGATAAATCGCGACATTGAAGGATCGTACGGGGCGCGACCGCCGGTCGGATTCGGATTGTATCCCGTAAGCCGGGTATCCATCCGGCTGATCACCCGCCGGCGCTCACGCAGCAATTGCTGTTCAAATGTATTCGGACCGACACGCAAGTTGGACAGCAGGATAAACCGCTGCGACAGGCCGGTGAATTTCGCCAGCGTCGCGGCGATGCGCAGTTTATCCGCCTTGGAAAGCGTGCTTCCCTTGGCCAAGGCGGAAATATAGTCGCCAAGGGCGAATTTTTCCGACGCCGCCAGCGTGCGGTGAAAATGCTTTTCAAGATCAGCCGAAAGTTTGTGATGGTACCACGCAGTCGCGGTATAAGAGGGAAGAAACAGCGGATAGGGCGTGTCATTGCCCAGGCTTGGCTGGAGAATCTGGAAATTGAGCGCACAGGATATAAGGATCACGCCGTTCACCGCCAGCCCGGTATGCGCACTTAAATAATCCGCCAGAGCGCAGGCCCGCGTCGTGCCGTAACTTTCTCCGGCCAGATACACCGGCGATGCCCACCGCTTGTACATGGTGGTGTACAAGCGGATAAATTTTGCGACCGATTGAATATCCTGATCCACGCCGTAAAAGGCCCCGCCCGGGACACCGGGCGCCGGCCGGCTGAAACCGGTACCTACGGGATCCACAAACACCAGGTCCGTATCCGCCAGCCAGCTCTGCTTGTTCGGAACCAGCCGAAACGGAGGAGGTGTGATATTCCCCTGCGGCGTCAATACCAGCCGCATCGGGCCGGCGCATCCCAGGTTCAACCATAAAGAACCGGCGCCGGGGCCGCCGTTAAAGCAGAAGGTAACCGGACGTTTTGCTTCGCTGCCTTTCGGGACATCTTTTGTATACGCAATAAAAAATATGCGGGCCTGTGGTTTTCCCTGGCTGTTGGTAACCGGTATATAGCCCGTATGCACCGTGTAATGCAGCACTTTGCCGTTCGCCAATGCAAGTTTGCCGTGCACGATGGCGATGGCGTTGGGATTCGCCTTGGGAAGCCGGCCCTGGATCGCCGCAGCGCGATGTACCGGAACCTGAGTTCCAGGCTTCTTGGCGGATTTTGCCTTGCCGACCGTCGCCGCAGTGGCGTTAAAACTCGGAACCACCGCCAGTGCCGCGCCAATCAATAACGCAACATGTAAACCCGATTTTCGCACTGTTATCATCGACTATCACCACCTGCAAAATAAGCTTGGCCGGCCGTTGTCTGCCCCGGCAGCCTGAATCCATATCGTTCGCGCCGCTGCGCACAGTTGTAAAGTTGCCGCAGCCGGAAATTACCCACACAATTCCGAAAATCTATGGGCTACGCCTCCCGGCGCAGGGCCCCGGCGATGGCCGCAACCAGTTCACCCGCCCGTTCGCCGGGTAAACGGCCGGGATGCCATGGAACATTAAAACCGTCCCCGGCTTGTCGTGGAATAATGTGGTAGTGCAGATGCGGTACGGACTGCATCGCCTCCCGGCCATTATTGACCAAAATGTGGCATGCCGAAACATGCGTAGCCGCGGCAACCGCACGCGCCAGCCGCGGCAACCGCGATGAAACACCGGCGATGATTTGATCCGGAATCTCAAAAATATCTTGATAGTGCGTCTTGGGTACCACCAGCGTATGCCCGGTCACGACCGGACCAACGTCCAGAAAGGCCAGCACCGCCTCATCCTCATAAATGCGGTGTGCGGGAATTTCCCCGCGAATAATGCGGCAAAATACGCACGTTGCCGCCGCCGCCGCCCGATCACCGGAATTCATGTTCAGTTGCCTGGATGGGTCCACCGTTAACTCCTGTATACACAACTGGACTGCCGCTTCTTTGAATTGCCGGAGAATAACCGAATTCATTCATGTTGGCCATTCCGCACGGCGGCGCTTTGGCCGCCGCGTGCAATTTGCTGTAAACTCTCCGGTCGGTGAGCCCCGGAATTCGACGGTCCGCCCGCCATCCGGCATATGTAAAGGATGAGGGGTACAGTTGGCCGGTTGCCGGAATCGCTGCGAGGAGTTGATCCGATGTCTGAAAAATCCGTCGGCAGTCTGCGTCATTCACTTTGCTTTATCGGCGCGGGAAATATGGCTGAGGCGATCGCCCGCGGCATAATAACAGCGGGCATAGTCCCCCCGGCGCAAATTGCGGCGATTGATCCGTCGGGTGAACGATTGGATATCTTTGAGCGGCAATTGCATATACAACGCGGTCCGGATGCCGCCCTTTCCGCTGCACGGGCGGATTGTGTCATTCTGGCCGTGAAGCCTCAAAAAATAACCGAGGCATTAACGGAATTGAAACGCGGAATCGGCCCGCAAACACTGCTGATAAGCATCGTGGCCGCCGTTTCCACAAAGTTTATTGAAAGTATGCTGCCTCCGGTGCGGGTCATACGTGTCATGCCCAATACCCCCATGCTGGTGGGGAGCGGCGCCAGTGGTTTGTGCCGGGGAACCTTGGCGACGGCGGAAGATATGGCGGCGGCTCGTAAGCTGTTCGGCGTCTGCGGGGCAACGGTGGAAGTCCCCGAACACTTGATGGATGCGGTTACCAGCCTCTCCGGCTCCGGACCGGCGTATGTTTTTTTTCTGGTGGAGGCGTTGGCTTCCGCGGGAAAAAAAATGGGCATTCCGAATGCGGAGGCGGAATTGCTGGCCCGGCAAACAATCATCGGCGCCGGAAAAATGCTCGCTGAATCGCCGGATTCACCGGTGGAGTTGCGCCGAAAGGTGACCAGTCCGGGAGGCTTCACCGAAGCTGCAATTCAAAGTATGGAAACCAACGGTTTTCCGGCATTGATTGAAGCCGCACTCGCCGCCGCCCAACAGCGCGGCCGCCAATTGGCACGGTGAGATGGGCGCCCCGGTTTCCGCCGCGACGGCAAGCCTTGGCGAATTTGCCGATTTTTCGGGAACTTGCCCCATGTATGCGATTGAGGTTACAACCGAATTCATCGCCGCCCATCAGTTGCGCCTGCCTCAAGGCGGCTTGGAACCACTGCACTCCCACAATTGGCGGGTCACCGCACGGGTGGAATCCATGAAACTTGACGACCTGGAAACGGTGATGGATTTTCATGCTCTGGAAGAACTTCTGAATAAAATCGTTAATCCGTGGGCGAATCGCTCATTAAACAGTTTAGCACCATTTGATCAATTGGTTAACCCATCCGCGGAGCGCGTTGCCGAAACTATTGCCCAGACGATCGGCGGCCAAATACCGTCCTCCGTGCGGCTTACGGAGGTAAGAGTCACCGAAGCTCCCGGTTGTTTGGCCATTTATAAGCCATAACCCGCGTGATATCCCGCCCTTCGGTTGATCGGCGCGGGCATAATGGAACTCCTGATGTTTTAAATTCCTTGATTTGAAAACGTCCTATAAAAGAATAAACGATTCCACGAAAGAAATTTTTCTTGCAGTTTCGCCAAATCCCCGGTATTATTCCCGTGCCAAATTTGAGAGGCTGGCAAAAGCTGCGGGCAACAGCTTGGTTCCGTAAAACCCGTTGACTATTAATAAGCTCTCAGCCATTGGGTCCGCGTTGTGCCTCGGGCATTTCGCATCCAATGGGCGCAATGAAACGCTTGCAGAAGGAAGTTAAATCCCTTTGCCGAGTGTTGGGTTTTGTTTTGACGTCTTATCGCCGGTCGGCGGCGATGCGTCAAATCCGAGTGGTGATCTCTTGCGTTCGCAATTTTGTGGTCAATGTCGGCCATGACGGACAAGCGGGAGCAGGGCTTGAATTGCGACAAGTTTGTTGCAATTTACTAAGAAAATTTATCATGTTGAGCAACAAGATTTCGGGCAAAATTAAACTCTCCGCCATTATCGCCGGCGCTTTTGCCGCCGCGTTGGTTCCGGGCGCCGCCTTTGCCGGCGCGAGCACTGCCGTGACCTGGAATTTCGGAACCGCCTCAAGTTCCGCATCGGGTTCCGCCACGGGTAATCTGGGGAATTCCGCCACTTTCACCGGCACGGAAAATCCCGTCAACTCGCTCGGTTCCCCGTTAAACGGTGATCTGGGCATTACTGCCTATGGTTATGAAGTCTCAACCAGTCAGAAACTGGATTACTATGGCAATCCAACAGGATCGCCTACTTATAATGATTCCACAGCTGCAGCCACCGGCCTCTACGGCAAAGACAGCGGCAGCACCGAAACGGGCCTCGGCTTAAGCGGCTTTACGGACAACGAAATCAGTGACACCTCGCCCACCGTGGGCGGAAATTGGTGGTCCGGCTATCACGAAACGTATAAGACCGGGATGATCCAAATCAGCCTGGCCAACATTCTTGCTTTCCTCACCGATGCCAATCCATCTGATGCCACACTTACCATTGGCAGCCTGCAAAGCCCGGATGAAGCCATTATCTCCGTTTCCAATGCACTTGGAACCATCGGTACGGAGATTGGGCATGTCAATTCCGCTAACGGCGCAAATCAGTCCACCGCGCTCTCCCTGAGCGAGTTAACCGGCTACAGTTACCTGAACATTACCGCCGCGGCGGCCGGGCAAGCCGGCGGTTATTGCCAACCCGGTACACCCGGCCAGAGTGTGCTGCTCAGCACCATGACATTAAATGTTCTCACACCCACCACTACCCCCGCCGGGCCATCCGCTCCGGTTCCGGCTTCCGAGGGCCTGCTGGCGGTCGGCGGCCTCGGCCTGATTCCCCTTATGCTCGTCCGCCGCCGTAAGACAGCGATCTGAAGCTCCGCGGCAATCAATTCCATGAAATTCGCGCGGCCCGGCAATCGTTAAATGGTTGCCGGGCCGCCTCGTTTGCATCCGTCGGTAAATTCAGCGGCGAATATCCCCTAAAACGATCCGGCCATATTTGCGATCATATTTTTTCACAAACGCAACCGCCGTCACGTTCCACTCTTGCATGATCTGAAACATTTGAATATCGGATTTCGGCGCGCCGACCAGGCGAATGGAGTCAATCCGCATCTTCTCCCGTCCCATGACCAGCAGATTCACCGCTTCCATCGGTTTGAAAGCCGCCAGCATCTGCGGCAATGAACCCACATCCTGTTCGCCCGGCAACGGCTGGGAATTTATCGCGATAATTAAATCCCCGCTGTGCAGCACGCGCGCCGCCGGCAGGCCGGGAACCGTGGAGACAACCTGCGCCGCGTTAAGCCGAAATGTTTTTTTCCCATGGCGCAAGGTCAAATGGCGGGGAAAAAACTCGATGCCCAGAAGCGGGCGCGGACCGGAAAGCGGTTCCATGCCGGATAAAACATACTGCAGGCAGATACGAATGAGCCGGGTTCTGGTTTCCGGATTCGCGGACTTCTTCAGCAACGGCATCAACCGCTTAATATTCCGCGGTGATTGCAAAAGCAGCCACGCCTGCGCCCTGGAACGTACCCGCCATTGATCTGATCCAAGTTGCGCAACCGCACGGGGAAGTGTTAATTTTCCGTCCGGCCGTTGTGCAGCCAAAAGCCGCCCGGCATCGCCACTCACGCCCGATAACGTTAAAAATAAAATGCAATGCAAAACCATGCACCGGCGGCGCTGCACACTCCAACCGCTGCGGCAGACCATGAACAGATTCCGAATCATTACATGAAATCACTTCGGCTTGGCGAACGTCTGTAACGCGGAAAGCGCATCATCCGGTGGAAGATGCTCCTGGTCCATTTCCGCGGCCACCGGCAGATCATCCTTCGGCTCAATATCCACTGTGCCGGAATCTTCCGATGCGTTGCGCGTATGGTCGGCAATTTCCTCACCCAGAATTGTCCGCACCGGCTTGATCTGCGTCGGCTCGCCGTCAATTAAAACAGTGAACGTAACCGGCCCGATGCGAATATGATCCCCCGGCATCAGCGGCTGTTCCATCGTGACGCGCTGATTGTTATGGTAAGTGCCGTTGGAGCTTCCCGCATCTTTCAAAACCGCGGAATTCTCTTCAATCAAAATCTCGCAGTGGTGCCGCGAGATTGTTCCCAGGGGAACCTGCAAGTCGCAGTCATCACCACGTCCAATAACCGTCTTGGTGCGGTGCACGGGAAATTCACGGCGCTGGCCGTCTTCCTTAAATACAACTAACGTCAGTTCCATGGCATAACCTCCGGCAAACGCCTTGCGTTTAAATAAAACCAATGCAATCCGCAACGTGAAACCGCTGCAGAAAAGCTCTACCGAATCTAAAAACTCTGACCCTCTGATGATTATATCGTACAATAACGCCGTTGAGGTCGCAAAAATATGACGGAAAAGATAAATTTACCGGTAGTCGATGAGGTGGATAAATTATCGTCCAGCCCACCGATACATTATTACCCGCTGCCCCATTCCGACTCCCTGGATGCAAATGCCGACACGTCGGCTTTATATGTCCACGTACCTTTTTGCACAACAAAATGTCATTATTGCGATTTCTACTCTATCGCCGGCCATCTGGACAAAATCCCGAAATACCTTGCCGCCATCCAGAAAGATATTGACCTGCAGACACGGCATTTCCACACGCCGGCTCCGGAAACAATATTTATCGGTGGCGGTACACCCACCCTTTTGCCCCCGTCCGACCTATCCTCCCTTTTTGGCATGCTGCTTAACTCGATAAATAGCAAGAACATAAAAGAATTCACCACCGAAGCCAATCCAAACACGTTCGACGCCCCCCGGGCGGCTGTATTGGAAAAATTCGGTGTAAACCGGATCAGTTTTGGCGCCCAGTCATTTAATCCCGCGGAGTTGCACGTTCTGCAGCGCGACCATGACCCTAAATGTGTGGCCCCAGCCGTTAAAACCGCTCGCAATGCGGGCATTACCAACATTAATATCGACCTGATTTTCGGTGTTCCCGGCCAGACATTGTCCTCGCTTCGTGACAGCCTTGCCCAAGCTCTGGATTTGGAACCAAAACATTTGTCCTGTTACAGCTTGGTTTATGAACCCAACACCCCCATGACGGCCCGACTGAAAAACGGTCAATTTCGCGCCATTGATGAATCGCTTGAGTTGGAAATGTTCGGCCTGGTTCAGGAAACTCTTGCCGCGGCCGGCCTGAACCGCTACGAGATTTCCAACTTCGCCCGGCCCGGTTTTGAATGCCGCCACAATCTTCATTATTGGCACGGGGATAATTACCTGGCATACGGCCCGGCGGCGGCCGCACATCATTCCGGCTTTCGCTGGAAAAATGTCCCCAGCCTGACCCGTTATATCGACGCCCTGCTGTCACCTGATCCCCGCATTCCCATCACACAGTTTGAACACCTGACCGGTCTGGCACGATGGGGCGAACTGGCCATGCTGGCCATGCGGCTGGATGAAGGCCTTGTCGTTGATAACTTCATCCGGCGCACCGGATTGAATGCAAAGGCAATACTCGCGGGCGTTATCCAAAAATATGACGGTCTGAATCTGCTGGAATGCACGGAAAATGGCTTGCGGCTCACGCCCCGGGCAGTAAACGTATCGGACACAATTATTGCCGAGGTGCTTGCCGCGTTTGATTCCGTGCCGGCCTCCTGATCCACATGCATGCGTTTGCCGTAAAAACCGAACACTTCATCGAATTGTGTGTAATATACGTGTACGCCCCCGGCTTTCAGGGGCACACGATGAAACGGAGCAAATGATGAAAAAAGCCAGCCTGCTGACGATTTTTCTGATTGTATTTATCGACTTGGTCGGATTTGGAATCGTCCTGCCCAACCTGCAGCTTTACGGCCAGCAATATGGACTGAGCAATTACTTTTACCTGACACTCATCGGCGCCACCTACTCCTTTTTTCAGTTTCTGTTCGCCCCCGTACTGGGAAAATGGTCCGACCACATCGGCCGGCGCCCGGTGCTGCTGATCAGCCAATTCGGAACATTGGCGGGATTTCTTATTTTGTTCATGGCCAACGCATTCCGTGGTGAGGCGCTGGGCATCATACTGATATTCACGTCGCGTATTATTGACGGTATCAGCGGCGGCAACATTTCCACGGCCAATGCCTATATTGCCGACATTACGACACCGGAAAACAGGGCCAAAGGCATGGGAGCGATTGGGGCGGCATTCGGACTGGGATTTGTATGCGGGCCGCTGATTGGTGCGGGCGTAAGCAAGTTTTTAGGCCTGCAGTATGTGCCGCTGGTGGCGAGCGTTTTTACCGTGGCGGCACTTTTGATGACATGGCTGCATCTGCCGGAATCCCGCCTGCCTTCCAGTAAAGACAATGCCGCCGCGGCTCGCAGATTTTCATTTCGCGGATTGCAGCACGCCCTGGCCAAGCCGATCATCGGTCCGCTTATTCTCCTGTTTTTCGTCAACGGTTTCGCGTTCGCCGGCATGGAACAGACATTGAGCCTGCTGATTCAAAACAGGCTTTATCCGCTGACGACCTCCACCGCCACGACCCACGCCCCGTCCAAGGCCATGGACGCGGCCTTTTCCAACTCGCCGCAGGCGGTTGCATTTCGCAAAAAACAGGACAGCCGCGCTTCCGAGGCATCCGGCGTGTTGTTCGGCGCCATCGGCGTCATGATTGTGTTGATTCAGGGCGGCATGATCGGCCGATTAACCCGGAAATACGGCGAGTTATCGCTGGCGCTGGCCGGCCCGATCATCATTGCCGCCGGTCTGCTGCTTATTGGCCTGCCGATTCACTGGTCATGGAAATGGACGGGATTCCTCTCCGGCGGCCTGTTGCTGGCGATCGGCAGCGGCATATTTAATCCGGCGATGCAAAGCCTAATCAGCCGCCATTGCGATTCTTCCGAGCAGGGCGAAGTGCTCGGCGCCAATCAGGGAATGGCCAGCCTCGCCAGATGCGCCGGTCCCATTCTGGCGGGCCTGCTGTTTGAATATCTGTTCCCTGGAGCCCCATATTATGTATCGGCGGTTTTGTGCCTGATCGTCACATTGCTGGTAGCGGCAAACCGCCGGAAATTCAAACTGCCGGCAATTGCCGTTGCGGAACCCCAATCCGCGGTCCCAGCCAGATAGCCACGCCAAAGCCGCAGAACCAGCCGATGGTGCCGCCGGCGATGATATCGGAATAAAAGTGGGCCTGCATCACCACGCGAGAGAACGCCGTGAGCCATGCCACCAGCAGAAACAGCCATTTTCCACGAGGGGAAAGATAGGTAAGCGCCGCGGCCATCGCAAATGCCACCACCGCGTGTCCGCTTGGAAAGCTGAGGTCTTTCTGGGTGTGCAGGCCGCGGCCGAAAATCCACACATTTAAGCCATCATTCAAATGACCGGACGGCAGCATGCCGATAGGACGGATTCGTCCGCAAATGCTTTTAAAAAACTCTGAAACCGCGCCGGCGCCCAAAATAGAACCAAGCATGACCGCCCCCCCGCGCCAGCAGGCGGGATCGTACACGGACACAAGCAGCACGATAAAAATCACCTCGGCCGGCACGCCCACATCCCGCAGCGCCCGCCAGGTGGATTCCAAATGGTGATAAAGCTGGGAGTGGAACAGCGGCGGCGTTACGCGCCACCACGGCGCGTGCGGGTGCGTTGCCGGATTCAGTTTCACCGCCGCCCAGCTATACGGCTGCTGATCGCCCATCAACCAGCGGGTAGCCCGCCATAAAGTGGTATCAAGACGGGCATTAAAGCTGAGCAAACAGGTCAGGGCAACGGCTACAATACCCAAAATAACAAGATTTTTTCGCAGCGGCGATGCCGTCGCGGCAGCGTGCTTTGTATGGGCGGTATTTGCGTAATCTTCGGCACGGGTCGGTTCGTTCATACCGCTGGGTTATACAGCGCATAGCGAATAATGAAAATGGCCGCGGATGAATTTCTCCTTGTTGATGACCCGCCTGCCGAATGCCCACAGTTGCCGCGCCAAACTGACAAACCGCTTTAGCCTTGGCCCGGCAAAACCCGCAGGCGTTTGTCAGTCGGCTCGGGATTCTATAGCATCATGGAGGCTGGCATGACAATGCTGGAACCGGGCCGGCCGCCGGTCGAATGCATCGACAGGCTCAGCTGCATGGAGATTTTGATGAACGGCAATGAAGGCACGGGCGTAATACGCGAACATATGGATCCCTCGCATAAAGCGCTGGAAATAAACCTGGATAGACGCCGCTACGGCACTTTCGCTGAAATCGGCGCCGGGCAGGAAGTGGTACGATGGTTTTTCCGTGCCGGCGGGGCCTCCGGCACCATTGCCAAAAGTATCAGTGCGTATGACATGTCCGTGAGCGATGCCATTTACGGCAAGTCGGAACGATATGTAAGCCGCTCGCGGCTGCAGGCCATGCTCGATTATGAACACAAGCTTAACCTGAGCCGCCTGAATGAATCCCGCGGAGACACGACCGCCTTTTTCGCATTCGCCAATACGGTGGCCGTGCGCGGATACAACTCCAGCAGCGAGGGGCATGGCTGGATGGGCGTAAAATTTCAGGCCCATCCGCGTGACCAGGACAGCCAGATCATTCTGCATGTGCGCATGCTTGACCGCGAAAATTCCCAGCAGCAGGAAGCGTTGGGGATTGTGGGTGTGAACCTGCTTTACGGCGCGTTTTTCCTGCATTATGAGCCGGAGCTTCTCCTCCGCTCCCTGCTGGACAATCTTTCGGTTGACCGCATTGAAATTGACATGATTGAATTCAGCGGCATTGAATTCCGCCATGTGGACAACCGGATCATGAGCCTGCGGCTGGTGGAACTTGGATTGAGTGATTCGGCCATGTTCGGCCCGTCAGGCGAAGTGCTTCAGCCATCGGAAATTCTGCACAACAAGCCGATCCTGGTGGAGCGCGGCAGTTTCCGCCCCGTTACGCATGTGAATTTGGATATGCTGCGATGCGCACGGGACAAATTTGCCGAAGTTGCCGGTAAGGATGTTGGAACGCCGGTGGAACTCATGGAAATCACCATGCGGAATCTTAAGGCCGGCGGCACCGATATCGATCTGCGGGACTTCCTGGCGAGGGCGGACATTTTGTGCGCCTGCGGCAAAACGGTTCTCATATCCGATTTTTTTGAATTTTACCGCCTAGCCGCCTGCCTGGCCCGGTATACCAAAATGCCGCTGGGGCTGGTAATGGGCGCCGCGAGCCTGCTGGAATTATTTGACGAAAAATATTATGCCGATCTGGAAGGCGGCATTTTGGAGTCCCTGGGACGCTTGTTTAAAAATGAACACAAGCTGTATGTTTACCCTTACCTGAACGATGAAAAGAAAGTGGTCACCGCGCAATCGCTGGCCATAGCGCCGGAGCTTACCAAGTTGTATGGGTATCTGCTGGATCGCGGTTTTATTCAGCAGATGGACAACTACCAGCCGGAATATCTGCCGATTTTTTCACGGGATGTTCTCCAGAAAATCAAAATCGGCGATGAATCTTGGAAAGCCATGGTCCCGGACAATGTTGCGGAAATAATCCAGAAACGCGGATTTTTCGGCTACCGGCCGAAATAGCGGCACGGGCCGCCTGTCGCCCGCCCCGCATCGCGCTATTGTCCGCGCAATCCAGGAGCCACCATCATGAAATCAACGGCATCATGGCTTAACGCTCTGATCATCATTCTGGCCGCGGCAATCTTACTGGCCGGCATCGTCGCCCTGACCCGCCTGACCGGTGCCCCGGGGGCAATCAACCACATCTACAATGTTCGCCGTTACGGCGCCACAGGAAACGCGATCCGCTTGGATTCCCCCGCGATTAATCAGGCCATCGCGGCCTGTGCCGGTCACGGCGGCGGCGCCGTGCTTGTTCCCCCCGGAAAATATCTCTGCGGCACCATTCTGCTGAAAAGCAATGTCACTCTTCACCTGCAAAAAGGGGCGGAGATTTTTGGATCACCGCGCATCGGTGATTACACCAAAGTCGCCCCATTTGTGGACGGGGACGGCCAATCGTTCGGTTATTGCCTGATCGGTGCGGACAAGGCACGCAATATCGCCATCACCGGCCGCGGCACGATCAACGGCGACGGGGTGGGCTTCAACGGCGACCGGCCTTTTCTTATCCGCTTCGCCGACTGCCAGGGCATCACCGTGCGCGGCTGCCTGCTGACGCAATCCGCGGCATGGGGCCTTAACCTGTATCATTGCCGGACGGTTCTTATATCGCATGTGCACATTTATAATCATGCCAATTATAACAATGACGGCATCGATATTGATTCATCCGAGCTTGTCCGCATCCGCCACTGCGATATCAATTCCGAGGATGACTGCATCTGCTTTAAGACCACGACACGCGCCCCGTGTCAGCACATCCGCGTGCGGGATTGCCGCTTAAGCAGCCTGTGTGCGGCGGTCAAATTCGGCAGCGAATCCCGCGGGACTTTCAGCGATATTCATGTCACGGATTGCCATGCGTATGACACCCGGCTTGGCGGGATCAAAATCCTGTGCATGGACGGGGGACACATTCATAACGTTCGCTTTGACAACTTTTCCATGCGCAACGTGGACATGCCCATTTTTATCCGCCTCGGGGCGCGGCTGGGCACATTCCACCCCGGCCAACAGCCGCTTAAGCCCGGCAGCATCACCAATATTGTTATTCGCAACGTCACCGCCACCGCATGCAATGAAGGTCACCTGCTGTTTCCCACGGGGATATTTATCACCGGTATTCCCGGCGATCAGATTGGAAGCGTGGTGCTGGACAATGTGCATATCACCCTTACGGGCGGTGCGGCGGCATCGGATGAATATATTCATGTGCCCGAAGACATTACCGAATTTCCTGATTTTTACCTGTTTTCAAGATATCTGCCGGCTTACGGCATTTTCGCCAGGCATGTCAACGACCTGCGGCTGAACAATGTGGGCTTCTCACTGGCAATGCCCGACGGCCGCCCGCCGGTGGTCTGCGAGGATGTCCCACGGATCATCTGGCACAATTCACCGGCGCCGACATTTTTAAAACGGTCCGGAACCGGTGCGGAATAACCGGCGGTCCCCCGCCGCGCCGCCGATGGCGTTACGGATTAATCCGGACCGAATGCCATTTTCGATTGCGCCGTTGATGCAGATACCGTATATGTTCCGTGCTGCCGATCACCAACGCATCCATTGCAATGATCTTTCCCGTTAATACCGAAAAATTAACCGACGCTGACGCCTCCCTGCCGGTAATCGGCTGATTCAGGGCGCCGCAACCCGGCCTGAAAAGCTTGCCGGACGGCGGGCGGGCAAAAAGCAGTTGTGATTCATCGCTTAATGCGGTCCACAACTTCCTTACCAACCGATCTTTTTGCGGTCCATTTCGCACTGTTCCGCCGCCTTCCAGAACCGTCCAGTCCAGCAACATGCGAAGCTGAATTCGTTCCACCGGCAGCCAGATGCACAATTCCCCTCTTTTTTTCAACTTGAGCTGGCGCACCTTCCGGCTGCGGCTGTCCGCACAAATCACGATTTCACCGCGCCCAGGGTGAATACCGCGAATGACGACCATACGCACACGGGCCGCTCCCGCGGCATCAAGCGTGCCCATCGCGCCCAACAGCGGCGGGTTGCGCAGTTGCTCCCGCAGACGGCGAACAATTAATGTCGGCCGGGCCACGGTCATCGCCGTCGATTGGGGGTCAATTTCACCGGCTGCAGATCGCCGCATGGCAACACACTCCATTTAACCGCCGCGTGGATCATTCCATCGTCAGCGGAGAACGCATATTCCAACTTCGAAAGCCGCCGGATGCAAGCGCGGCCATATCCCCGCCGCCCCTGTACCTGCGGGCTTCAAGAAATGGCGGCAATCGCGTACACTTCTGGCCATGACGACAGCAGCTTTTCAGGCACCCAAAGGCACCCGCGACTTTTATCCCCCGGAAATGGCCGTGCGCCGGCATATTGAAGATGCGTGGAGGCGTATTTCGATCCGGCATGGTTTTTTGGAAGTCGACGGGCCGACGTTTGAATCACTGGACTTATACAAAGTGAAGAGCGGGGATGAAATTGTATCCCAACTTTTTTCCTTTACAGACCGCGGCGAACGGGACTTGGCGCTTCGCCCGGAATTTACGCCCACCTTGGCCCGAATGATCGCCCAGCGGGCCGCCGGTCTTCCGCGGCCTGTTAAATGGTTCTCCATTCCGCGCTGCTACCGTGCCGAACAGCCGCAGAAAGGCCGGCTTCGCGAATTCATACAATGGAACGTTGATGTGGTAGGTGAAGCCGGGCCGCGGGCTGACGGCGAAGTGCTGAACCTGTGCGCCGATGCCCTGTTCGAGCTGGGCTTAACCACCACGGATTTTCGCATAGGATGGAATCACCGTGAACTGATCACCCAGGCCCTGTTGGCTACCTTTGTTTCCGCCGGCCGCCTGCCGGACGCATTTTATATTCTCGATCGCCTGCAAAAACTTGATGATCGCGGCCGCCGCGAGCTTTATGCCGCTCGAAACTGCGCGCCCACGGAAATGACGCATTATGAAATGATCCACAGCGCGATTGCCGAAGGAGGCCGCCCCGATGATTCTCCGTCGCTTCAGCGGTTGATGGCGGCCTGGCCGCAGGAAGTAACCGCGGCGATCACCGCATTTCAATCCCGCCTTGATTCCATGGGTCTTGCGGAATTGTGCCGGTTTGACATCAGCATCGTGCGGGGTTTGGCCTATTACACCGGTTTTGTATTTGAAGCAGCCGACGCCCGCGGTGACAACCGCGCCCTGGCGGGCGGCGGCCGTTACGACCGGCTGATTGAAACCTTCGGCGGCCCGGCGCTGCCCGCAGTCGGCTTCGGCATGGGCGATGTGGTGCTGGAAATTCTGCTGCGTGATCACGGCCGGCTCAAGGACAACCTGCTTCCGCGGGCTGATATTTTTGTGATCAGCACACTCGACACACCGGATAAAGCCGACAGACTGATTTCCGATCTTCGCCGGTCGCAATGGAATCAGGATCATACGCTGATTGTGCACCCCGGATACCACGTGCAGACCAGCTATCGGGCGACCAAAAACATCGGCAAGCTTCTGCAGGAGGCCGCGGCGTCCGGAGCAGCGGCGGCGATTATTCTGGCCCCCGACGAAATGAGCCGTGGAAATGTAAAGGTAAAAAATCTTTTTGACCGCACGGAAACCGAAGTATCAATAACTGATGTCCGGCAGACCGTGCGTTCGATCATTCAAATGTCGGCACGCGCATAAGGCGCCGGACCTACTCCCGGCCGGTTGCGGATCAAGTGCAATGGGCTCGCGACGCGCAACACCATTTACCGCCGGCCGTGCGCATTTCATCGCAACCGTCATGTTCGCCGGGGTATCGTTTCCGGCGGTCCGCCCATTTCCATTTATTCCATGATTTTTCCACGGCTGCGGTGACAATCGGCCCGTGCAACATGTGCCGCCGTCTTTACGCCGTCGGCAACTTTTGATAGCATGCCGCTCAATTATCCGTCAAACTGGAAAGGCAGGCGTCATGGGGCCACGGTCGAAAAAAAGCAGCCATTACGAAGCGGCTTTTGAAGATTATCTGCGGCGAAACGGGCTGCCGTACATCGCCGTGGACGAAGCCAAACGGGCTTTATTCGGGGATGCCAAACTCAAAAGCTTTGATTTTGTCGTTTACCGGCCCAATGGAACCAACCTGCTAGTGGATGTCAAAGGCCGCGCCTGCAGCCCGCGGCTTTCAGCCCGGGCATCGCTGCCAAATTGGACGACGCGGGCGGATATTGATGACCTGCGACAATGGCAGGAAATATTCGGCGGTGGTTTCATCGCCATATTTTTGTTCATGTACCATTGGCCGCACGAGCCGGATCAATCACCGTTTCGCGAGCTTTTCGGGTTTCAGCATCGCTGGTACGGCATGATGACCGTGAGCATTGCCGATTATCGTATGCATATGCGGGCCAGATCCGAATCATGGGGCACGGTTCATCTGCCCGGGGCCGCATTCCGCGAAGTTGCCCGGCCATTTCAGGACGTGGTGTAAACTTCCGGGTAACACCGGCGTGCCGGACGCTCCGCTTAATACTGCGGAACCGCGTTATCAATCAGAATGCTCCAGGCGTCAATACCGCCGGCCATCGAATAGGCGTCGGTAAAACCCTGCTCGCGCAGCCATTCCGTGGCGCGCAGCGACCGCCTGCCGCGATGGCAGTGCACCACAATATGCTTGTTGCGCCAGGATTCCAGCTTTTGAATCGACGCGGGCAACTCATGCAGCGGCACCCACGTGGCCCCGTGAATTCGCGCGACCTGAATCTCTTTGTCCAGTCGAATGTCCAGAAACAGGAAATCGACCTTTTCCTGCAACATCCGGCGCACCTGTTCCGGATGGACTTCCCATTCCGGATCAACCGGAACGTGCAACTTGGCGTTACCATCGCCCGCAGCCGGCCTGCGGTCATGTGTTTCGGGTTGTTTTTTGTCACGGTTCCAGAACATAAGTGGCTCCACGCATTCGGCACAACAAACATGTTACATTGTCGCGGCTCCCGCCGCCGGGGATGCTTCAGCTCTTAAATTATTCTAGCCGCGCCCCCGGACGTCAATCGGCCGCGGCAATCCGGAGAGTTTTCGCCGCCGGACCGGCAAACGCGATCCGCGGATTCTCCGGCGAACTTTCGCGCACCGGCATCAGAAATAGGTACAACAGCAGCGCGCAGAATAAAGCCGCGGCAAATGCAATTTTCAGCGAATAGGGAATAATCGGCGCCGCCAGCTGGCTGAATCCGCCCTCAATGCACCCGGCGCCGATGAACATCGTGGCCGCCCCGCCCAGCAGGCTGATGATATCGTGCCGCTGCGCCTGAATGGCCCGGAGCACGCTGCCGTGCCGCCCGCCCCGGGTCCATTGCGCTCTTGCCACAAGCAAGCCGGCGGTGGAGGAAAACGTAATGGCCGGAAGCTCCAGCACGCCGTGCGGGCCTACCCATGCGATAAAGTATTCAAAGACACGGTCGGACTGGTATCGCGCCGCCAGGGATCCCAGATCACACCCGTTGAAAAATTGAAATACGAGCGTGCCGATGCCGAAGGTCATTCCCAGGGCGAAGGACAGGATTCCGACCAGAATATTATGGGTAAACAAAAAGGCCGAGAACATGAAATTCTTCGCGGCGCTGTAATTAAAATGCCGGGATGACTGCTCCTTAATCCGCTGGGCCACATTGGCCGCCGGACTCTGGCGAAAAAACTCGTGCGGCACAAACGTCAGCGCCGCGGCCGGATCATGCATCGTAATCACATAGCTGATCGTTGTGCCCGCCGCCATAATCAATGCGGCAATGAGCACCAGCGGCCATTGCCGCCGCACGGTCAATGGAAAATCGTGTCGGACGATCCGCCACCAGCCGCGGAAGAATTTGCCGCCCCGCGGCGCCGTGACATGCTGATACCCGCGGGCGACAAGTGATTCCAGGTAATCCGTCAGCGCCATGCTGCCGCCTCGGGTTTGCAGCAGGCTAAGATCACTGGATGTCAGGCGATAAAGCGAAAACAGTTCTTCAACTTCAGCGGTGCCCAGGGAAGATAGCCCATGGGCGCCGGCAGCATCGAGCAATTGGCTCAAACGTTTCCATCGCGCATCCCGCCGGGATATGAAATCGCTTAAATTCATAAAGGCATTGTCACAACGGAATCACCGCATTGCAAGCCACCGGCAAACTATCCCCCGCCCCCGGGAAATACAAGCCTGCGGGCGGCCGCCAACGCGCCGGCGCGGTCCGCAAACTGATTTTCCAGCTGCCGGTCGTAAAGTTCATCCAGCCAGCGCCGGAAATTCGGGCCGGCCGACGCACCCATTGCCAGCAAATCATCGCCGGTGACAAAGGGCGGCGCAATCGGATCCGCGCCGAGTATCTTGAGTTGCGATTCCAAAGCCCGGTGTTGCTCCGGATCATTCAGAACGGCATGCAGCAAGGCGGCAAGTTCCCCGAACCGATGATCCGCCATCAGCCTTTTGACGGCGGCCGGCCGCACGATGCGCCAATCGCGCAACAACGGCAATTTATCCGCCAGCCAAGACACGTCCGCCCTCTCCTGCCCGCTTAAAGCCAATGCGCTTTGGAGTTGATCCACCGCATTTTTGGACAATGGGAAGACGGCATAAAAATCATGGATCAGAGCAGCCAACGATACGGCAAATCCCGCGGATTCCGGCAACCGGTCGATCACCAGGCTGTCCGGCGGCCGACCGCCGGGCTGCGGGGCCACTGTGTCCTTCGCGAGCACTTTGGCCAGCAGGCCGCTTTCCGCCAGCAAACGCACGGCCCGCCCGCGCGTCCGGTGCGGAAGCATGAAGCGCATTTCCTGGCCGATTCTTTCCCGGCTGATCAGCTTCAGATTGTCCGCCATAGCCTGAATTGCCGCCCAAGTGTCCGGATGAATGGTGAATTCCAGCCGCGAGGCAAACCGCACCGCACGCAGCATCCGGAGGTGATCCTCTTTAAACCGCTGCATCGGATCACCGATGGCGCGGAGCATTTTGCCGTCGATATCCTGCCGTCCGCCGACATAATCCATGATCTGTCCGGTCAATGGGTCCAAGAACAGACCGTTGCATGTGAAGTCCCGCCGCTGGGCATCCGCCCGGGCATCGGCGAACTGCACTTCCTTCGGCCGGCGGCCGTCGGCATACTCGCCATCCGTGCGAAAGGTTGCGACCTCCATGGCGTGGCCCCGGAAGTTGACCAAAACAACACCGAAAGCCGCACCCACACGCCGCGCCTTGGGAAATATCTTCAGCACCTGGGCGGGAAGTGCGGAGGTGGCAATATCGTAATCCTTGACCGGTCTGCCCAGGAGTTGATCGCGAACAGACCCACCGGCGAAACAGGCGGCATACCCCGCCTGCTGCAACTTCTGCACGACGGATGTGGCGCTGGCCAACGGAGATAGATCCTGCATGTTCGGCATAACGTCATTTTATCGTGTGCAGCCGAACCGTGCACAGCGCGGACGGCCGCGTTGGCCTTTGGGACCGCAATCCAAGAATGCGATCAACCTGCACCCGTTGGGAATCACCGGCCGCATGACGGCCGGTAGATCCGCCAATTCCGGCCCTGTTAGAGCCCGGCAATTCCCGCCGGCTATGTCTTTTGACCACGGCGGCCTAATTCCTTACACTATATTTAGTATTTGGGTATTGCTTCAAGCATAAATTGTACCGGCAGATTAAAGAGCTACAGTGAACAAACACAATTCGTCAGCAGTCCATTTCAATTCCCGTCCAAAGGCTTTGTTTGCTCTGGGGAGGCAGGAATTTTTATGGATCTATGGTCCGGATGAGCGCCGCGATATTGCCGCGCTCTGCGACCTTCCGGATCAACCTTTTACCCGTGACATGCTGGCTCAGAATCCGGATATTCTGAATCCCGTGGAATATCTGTTTTCGGGATGGGGGGCGCCCCGCATTGATGCGGCATTTCTTCGCCACGCGCCGCAGCTTAAAGTGGTGTTTTACGGCGCCGGTTCGCTGGCGACAGTGGCCACCGACGCAGCATGGAACAGTGGGATCCGATTTTCAAGTGCCGCATTCGCCAATTCCATCCCCGTGGCGGAATACTCCATGGCCATGATTGTGATGGGGCTTAAGCAGATATGGCACCACGCCCTGCGCACCCGGGAGCTCAAAGCCTGGTCCACGCCCGGAAACTTTCCTGGTTGCTATCGCAGCGTTGTGGGCCTGGTCTCCCTGGGCACCATTGCCCGGTTGCTGATTGAAAAGCTGCGGAAATATGATTTGCAGATCATCGCCTACGATGCTTTTGCCACCCCCCGGCAGGCCGACGAACTGGGCGTGGAACTGGTGTCCCTGCCGGAACTGTTTTCACGCTCCGATGTCATATCTTTGCACACGCCGCTGCTTGCCGAAACACGCGGCATGGTAAACGGCGCCCTGATGGCGACCATGCAGCCGAATGCCACGCTTATTAACACCTCCCGCGGCGCGATTATCAATGAGCCGGAGTTGATTGCCGTCGCGCGTAAACGCCCGGATCTTCAGTTCATTCTGGATGTAACCGACCCTGAGCCGCCTGTGCCCGGCTCCGATATTTTCACTCTGTCCAATATCGTTCTGACACCCCATATCGCCGGCTCGCAGGATCGTGAGTGCGCGCGTATGGGCCGCCTGATGATTGAAGAATTCAACCGCTACCGCAGCGGCCGTCCGCTGGAGTTTGAAGTTACCGCGAAAATGGCCCACAACAGCATCCACCGTCCGGTGGCAGTGTAGCAATACGGGGCCGCGCCGGGTCGTCATGCCGGGCTGCCGACGCCCGTCGGCTTCCATTCCGCGTTTGCCCGGCCCGTCATTCCGCCGTCTCCAGCGGCATTTCCAGCCGGAAATTTGTGCCCCGCCCCGGTTCGCTGGTCACCTGTATGTGTCCCTGATGCTCTTCAATGATGCGGCGCGTCGTCGCCAATCCCAGTCCGGTGCCGCCCTTTTTTGTCGTAAAATAAGCTTCAAATAAATGCGGCATGGCTTCCGGACTTATTCCCGTGCCGGTATCCGAAACATCCACAAACACCATATTCCCATCCACATGCGTGCGAATAATCAAATCCCCCCCGCCGGGCATCGCCTGCATCGCGTTGATCATCAAGTTAAGCATGGCCTGCTTAAACAGATTACCGTCAAGCCGGCACAACGGATCCTCCGGACAAAGGCTTGCGTGCAACCGCACCGCCGCCGCATGGGTCTGCGGCTGAAAAAAGTCGACCATATCGTTGACCAGCCGGTTGATATGCATCGGGGTCAGATGCAGCTCCATTCGGCCGGCAAAACGCAGAAAATCATCCAGGGTCTCCGCCAGCCGGTCCACTTCGCGGCGCAAAGTGGCGATCCGCGCATGACTGCGCTCCATATCCGCCCTGCCCGCCAGATCCTCCTGCAGCAGCTGCAGATTAAGTTTGACCGTGGAAAGCGGGTTTTTTAATTCATGCGCCAGGCCGCCGGCAAGTTCGCCCAAGGTGGCCAGTTGATGCAGCCGGGCCAAGCGATCATGTTCGCGCGTGCTGCGCGATGGAATTTCCGGGTGTTCCCGCCGTGTGCCTTGATTGTTCATGGGCATCCCATCCATGATCTTTGACCCGGCGGTTGGACGGGGCCGACGTCCCCCGCCGGTTATACGCCATCCGACTTTTCCAGCGGCGCAAAAAGTTGCCGCAGGTCTTCGCCCGTTAATTGCAGCGATTTGCCCGCACCATCATTCAGCAGGCCTTCCGCAAGTTCGGCTTTGCGGGCCTGCATGGCCTGAATTTTTTCTTCCACGGTCCCTTTGGCGATCAACTTGTATATAAATACGGGTTTATCCTGTCCTATGCGGTGAGTGCGGTCCGTCGCCTGATTTTCCACGGCGGGATTCCACCACGGATCGTAATGAATAACGGTGTCCGCCGCCGTCAGGTTCAGCCCCGTGCCGCCGGCCTTCAGGCTGATAAGAAAAAGCGGTGCATAACCCGCCTGGAATTTCGCCACGGGCGTTTGCCGGTCCGTCGTCTGGCCGTCGAGTCTTAGAAAATCAATTTGCCGTTTGACGATTTCCTCTTCAATAAGGTCCAGCATACCGGTAAACTGCGAAAACAGCAGGACTTTGCGGCCCTCTTCAATCAGCGGGGGAAGAATCTGCATCAGGTATTCAAGTTTTGCCGATTCCCGCACTTTTTCCGCGCTCGGCAGCTTGACCAGCCGGGGATCGCAGCAAACCTGGCGCAGTTTTAACAAGGCATCCAAAATGACGATATGCGATCGCGAAAGCCCCTTGGCCGCTATTTCAACTTCCACGCGCGACTGCATCACACTCCGGATGCTTTCATACAGGTCCAATTGATCTCCGGCCAATTCCACGGTTCGGACAACTTCGGTCTTGGTGGGCAGTTCTTTGGCCACTTCCTGTTTGCGCCGCCGCAGAATCAGGGGTCCGATCCGCTTGGCCAGCGCCCCGCGGCGGTGGGTGTCATTCGACTTTTCAATCGGGTCGCGAAAAATCCGGCGGAACGATTTGGCATCCCCCAGAAAGCCCGGCAGCAGAAAATCATACAAGGCCCAAAGCTCGCCCAGGTGATTTTCCAACGGCGTGCCCGAAAGGCAAAGGCGGTGACGGGTCTCCAACTCGCGTGCGGATTGCGCATAGTACGTCCGCGGATTCTTGATCAGTTGGGCTTCATCCATAATAAGCAGGTGATAGCGGTGTTTTTTCAGTTCGTCGGCATCACGGGCCAGCAGCGGATAGGTTGTCAGTACCAGGTCATGATTCATCACGCGTGGAAAATGGGCGTGCCGCGACGGGCCGTGCAGCACCAGCGTATTCAGGTCCGGGGCAAAGCGCTCGCATTCGGCCCGCCAGTTGTGAATGACACTCGTCGGCGCAATGACCAGCGCGGGCCGGTCCAGCCGACCGGCCTCCTTTTCACACGCGATGTGCGCCAGGGTCTGGACGGTCTTGCCCAGCCCCATGTCATCAGCCAGAACACCGGACAACTCATGCTCCCGCAGAAACTGCAGCCAGTTAAGCCCCTCCCGCTGATAGCTGCGCAATTCCGCCTTAAGCACCGCCGGAATCCGCACCGGTGAAAGGCCGGAAAAATTGTTCAATTTTTTGCCCAGTTCCTTCAGCCGCTGGTCGCCGTTCCATTGCCAGCTGCGGTCTATCAATGCAAGCTGTGCTGCACGCAGCCGGTCCACGCGGATTTTTTTGTCGCCGGTTTGCGCGGCCGGGTCCAGCAGTTCCACCATCACGCCCAGTATTTTTTCCAGCCGCGCCCGTGGAATAACGATATTGCGGCCGTCAGGCAGGTGAATCGGTATGGTTTTGCTGCTTTTTGCGGATATCGCCAGCGCCGCACGAAGCAGCGGCAATATATTGATCCGCTCACCGTCCACTTCCACCCCAAGCTCAACGTCAAACCAGTTGTTATCGTTGCAGCCGGTGGTTTCCAGGTAATAATTGTCAATGTTTACCGTGCGGCAGACAAAGCCGGGGTCGTATTGAATCCGCCAACCCGCGTGTTCCAGTTGCGGCACATTCCGCTGTACAAATAGTTTCCAGTCCTCCGCATCCCCTCCTTCGGAGAGTCCGACGGTCAAAGCAGACTTGTCCGCAATCTCCGCGCCATGATAATAAAAAAGCGGTCGTTCACGCAGACCGTGGTTGGCCAAAGAAGCCGCTATCTTGCTTTCGGCGATTTTATTTCGCCGTATGATCAGCATCCCTTCCGGGCGTCGAATTCGCAGCTTATCGTCCGTGCTTTCCGGCATTACCCGATGCCCCGCATACTCCAGCCAGAATTCGGCAAAATGAACATACTTTTCAGTGGACCGCCAGGCCAGCTTGTCGGAATACCATGGATTAACCGCCGAATTCAGCCGCAGGAACGGCACGGGCACTTCATCGTTGCGGATTTCGACATTTGTTGGCAGTGGAGCGGGAAGACCGGTGCTTTTCAAGCATTTTGCAATGGCCTCGGTATTCCCAACCGGTATCGGCGGCGCCGTCAGCCACGCCATCAATTGCATCGGTGGAATATTTGTCTTTACAGCACCGCATTCATAAGTTACCGGATCAACATACAGGCACTCCGGACCGGAAATGAGAACCGCCGCCGGCTCCACGCGTATGCCGGGGTATTGATGCCCATCCGCACTTTCGCACCATTCCAGCACCCCGGTCCGCTCCGGTCCCGGCTTTAATGGCGGCAGCGTTGTACGTTTCCAATATGCCCGGCCGGTTGCGCAAATCGATTTAACAATTTCCGTTGCAAGTGAAACCGGAACCTGTTCGGATTTCTTTCTTAATCCTCCCGGCGAGAAACTTTGCAGCATCTGAAGATTCTTTATATCACTTGGCTGCAGAAAGCCCGGCGAGGAATAAAGCAGTTTTTCGCCCGCCAGGTGCCGCACCTCGCGGATTCTTCCATTGAAATCGGCATTCCCAATACCAATCATAATAAGGATGCGGTGGGGTTGATCCGGCTGCGGGGAAATTGTGTAAGTCAGCCGCCTGCTTTCGCCGGTGGGATAGGAATCCCTGCCTTGGGGATGAGCATCATCAACCGGTAGCAAAAGCTGCAACCAAGTTTGCACATTGACTGAAAGCTTAGCTAACTCAACTGCCGTCTGATCAACCGAAGATTCAGTTGATTCCATGTCCGGCGCCCGAGCCGGCGCAATACATTGCAGTGCATCCGTGGAACCAAAATGGTCGATTACAACCGCCGCGACATGGTCACAATTAAAACTTCGCGAGCAGGTGCATCTACCTTCTAAGACGGTACCATATGTTGGGTTACCTTTGGACTGCACCACAACGGCATAGGGTTTAGCCTGATCGCGGCGAACCTTTCCGACCAAAACCTCATCTGAATCCAACTGGCATTCCAGCACGCGGCCATCGCGCTGTGCCAGTCGCCCCTCTTCCAAAATCTGTGGATCAATAATAATTGCCGGTTTGCTTGTTTCCATTTGCTTTTGATTGAACGTGCCTGTGCTCATCGTCAAAAACCTTCCATGGAAGCCCGCAATCCAATCCGTCACGGTGATTACGTTCACCCAGTATTCTCCCAAATTTGTTATCAAAATAAAAGAGGGGACTATAACTGGTACCAATATTATTTATGACAACATAATAACTATATTATGATAAATTTTATTCTATTATATGATGTTTTATTATCTAATAGCGTTATATTATTCCGAATTGACCGGTGGCCGATTGATGTCACCAGCCGCACCCAGGGCTACAATTGCGGACGAAATCGATCACGCATGTGAGGCCTGTAAGCTAAGCCTTTCTTGGCCTTATCGGTCTTTCTGACTTTTCTATGAATCCCACAGATTCTGGCCGGCAATTGCCCCGAATTAAAACGAGGGCGACGGGGATCGAACCCGCAACCTTCGGATCGACAATCCGATGCTCTAACCAATTGAGCTACGCCCTCAGGCGCAATTGCCAAGAACAGTATGCTACGGCGCACGGGCTGGACGTGTCAAATGTTGTCATCCGCGGCCGGAGTTTTTTTGATCCCCCCGCCACCGGTACCGTGCGGTTCAAACGGCACTTTCCGTGCCGATAGCGCCATAAAAAGCGGTATTTCCCGCCGACTCGCATCCAAAGCGGAAAATCGTCTGCCGGCCGGCGGTTGTTTGCGGCTGATCCATTCTTCCATTTTTTCCAAAAGCAATCCTGCCGAACCCAGCGTATTGACATATGCCTGCAACGGCCGGTGAAATGTGGTGGTGGTTACCGATTTATCCGTACCCGGGTGCATCTGAATCGGAACCTTGGCCGATGTCAGATATCCATCAATCCGCCGATATTGCACGGCTTCCCGATCATCCCAGCCCCAGTTGCTCTTCCCCGGTATGCGAAAACAGGGGTGCAGCAGCACTATCACCAACTGCCCACCCGGCTTAAGCAAGCTGCGGCAACCGGCCCAAATTGGAGACAGCGGGGTCATGTTCGCAATGGCCAGCAGGCACACGGCCGCATCAAACGATTCGGCCGGCAAGGACAACTCCTCCAGCCGCCGGGCATCTCCCACGCAATATTTTTCCCGGTTTGGATGCGTGCTGCGCTGCACTGCCGTTCCGATCAAGTCCGCAGCCAAATCAACACCCGTAACCTCCGCGCCCGCTGCCGCCATGGCCCGGCACATCACACCCTGCCCGCAGGCAAGGTCCAGAATCCGCATGTCCGCCCGCGGTTGAACCAGCCGCAGTACGCCCGGAATCAGCACCTGTTGATGGTGGTCGCTGCCCTGTTCACCCACCAGCGCATCATACCATTGACTGACATGGTTCCAATCCGTGGGCGCGGGCGGTTTTGCCGCGCCTGCCCGTGATCCGGATATGGTTTCGGTCGCCCGCCGGGGCGAGGCTCGTTTATCGTGCGGGTATTTTTTCATCCTAGGCAACTATAACCGGTAAACCGCGTTGAATCACCTGCGGAAACGATAGGCGGCCGGTGAAGTGAACATTCAACGACCCACCGGCCGAATCACGGAAAAACAGGAGCCTGGTTTATGGATGTATTCAATCGGCGCAATTTCCTTGGAGCAACAGCGGTCGCCACGGCCGGCGTGCGGTGGCATCCGGGGCAAGCGGCTGTTTCCCGATCCATGGAACCGGCCAACGGACCGGTTATCCCGGTACATTGCCGCCCCGGGCAAGACGCCACGGATCCCATTCAAAAGGTCCTGGACAAATTGGGGTCCGCCGGCGGCGGAATTGCACAGCTTTCCGCCGGTGATTTCACCGTTGGCGGAAATTTGCAAGTTCCGCAGGGCGTCGCGCTTTGCGGGGTCGCGCGCGGTCCGACTTCGCGTGCCGCCACCGGATTTCCCGGGGATCATCAAGCCGGATCAGTTCGCCACGGTACGGTCCTTCGCGCGATCGGCGGCCGGGGAAAGCAGGATGGTCCGCCGCTGATATCGCTGGCCACCGATTCGGCCGTGACCGGCCTGGCAGTTTGGTATCCGCAGCAGCGGGTGTCAGGTGCGCTGCTGGAATATCCATGGACGCTTAAACTCAACGGCGAAAACGTTACCGTGCAGAATGTGGAACTGCTGAATTCCTGGATGGGCATCAACGCCATTGCGGCCCACCGCCATCTGATCAGGAACGTGACCGGACAGCCGCTGCGCATCGGTATTTATGTTGATGAAATTTACGACATCGGCCGGATAGAGGATGTGCATTTTAACCCCTGGTGGTCGCAAAGCCGTGCGGTGCTGGAATTTGTGTATCGGCATGGCGAATCGTTTGTGTTCGGCCGCTCGGATTGGGAGTATGTTTTTAACACATTCTCTTTCGGCTATAAGATCGGCTATCGATTTATTGAGGGAAAAACCGGCGCCTGCAATGGTAATTTTCTCGGAATTGGCGCGGATGGTTCCATGCACGCCGTGCGCGTGGAACAGTCGCAGGCCCCCGGACTGCTTATTACCAACGGCGAATTCGTATCATTTGATTATCTTAAACTTGGAAAAGTCACACCTGTGCAAGTCATTATCCTGCCGCAGAACCACGGTCCCGTGCGGTTTGCCAATTGCTCATTCTGGGGGCCGTCGGACGGAATCGCCCGACTGGCGGGAAATGGAACCGTGGGTTTTAACGCCTGCACGATGGTGCAATGGAATCCGCGATTGGCCGCCCTGGAGTCCGATGGCGAAAGACTGATTGTAAGCAGCTGCGAATTTCAGCAGCCGGGCGTGCAGGTGCGTTTAGGGACAAAGTTGCGGCAGGCCGTTATTACCGGCAATATCTTTAACGGCAAAAGTCGGGTGGAGAATTTTTCAAAAGGGGCGGTGGAAATCGGCCTTAACAGCGCCACCGGCTGATCAACCGCGGGAACCAACGCCCTTGAATCCATAATCCGGGCAGCTCATGACCACATGAACCGCCGGCCCCATGGCCCCCGGGTCCTGGCCCGGTTCCTAATGCCGGCCGGTGCGTAATCCGGCCAACATCGTGATGGCCCGCCTCGCCGCCGGAGTCAGCGGCATATCCGTCTTTTCCGCCGCCGCGGCGATGCTCAGCGTCAGCATCCGTTCATGTTCGTGCCGATCTTCCGCGTCCGAGGGCTGCATGGCTTGATTCATGCTCCGCTCACTGATTTCGCCATGCCAGATCAATTCCGGCTGATTCAATATCGTATCCTGCACCAACAGCAGAACCTGGGGCGGCCGGGTGAGATCCGCCGCGTCCAGGCCGACTTCCTGATGAATTTCCGCCAGCAGGTGATCCCGCAATACTTGCGCGCCGGGGCCCGCAGTTTTTTCCTCTTCCCCGCTGCGACAGTCCAGCACACCCCCAATCAGATGGGCGTGCCCGGGATATGCGGCCACACGACGGCTGCGCACACCCAAAAGCGCCTGCGTGCCGCATGTAAGCAGAATGCTGTTTCCCAACGCCGGGGCGATGCTGTCCGGGAAATGCCGCAGAAAAAAGCCGTTGTGTCGCAGCGTGGTCACAAGAAAGGTTTTATAGTCTGAACGGGCCAGTTGCAGGGCAAGTCCGCGGTCCGTTATTTCATATTTTTGCAGGCACAAAACCGGACTGTTGAAAAGAATCCGGTTTTCCCGCCGTGCGGCCGCCAATTCAGTTTCCCAGAACTGATTTATTTCCGCATCGGCGCGCTTCGTATGCGACTGCGACCCGGAAATTGTGACACTGACATGCTCCCGCGGCCAAGGTCCAGAGGCAAGAATTTTCAGGGATTCGGCCATCTTTAATTCCCGGCTCCCTTCAACGGTTGTTACCCGCAAAAGAGGCTAGTTGGCTTTCCAATGGATGGTCTTGAGAATCTTCAAGGCGACGTTGCGTTGTGTTTCATTCGGCACAATCGCCAGCGCATCGAGTTTATCGGCAGCTCGAGGGTGGTGCAGAATCAGTTCCGCAAAAGGTCGGCCCGCGGCGGTATAGCCGGCATACTCGTGAGCCAGCAGACCGTTGAGCACAAACCGCCGTTCTGACTTGATCACAAACAGCGGATTACCCACGCAAGCCGCCTTGACATGGCGGGACAGCACCATGGTCAGGAACGGCTTCTGATTCGGCTTAGGCCGGCCGTAATACAGCAAATATTCCTGCATCAAATCACCCGTTTTTTTGAAGCTGCTGATATCCGGCGGCACCACAAAGCCGTACGTACCGGTGGTTACGGGTTGAATATCCGGAATGGACGCCCCGGCAGCGGTGGGATGGTGTGCTGCCGGCGAG
>JAKBBN010000084.1 GCA_021808485.1 Planctomycetota bacterium | reverse complement strand
TTGGATGCCAATGCCACCGTCAACGGTGGGGGATTTGCCGAAGTCTATTCGGGCAACATTACCGGAGTGGCGGGAACGACCCTTGCGTTCCAGAACGGCTCATTCACACTTTCCGGTACAAATTCCGGATTCGCCGGGATTATGAATATCGGCGCTTCGACCACCCTTATTGTTGGAAATGCCGGTGAGCTTTCGGGGGGCGGCCTCACTTTTAACGGCGGTACCTTGGAAACAGATGGCGCCGTATCTTACAGTCATGGGGTTTTATTGAGCGGTGTCGCCAACACAATTAATCTCGACGGTCAAAGTGATAATGTTTCCGGTGCGGTTTCCGGCGTTGGAAACCTGACCGTCAACGATCTGTCTACAAATCATAACGGTCGACTTACGCTTTCCGCCCTGAATACCTATAGCGGCAGTACACTGTTGGTCAATGGCACACTGGCGCTATCCGGCGCAGGAAGCATCGGCAGTTCAAGTTATATCGGCCTGTCGGCGCCGGCCGTTTTGGACGTTTCGCAGGTCAGTGCCGGTACCGTCGCTATTGTCGATTTGTCCGGCGCCGGCGGCACCGTATCCCTGGGAAATAAGACTCTTAACATCACTGGTTCGGGAACCGATACTTTCGGCGGTGTTATTCAGGACGGCGGCATTGCCGGCGGAACCGGCGCCGGTCTTATGCTGTCGGGAACCGGATCTTTAACCCTGGGCGGTGTCAACACCTATACTGGCGCCACCACCATCAATTCAGGGGATCTGCTGCTCTCTACCGGCAGCATTGCCGATTCCAGCGGTGTAAACCTGGCGGCCGGAGCAAAATTTGATATCTCGCAAACTTCTATCGGTGCGACCATTAATGGCCTTGCCGGCTCCGGCGGTGATGTCTACATCGGTTCCAGGGCTCTGACGGTCAATGTCGCGGGGACGGATTCCTTCGGCGGGGTAATTCACGATGCGGGCGGTGCAAACAACCTCACCGGCGGCATCCTCATCAAATCCGGTACCGGTACACTTACCCTTTCCGGGATCAATACTTATACGGGTTCCACCCTTATCAATGGCGGTACGTTGGCTATTTCCGGCTCCGGGAGTGTTGCGGATTCCGGATACCTGGATCTAAATTCACCCTCCGCGGTATTCAATATTTCCGCAGCTGCCGGCTCGGTCTCCATCCAAAACATGGGGGGGCAGGCGGGTTCCACCATAAGCCTGGGCGGCAATACGCTCATTGCCTCAATTTCAACGAATTCAATCTTCAGTGGGGACATTCAGGGAACCGGCGGATTGACGGTGGGTGGAACCGGCGGAGTTTTTCTGAAACTTGAGGGGATTAACACCTATACCGGCACAACTACAATCGCCGGTAACGGGCTGCTTTTGCTCAGCGGCGGCAGCATTGCCGATTCCAGCAGCGTGATCGTGAATAGTGGGGGAGGATTTGATATCTCCGCGAATGGCGCCACGCAGATCAACAATCTGGCCGGCGGTGGTACGGTTTCTCTTGGGAGCAACAATCTTGGTGTAAATGTCGGCAGCGGATCCTCCACATTCAGTGGTCTGCTCACGGATGGGGGAGCAAGCGGAGGCGCCGGCGGCAGCATCACCAAAACGGGCGCCGGCACATTGACCCTTTCGGGAGTCAGCACGTTTACCGGCGCCACCACCATTAGCGGCGGCACGCTGGCGTTATCCGGCGTCGGCAGCGTTGCGGATTCCAGCGGTGTTGTTTTAAGTTCGGGAGGCGTCTTTGATATTTCCGGCGCCACAAGCGGCGCTACGATTCGCGGTCTTTCCGGGAGCGGTGGAACGGTGAGTCTTGGTTCGCAATTGTTGAGCGTTAATCTGCCTGCGTCACAAACGGATACTTACAGCGGTATTGTTACCGGCACGGGCGGTATAACGCTGACGGGTACGGGTTCAACGGAAGTTCTGGCTGGTGCAAACACCTATACCGGCGCCACCACCATCACCAGCGGCACGCTGGAATTCAGCGGTTCGACGGCCGGGCTGCAGGGCGGGATTGTGGACAATTCCGCGTTAAGCTTTAACCAGTCGGCGTCCAGCAGTCTGGCCAGTGCAATTTCCGGCACCGGCACATTGACGCAGGCGGGCGGGGCCGGCACTGCGCTGACGCTTACCGGCGCCAATACATATAGCGGCGCCACGGCAGTGAATAGTGGTACGCTGGATCTTGGAACGGGTGGTTCGCTGGCCCACAGCAATATCACGATTGCCCATGGGGCGACATTGAGCGGAACAGGGGGCAGCCTGACCTGGAACCTTGTGAACAATACCGGGGATCTGCTGACCAATTCCGGCACGCTGAACATCACCGGTTTGAATCTGATTCTTAACATCTCCGGTACTCAGACGCAGTCGCAATATGTACTGGCCGATGACACCAGCGGGGTGCTTACGGGCAGCAGCTTTGCCTCGGTGACGGGTCTGGGAACCGGCACGATAGATTACACGGGCACGACACTGCATCCCAATGATATCGTGCTGGTGGTTCCGTTGACGTTAAGCTGGGACCCCACCGGGGCCAAGGCGTTAAGTGATGGTTCCGGCAATTGGGATACCACCACCGGCAACTGGGCGCTGGCGGGTGCGGACCAGGTTTGGAGTGACGGGTCGTCGGCCAGTATAGGGGCGGGCGGCGGCGCCAGTGAAACGATCACGATTGACAACGGCCCGATCGTGGTCAGCAATCTGACGTTTAACGCCATGACCGCCGGTGCGCAATACACCATCGCCGGCACGGGGGCCAACACGCTGGAGGTGGATGGTACGATCACGCTGGCCAACAATGCGGCGATCAGCGCATCGCTGGTGGGCGGCAGCCTGTTGACGATCAGCGGCGCCCATACGCTGACGTTAAGCGGCAACAATACCTACACCGGCGGCACCACCATGGAAAATGGCGTGACGGTGAATTTCCAGAATACCACGTCGGCGACCTCCAACTTCGGAACCGGCGGAATCACGATTGGAACCGGCGGGGCCACGCTGCAATATGGGGCCGGCGGAATCACGCTGGGAAATAACCTGACCTTGGATGCCAATGCCACCGTGGATGTCAATGGCCATACCGGCTCCATTTATTCCGGATCTATTTCCAACTCCGTGGGCGGTAATTCACTCGCCATAATTGATTCGGCGGGAACCAACAGCCTGACGCTTTCCGGCGCCAATACCAGCACCTTTACCGCCGGTAATCTGATTGTCGGCAGCGCGTCGCACGGCGGCGCGTTGAGTTTTGGCAGCGCCGCGAACCTTCCCGGCGCCGGAGCGGGCATTCAATTGGATGGGGGCAGCTTGGATTATACCGGTGCTTCGGCCGTCGGGATCGTCAATCGGATTTCGGGCATCGCCGGCAATTCCATCATCAATGGCAATGCGCAAAGCGTGACGTTGGGCGGCGGACTCGCTTCCGCCGGCGGTACGGACTCCATCACCCTGGAGAACGGCACATTTAATCTTGCCTCCGGCTCGGATGCGGCGCAATTTTCCGCCGGTACTCTTATTGTCGGCAACAATGCATCATCCACAACTGCGACATTCGCATCGTCAGCCGAACTTCCGGGCGCCGGAGCGGCTATCCAGCTTGATGATTCGCATTTGATCTATACCGGTTCGACCGCGGCAACGGTGGCTTCGGCTATCAATGTCACCACCTCAACCGGTAATTTTCTAGACGGCGGCGGCCAGACGATTACACTCGCCGGCACAATTACCGACAGTTCCGGATCACTGTTCTTGAGCAACGGCAGCTTTATACTTGCCGGCAGCGGTAACAGTTCCGCTTATACCGCGACCAATGGATTTGACATTGGAAATGCTTCGCAACCCACGTCGGCAGCGTTCAGCTCGTTGGGTAATCTGCCGGCGGCCTCGGCCACCATTACGTTGACCGGCGGTTCTCTGGTGGATCAGGCGCCAAACGGCGCCGGCGGCCTGTCCATTGCCAACCCGATTCAAGTGGAATTTGGATTGGCGGATCTTCCGGCCGTCGGTTCGCAATCCGCCGCGGGTTTGCCGGCTATTTCCGGAGGCGAATTTGTTGACAATGGCTCGGGTACACAGGGCAGCCCAACCATTCTCTCGGGCGTTATTTCCGGAAATGGGCCGTTTACCGTAAGCGGGACAAGTAACTCCGATTTTATTGAAATTTCCGGAGTAAACACGCTGACGGATTTATTTACTATTGCCGGCGGATCGGTGGTGGATGGAAATTCCGCCGCGTTCGGCGCCGGCGGTGTAATGGTTTCCGGTGGACAGTTGCTTTCCCTCGCCGCGGCTGCCCACGGTGCAACCGCCGGCACGGTGCAGGTGAACGGCAATTACAACCAGACCTCCAATGGCGGACTGGGCTTGGCCATCGTAAGCCCCACCTCTGCGGATGTACTTAATGTAACCGGCTCGGCGGCATTGGCCGGCACGCTGCGGCTGTATGTCGCAGGAGCCGCGGTTCCGGCAATCGGCCAGCGGGTCGAATACACGATTATTACCGCGGGAAGCCCCATCTCCGGTAATTTCACCAATTACGGATATCTCTCCGGATCAGCCACCAATGTCAGTTTTTCGGGTGTGGACAGCGGCAACGATTACATCCTTACCCTGCTCGGCGGCTTTAATTTCGCCCAGAGTGCCCAAACGCCGAATCAACTTGCCATTGCCGATTACATTGATACCGCCGCCAACAACCCCAATATATCTCCGTCGCTGCAATCGCTGCTTCTTACGCTGAGCGGGCAGTCGCCGGCGACTATTGCCGCCGCACTTAACCAGATGGAGCCCTTCGCCTATGGCGGGCTGGCGGACATGGAAATTAACAACAGCATTTTCAACTCGCAGGAAATCAACAGTCAGATTGACGGCGCCTTTGCCGGCGGTGGATTCAATACTTCCGGCCTTACGCTCCTGAAAACGGACAATACGAATCCGTTCTCCCTGGCATTGGCTTCGGCTCTTGAGTCCAATGGAAAAGTGAACGACGCTACTTCCAGTTCGCAATTTTTGGACGACGTGCAAAACGTCGGCGGCGCCGCGAGTGTTCCGCTCCCATCGCGGGAGTCTTCCGCCGACGCCCTTGGCGGCTTCATTGCCGGCGAGGCGGTCCTCGGCAGCCAGCCAACGACAAATTCCGGTGAAAACTATTTCACCGGCGGCTTGAATACCGGCTTGGATTATCGTGTCGCCAAATCGTTGTTGGTGGGTGTAAGCTTTAATTACAGCTATACCGGGGCCCACGTGGACGCCCAGGGCAGCACGCTACGCGATAATTCCTATGCTCCGGGTCTTTTCGCCGGATACCGCAAGGGCAATTTCTTTGCGGATGCCAGCACGGATTACACCTACAACCAATACACGGTGCACAGAAATGTTAACTTCGCCGGAAGCACTTCCACCGCCACCGGAAAGCCGGATGCCAACCAGTTTGATCTTAATACCATGGTTGGCTTTAACTTCCCGATTTTCCGCCATTTGAAACTTGGCCCCGCCTTCGGTCTGAATTATACGCATATTAGCGTATCAAGCTTTTCTGAAACCGGGAGCCCGGCGGACCTGAGCGTTTCGAGCCAGTCCGCGGATTCACTCCGCAGCCTGCTGGGCGGGCAGGGGCGGTACAAACTGCGACTGCCCAAAGTGCCGATGCCGCTGGTTATCACAGCCAATGCCTTCTGGCAGCATGAGTATCTGAATAACAATCGTGGAATCAGCGCATCACTGACGGGACTCGGCGGTGGCACCTTTATTACCAATGAACCCAACGCGGGTCGCGATTCGGCCCTGATTGGCGCCGGCATCAGCGGAAAGATATGTCCCAACGCCACTCTGTTCGCCAATTATGAAGCCCAGATCGGTCCGAACAATCAGCATAGCCAAAGCGTGATGCTGGGCATGGCGGTCCGCTTCTAAGCCGGAGTGCCGGCCCGCCAACCGGGGCGGAAGGCAGCCGGTTGCATATGTTTGATCCAATTCATGGCGGCCGGCGGATTTCCGGCGGCTATTCAGGCGCAGCTCCGGATACATCGGCGGCGATGTGCGGCGGGGGGCGTAATTACCGCTCGTGCGGTTCTTCCAGATAGGTGTATCCCTGCAGGCCGGATTCATAGAATCGCAGCAGCAGGGCTGATTCGGCCACGGAAATGGTATTCTCGCGCACGGCCCGCTCCACATCCTTGTGCATGCGGCTGAGCAATTCGTCCGCATTAAACTGCACATATTGCAGCACTTCCCGCACCGTATCGCCGCGAACCACTTCTTCTATGTGAATTTGATTGGCATCATCCACGTGCACGTGCACCGCGTTGGTGTCACCCAGCAGATTATGCAGATCCCCCAGAATTTCCTGATAAGCGCCCACCAGGAATACGCCCAGAAAATAATCGCTGCCCGTATACTCATGGAGTTCAAGCGTCTTTTTCACGTCACGCAGGTCAATGAAGCAGTCCACCTTGCCGTCGCTGTCGCAGGTGATATCGGCCAGCACGCCCCGGCGCGTCGGTTCTTCGGTCAGACGATGAATCGGCATCACCGGGAAAAGCTGCTTGATCGCCCAGCTGTCCGGCATGGATTGAAACAGGGAAAAATTACAGAAGTATGTGTCGGAAAGCTGCGACTCCAGGGATTCAAAATCATCCCCCACATAATCAATTTCCTTAAGCACCCGCAGGATTTTTCCGCACGTTCCCCAGAATAATTTCTCCGTCAGACTCCGCAACTCAAGGCTCAGATAACCCAGATTAAACAGATTCAGCGCTTCATCCCGTTGCTGCGTGGCGTCATGATACACTTCAAGAAAATTTTTCTTGTTGACATCGCGGTATGCCTCAAACAGATCGTTCACCGGTTGCGGCACTTCTTCATTTGCCGGAAGCGTCCGGGGAATGTCAAAATAATCGAATCCGCTCACGCCCAGGACATTGAATACCAGGACACTGTGATATGCGACCATCGCCCGGCCGCTTTCACTGATGATGGTTGGATGGGGCACTCCGCATTCGTCGCACACCGTCTTGATCCGGAAGACCACATCGCTGGCATATTCCTGCAGGGTGTAATTGATGGAGGATTCAAAATTCGTCTGGCTGCCGTCGTAGTCTATTCCCAATCCTCCCCCCACGTCCAGATATTCCATTCCCGCCCCCGCGCGGGCCAGTTCCGCATACACACGGGCCGCCTCATTGAGCGCGCTTTTCACCGTGCGGATGTTGGTTATCTGGCTGCCCAGATGGAAATGCAGCAACTTCAGGCAGTCCTGCATGTTACGTTGTTTTAAATAATCCAGGGCACGCAATATTTCGGCGACAAACAGCCCGAATTTGCTCCGGGCGCCGCCGGACGATTCCCACCGTCCGCTGCCGCGCGTTGCCAGCTTGACGCGGATTCCCATGCGCGGGCGCACGCCGTGCTTTTCACCATACTTGATCAGCAGTTCCAGTTCGGTGAATTTTTCAATGACGGGAATGATGTTTTTGCCCAGCTTTTGCGCCAGAACCACGGTCTCGATAAATTCATCATCCTTGAATCCGTTGCAGATAATCGGGGTGTTGCGGCCGTTGGTAAGCGCCAGCACCACGAGCAGTTCGGGTTTACTGCCTGCTTCCAGGCCCCAGCCGTATTCGGTGCCGGCCCGTAAAATTTCCTCGACCACATGCCGCTGCTGGTTGACTTTTATCGGATAGACGGCCACATATTTTCCCTGGTAGCCATTTTCCGTGATGGCATTCTGAAAAGCGCCGTGCATTTCCGCCAGCCGGTGGTTGAGAATGTCACTGAAACGCACCAGCGTCGGCAGTTGAATGCCTCGTATGATCAGTTGATCCACCAGTTTCTTAAGATCAATCGCGCTTTCTGGACGGGCATTTGGATGTACCGCCACATTGCCGTCGGAGTTAATTGAGAAATATCCCTTTCCCCAATTCTGAATATTATACGTTTCCGCGGAATCTTGAACCGACCAGCTCATGGGGCAACCTTCCAGACTGAAATTTCGGGCAGGCAGGGTGCGGGCAAAGTGCACGCCTGCGGCGTCGTCGAAAATCAAAGCCGGATCAACATCGGATCCGGCGGATTTTCCGACGGCCGTACATGATACCAGCGAAGCGCCACAATGCCAGACGGTGCCGATCAACTAACGGATGAAGCGATGCACGCACGATCCGGTTAGCGGAAAGTCGTCCGTGTTCCATTCGCTTATGCCTGATGAAATATCTGTGATCCGCCGGATCGGTTCAAGCCCAAATCCGCGGGGGTACGTCAGGATTCTTTCCCCGGAAGCTTTGGCACGGTGAAGTTCTTTACCACTTCAATGCCGCTGTCTTTCTGCAAAGCCGCAAGGCATTCCGCCGTCGGCGGCGTATCAAGCTTAAGCAGCATCAGCGCCTTGTCGCCCTTTCGGCTGATTGTCATGTCCGCAATGTTCACACCGGCATGGCCGAACGTGGTTCCCACGAATCCAATAACACCCGGCTTGTCCTTGTTCACAATCAGGGCCATGGGGCCTTCCGGCACCATATCCATCCAATATCCCTTGATGGCGAGGACCCGCGGCAAATGATCCGCAAACACTGTGCCGATCATATTGTGTTTCTTGTCGCCTTCCGTCACTTCCAGTTCAATGCTGTGCTGAATGGCGCGCTGCAACGAATGGCCCATGGTTTCGTGCCGAATACTGATGCCGCGCTGTTCGGCGAGGTGGAACACATTCACCACGTTCAGGTTTTCCGAAATATGCGGCTTCAACAATTCAATGACCGCCAGGCGCTGCAGCGTGGAGGTGATCCGCCGGGGCAACTCGCCGTTGGTTCGCAGGGTAATGGAGTCAAAACCTTTTTCCACAATCGCACTCAGGACAATGCCCATCCTTTTGGCCAGGTCGGCATATGCCTTTTCCGGCTCGGAGAGATTCATCTCAATGCCGCCAGCATTGACCGCGCCCTGTATGCCCTGGCCGCGCAGATACAGCAGCATTTCATGCACCGCATCAACGGAAACCGCGGTCTGAGCCTCGTGCGTGCTGGCGCCAAGGTGCGGGGTCAGCAGCACTTTGTCGCCGAGCCCAAACAGTGCATGATCCTTGGCCGGTGGTTCGGCTTCGTATACATCAATGGCGGCTCCCGCCACATGGCCGGATTTAATGGCCTCGGCCAGGGCCGCTTCCTCAATCACGCCGCCGCGGGCGCAATTGATGAAGCGCACGCCCTTTTTGCACAGCTTCATGCGTTCGGCATTGATTAATCCCTTTGTTTTGTCCCCCGGCACGTGCACAGTGATGTAATCACACTGCGGAAGCAATTCTTCAATTTCCTTTGCCATTGTCACTTGCCCGTCCATGGCGCTCTCGGAAAAGAAAAATGGATCGTACGCCAGCACGGTCATTTCCAGCCCTACCGCCCGCCGCGCTACCGCCCGGCCTATGCGGCCGAACCCGATGATCCCCAGCGTTTTTCCGGCAAGTTGTGTACCGGTAAACTGGTTGCGTTCCCACAGGCCCGCGCGCACATGTGCGTCGGCGGCTGCGAGCTTGCGTGAAAGAGCCAGCATCAGCCCGATGGCATGTTCGGCGGTGGTAATTGTGTTGGCGTCCGGGGTGTTCATCACCAGTACGCCCGCCTTTGTCGCCGCTTCAACATTTACGTTATCCACACCAACACCGGCCCGGGCAATCGCCTTCAGGCGACCCGGTTTGGCCAGGTCCGCTCCGGTAATCTTCACCCCGCTGCGAATGATCGCGCCGTCATATTCACCGATGATCTGGGACAATTCCCCTGGCGCCCACTTGGGATGATTGTTGATTTCAACGTCCGGCTGCTGCTTTAAAAGTGCCAGGCCTTCATCGGCAATTTTGTCCGCCACAAGAATCTTGAACATCGGGTTATCCATTCCAAAAAACATCAAACTCATGCCGCTGCATGGCGCCGCGGCAAAGCGGAAAGTATAGGCGAAACACCGGCCGGGGTAAATGCGCGGAAACGGCGGATTTCCGGCATCGGCCGCACCGAACCGGCCGCGCCTCCGGCGAATGTAATCAGGATGTTGTTCCCACCATTGCTCAGCCGCCTGCGCCCGCGGATGCCAGCAAGCTTTTAAGTTTTGCTCCCACCTGCGCCGCCTGCTTTGGGTGTCCCGCGGCAGCCAGTTTTTGCTTGAGTCTTTCACCCACCTGATACCACATGCTTTCGGTCACGAAAGTCCCCAAATCGCCGGCCGGCGGCGTAATATTCTGCCAGGCGATTTCCCAAAGCCGCAATACGCGGGCTTTATGCCCCTGGCTTTCCAGCACGTTTTGTGCGCCCTCAATAGCGCCCATGACAAATGGACCGTCGCTGGCAAACCGATTGATGATATCCATGTAGCACTGGCCCGCCCGATCCAACTTGCCGGCCTTTTTCCACATCGTGGCCTGAAACATGCGAACTTCTCCGGCAAGATCAAAGCGGCTCTGCGAAAACATCGAAAACAGGCGATTCCAAAGCGAATTTTGCTCATGCACGTTTTTAACGGTCAGGATCATCGGGGCGAGCACCGCCATGGCAAAATCCGGATAGCGATGCCCGCACAGCCGGATCACTGATTGCGACCATGCCAGTTTCTCGCCAAAGCGCAATTTACCCCTTTCCGCCAGATCACGAACCTGCAGCCATGCCGGCGCATAACCGTCACAGGCGACGACTGCTCTATGCAGCAGCGACTGCGCTTCGGTAATATTCGCGACTCGTGGTGCGGTGCGAATGTCATGCACATATTTCGGCAGCGCCGGGGCGTGAAACGTCTTGCCTTTCAACGCCAGAACCGCCAGCCGGGTGGCGGCATCCGTAAGGGCGGCGGCATCCCACCGGTCATGGGCCGTGGTGTGTATCAGCTGGGCGCTGAGCGAAATATAGGTGTCCGGTTCGTCGCGCCGGGTTTGCGGATTCAGTACGTGACCCTGTATGCCGCGAAATTCGCGATACCGCCCGGAAAGAAAGTTCCACCATCCCACCCGGCCGCGGGCCTGCAGAAAGCCGGCCCATGCATGGCCGGCGGAATTTCCCATCGCTTCATCCACCGCGGAAGGCACCCCGATATCTTTGGCGACCTCCGTGGCAAAATAGGCCTGATCCACGCAAACCCCGCCGTACTTCAGAATATTGGGCAGGGTAAATCCCGCCGAGTCTATTTTTAATGCATGTCCGTGCAGGAAGCCATAATCATAGTTGATGGAAAAAAAGAGCTGCCCGGAATCGGAATTGCCGCGATATTTGGCCAACGCCCATCGGTGGTCCGCAATGCTGTTGGTTCCATCCACCACATAAACCAGCAACTCCGCCGGCACGTGCTTTATGCCGAAATACATCCGATCCTGATTCTGCACGTAAAACTTCCACACGTTGACCGGATCAGGCGTCGTCGCTGGATTTTCATTCATATGCACGGTCAGGGGGGCATACAGCACGCTGCATACCGCCGCCGTCAAATTGGGGTATTCCGCGGCCTGCGATCCGAGTTTACGATGCAGATGTGCCAGCATGGCATATATCTTCGGCCATACCGACCGCTGGTTTTCAATCAAAAATACCAGCGTCTCCGCCAGTTTATGGTGCTTTTGCAGATACGCCAGCATCCGTAATCGCCGGTGGCGGCCGGGCAGCGTACCAAGTTGTTCCACCATTTCTCTGGAAAAATCAGCCCGGCGGATAATAATGGTTTGATTTGCCCTGCTGTTTGCAATTGTCTGATCGCACAGTTTATCCAAGGCGTATTCGGCGCGGCCAAAATCCCCATCTTTGGCCAACTTGTTCAATAAGAAGGCATTTTGCGCCGGCTGCCATCGAATAAAGCGAACCGGCGTTTTCCGTTTTAGAGCCGCTTTCGCGGGCGCCTGCGCCATGCCCCATTGCGGCAGCAGAAGGCAGCCGGTAACCGCGGTCAGAATCCCCAGGCGGCGCAGCGTCATGTGTAAAGGGCCAAAAGCAGTCGGCATAAACAATCTCCGGCAGGAATTCCGGCAAGAACCACACACTTTGTTCACAAAGTAACGCTGCCGGTGGGAATTTATTATAGCGATTGCGAATTGCCGGATCGCCTGAAGACCATGCCTGTGCCCGGGCGTCCCTTAAGTCGCCTGTTCCACCCGTAAACGTCCCATTAAAACGGTGGTTTAACGGCCGCCCGCAGGCTTTCCGTCCGCTGCCTCCAATACAAGACAACTGTAACTGGTAACCAGAATGGGGTCGAATTCCAGCCATCGCTTGGACCAGATATTCTTCCATGAACCGTTCTTGCGTTGCAATGAAGCAAGCTTGCCATGTATCTCCCGCCGCCAATTGTGACTGATGCCATTGATATCCGTGATCCGGTTTTCACCCAGCGCCGCGAGGCTGCGGGCAAACATGAGGTAGTAATAAAAAAGTCCCATTTTGCTGTGCCCGGTGCCCGGATTAAATGACAGTGTCCAGTTGGCCCGGATCCATTTAATCGCGGCCTTTACCCGCGGATCTGATTTGGTCAAGCCGGCATACACCATGCTTTTAAGTCCGGCATAGGTCATGGTGCCGTAAGCGGACAGCGTTGCGCCGCCATTTAAATTATCCCGGTCGCCCGCCTGGGATTCGCCGCCATTGGCGGCGGTGTATATAAATCCGCCATTGCTCAGCCCTTTGGCGAACGGCTGGGAATTTGTTTCGCTGTTTTCCTGGCATCGCGTCACAAATACAAGCGCCCGCTGAATTGCCGGATTGGACGCGGGCACACCGCTGTCATGCAGTGCGGAAATGAAAAACGTGGTGTTGGATAGGTCCGGCCGGCCGGTTCCATAGCCAACCCCGCCATACCATGAATTGTTGCGGGTGATCGGTTTGCCGGAGGCATCTTTGAGCGGCGCCACACGTTGCAAAGAAATCAGGTAATGCTGCGCCTGCCGGATTTGTTTAACGTAATGCTTCCCCGGCAAAATTGCCAAGGTGCTCAGCACGATGCTGGTATTATAATTCTGCAGCATATTGTGCACATAAAACCCGCCATCCGGCTGATGCGTGCTTTCAATGTAGCTCATCGCCTTGGAAATTGCCGGCGTGGAAGCCGGAATGCCGGCCTGAATAAACGCCTTGACCACCAATGCCGTGGTTGCCGGACCCACTTGATTCAGCCACGCGCCATCCGGCTGCTGATGCGCCAACAGGTAATTTAAGCCGCGAGCCAGCACGGAGTCCTTTATCGGCACACCCGCTACGGTGATCGGCCCGGTTGGCTTGGCCGCAGCCCGGCAGCTGGGTGAGCTGATCCCAAATGAAATCATCAGCGACAGGCCGGCGCCCGCAAGCGTTAACAGCATGGTTTGTTTGATCGGAAAAAGTAATTTCATGGCAGGCTCCAACATCGGGGTTTGCGGCGTATGCGTTTAGGCAGTTCGTCATCCGCCGGTCTTTGGTTGCTTCCACACGAGTAATATGGCGCGTAACCTAAAAAGTTAGGTTATCATTTCCCTGCGCTTATGTCAAATTTAGCCGGTGGGGCGGAACTGCGGGCCATGTTCGTCGTGATGTTTGTTCCACTGTATACCCGGCGGAGCCCAAAAGTGGTTACCCCAAAACCGGTGATGGCTGTTATACTCCATGCGGCTATTAACGGGACATTTTCGATGGTTTGGAATCGCGGTGCCATCAGCGTGTTGATGGTGCGGCGGTGGGTGGTTGGCAGTTCAGGGGCATGCCCATGCTATGCGCCGCAATCTTGGTCAGTAATTCACATACGCTGCAGGCGTTGATGTAGCCTTCGTTGGTAACGTGAACCAGCTCATGTGTCG
>JAKBBN010000010.1 GCA_021808485.1 Planctomycetota bacterium | reverse complement strand
TGCTTGTGGCGGCCGGGCCACAATCATTGGCCGCCGGAACGTATTATCTGCTGCAAGATTTGCTGTTCCGTGCGGTGGCCTTAACCAATACCAGCGGGCAAATTGTGGAAGCCTACGATTGCGAGGCGTATGGCAGCACCTTGATCTTCACCGCGCCGGACACAACCGGCAATTGGTGGGGCGACGCGGCTGTGCAATCCAGTTACGGAGCAAATGAAATCATTTACTGCGGCTACCGCTTCGATCCGGAAGCGCAGAACTATTACGTCCGCAACCGGACCTATAACCCCGTTCTTGGCCGCTGGATACAGCGTGATCCGATTGGCTATGCGGGTGGGATAAATTTGTATGGATATGTGGGCTCCGCGCCGGTGGGGGCGGTGGATGCCGATGGGCTGCGAAAATTGTTTCCACCAACCTGGCTGGAGCGGGCTCCGCTGAATACGCCTTACCTTTATAAGGTAGGGCGCGCGGTGAATATGGGATGTGGTTCGGACGGCAAATGCCGGTTCTATCGCAACTATTATTTCGGTGTCAACTTCGGTATCAACGAGAGCGCCGCAGGTGGCCCAAACTCGGATTTTCAAAAATTGATAAAATGGGTGAGAGGGCCACTTTCGGAAATCACTGAAGTTGGGGAGATCATAAACCCGATTCTCAGTTCCTCCACGCTGGAAACGCCCTACTATAAGTACGAATATTGGATGGTGTGGAAGGATACCCGATTCTTTACGTATAAATGTGGAACCCATTACAATGATATCAAGTGGGAGTCCACGACCCGCCACAAGGACCGGCATCTGGATTGGTTTCCCGCGAGCCAGTGGTACAACCATAATCCGCTAGATATAGGCAGTCAAAAAGCCAAAATGGACGCCGCGCAAGACGATATCACGAAGTTGATAAAAGAAATTTCGAAGTTGATGCAGGGCCAGGAATAGGCTGGCAACGGGCGCGGCAGCCGCCAGACTAGGAGATGTTCGATGGCCAATCCAGGAGCTGATCATGATGGTGCCGGGCTTTTGATTAGGCGGATCGCGGTTTGCAGCTTGCCGGCCGTCTTGGCTTGCCTGTGGCTCCTTATTTGTTCAATTTGGCTTGAGAAAGCTGAACGGGGACCATTTCGAGTCCTTTCCCGGCTTTACAGATTGCCGGTTTCCAATGGGCTCGCAAATTTTGAGGTTGCGCCGCAGTTGGTGCCCTGGGCAAAAATGGTCGCCTTGGCCGGCCTTTACGGCCCGAGCGTGCATGTAATGGCGTTTGGAATGCGGTTCAGGTTGCCGGTTGCATCCGGTACTCTCCAGATCGGCTGGCCAGCGAAATCAAGATTTCCGCAATACCCGAAGACCGTTCGGGTAACATGGAGCGGTACCAAATCATCTTGGCCGTTGCACAAGGTCAGTCCGTTTAATTGGCGTAGACCTGAGGCAGCTGAGAGATTTCGCACTTTCGCTTTCAACGGGTCTGAGCGCCTGCCGCCTCGGCACTGGCTTATGGCAGATCACCTTTTGTATGTCTCCGTGCCGAAATCGCCGGGACGGCTGAAAATTTTCGCTACCGGCGATCCGGTCCCGCCAAGATGCTTCGCCGTAGGCCAAACCAATCCGCACACCAACACAACGGTAATGGGCATATGGCCGGCGACATCGCCGCCATGGGCATGGGTGGTGTCCCGTAGTCAACGGGGCCTCGCGGCACTGCAAAGCCGCATGACCCGTATTTTAGAGAGGGCGGGCAGCGATCCTTGGACCTCCGTTTCCGAGTCTGCAACGGCGATGAAACTGGCCGATCGAATGAATGCCGAGCAGTTATTTACAACCGCTGCCAGCCTATCCACCACGCCGGGACCGGGATCGCGGTACGTGCAGATCGCCTCAATCCTGATGGCTTTTCCGGAGGGTGGGCCGTACTTTTCCAAGATAGTCAAATGCGCAGGAAGAGACGGTACCCTATATATTCTCAAACTATCGGGGAGGCATGGAATGTGGGTTATGCCAATAGCGGAAGGCTACGCGGAATGGAGATGGCTTTTTTTTGGTCCCAAGGGAAATTGTCTGAGCTTCGGGGATGTGAGTTGCAGAAAGGTATCATCAACCAGCCGGGCCGTTGCGAAGGTAGCTGCCGTGGCGGGATTTATCCGGGGGATACCTAAACCGTTGCCATCTCGCTGGGGTTCGAGTTTTCCTCGGGGTACATTTTTTAGTTTCGTTTTCTGAGGACGGCAATGAGAAACCGTAATTGGCAGGTTTGTTGGTGCAATCTGGCATTGCCCATTTTTACGATCATCGTCTCAGTGATGTTCGTTGGGGCGACGGCATTCGCTGATGTAACCTTCAATGGAGGTATTGAGCCCGGCGATCGGGTTCGTGCGGCCGAGGTCGCGTTCCTTGGCTCGTCGGTCTTGATAGGCCTTGCGGCCATTTTGAGCTTAGCGCGATTATTTAGGCGCTTTTGTTGGCCGCGCAATTTTGCCGGTGAGGCATTGTGGCCGGCGGCTTTTTCTCTGGCCTTAAGCGTTGCGGTAATGGCGTGCTTCGTCCTGACATTTCACCGGGTATTGTCTCCGAGTTAGCGGCGTTCCGTGAAAAGACGCACGAAACATGCGGTGCGTGCAGGCGTTCGGGATTGGAGTTTTGCTGCACGACGTGCACTGTGCAAGCAGAGACGTGAGACCACTTTTTATGTTACTAAACCGTAGTTTCCCCGGAATAAGCCGATCGGGTGGTTTATAAATGATTATTTTTTTCGCGATTTTGTGGGTCGATTTTGCCTTAAATTTGTACCCATTTAAATTGTGCATCTTCAGTTAACTGTCAATTGGCGCTTTGCAACCAGGTACCATCTTCACCCTTACCGGCTATGACAACCGGGGAAATCAGACGGTAATGTAATACGGGCGTAAGGCTTGGGGATTCATGAGCATCGCACAGGTAATGCCGGCCTTTTGGCCACCCGCATCCTCCGGCCGGATTGAAATCATGGCTAATTGCGGTTGGGCCAGCTCGTGCCACGTCAGCGGACCGCGTTGGCCGTTTAACGGTGTGCGTTCCCCACTCTGCCGACGGATAAATCCGTTTACACTCCCCGGGTCAAAAATCCGCCGTCAATTACCATTGTGTGGCCCGTGGTATAACTCGCCGAGGGCGAAACTAGGTAAATGGCCGCTCCCACAACTTCATCCGCGTTTCCAAAGCGGTTCAGCGGAGTGTGCTTTTTCAACCATTCTCCCCGCGGCGTCCCTTCAATCAGCGGACGGTTCAGATCCGTGGGAAATACGCCCGGCGCCAAGCCGTTGACCCGGATGCCGTACTGGGCCCATTCGTTGGCGAGGCCGCGAACCAGCCCCAGCACGCCTGATTTGCTGGCCGCATACGCCAGCACTTCTGAAAGCGACATGTAGGAATTTAATGACGCCACCAGCACAATGCAGCCGCGCATTCCCTGCGCGTCCGGCGACTGCCCGCGCATCAGCCGGCCGGCCGCCTGGCTGATGATAAAACTGCCGGTGAGATTGGTCCGCACAACCTTGTCAAAATCCGCCACGGCCATGTCCATGGAAGGCACCTTGCGAATAATGCCCGCCGCATGAATCACCGCATCAATCCGGCCGCAGGACGCGGCTATACCGGCCATTACATCCGCGGCCTGCTTTTCATTGCCTACATCAAGCTCCACGGCCAGGTGGTCCTTGCCCAGCTCCTTGGCCATTGCATTCACTTTTTCCGGATTGGAAGAGGCCGCCACCACTTTTGCCCCCGCGGCCGCCAACCCCAGGGCAATGGCCCTGCCAAGGCCGCTGGTGCCGCCGGTTACCAGGCACGTTTTTCCATTGATAGCCAGCCCGCTGTAAAAAGCCGTGGAACTCATAGATTAATTCACCTCAATAGATTTGAACTCATGCGTATTTATTTGTTCGCCCGCATCGCGGGCAATTTCCTCAAAGGCCTGCGCCTCGGCGCGGGTGAACAGCAGTCCGCCGTGTAAATCCGTCAGGCTCGCGGCCATCGCTTCCGGCTGGCCGGGCAGGAGGCACTTGTCGTTTCCGTGCCCCAGAATATCGGCGATGACATGCTTCATGTTCTCCGCCTGGGATCGTCCCTGTGCGAAAGAACCGCAGTCCAAGGCATCGGCCCGCAGGCACTGGAAGTAAAAACAGGGCGTATGCTTTTCATCTTTAATTGCCGGGCTGCGCCGGCTGCGCAAGGTCGGCAATGATCCACCAATGAAACCGGCCAGCAACTCATCCAGCAGGGCCAGCCCATACCCCTTATGGTCGCCGAACGGCAGCAGTGCGGCGACTTTTTTCGGGTCTGTTGTTTCCCGTCCTTCACTGTCCACGGCGGATCGCGGCGGAAGTGGTTTTCCCTCCCGCAAAAACTGCTGCACCCTGCCCATTGCGACGGTGCTGGTGGCCCAGTCAATACAGATATCAAAGCCGATCGCCGCCCGGGTGGGAAGGCCCCATGAGTGCGGATTTGTGCCCAGGGTGGGGAATTTACCGCCGAATGGCACGACTTCGGCAAGCGCGGCGGTACAGCAGGTGTAGGCGATATACCCTTTTTCCGCGGCATCCAGCACATAGCCGCCTCCCCACAGGTAATGAAATGCATTGTCCACCGCCACCGTGCCGCTGCCGTATTGATCCGCCAGTTGCATGCAGCGGGCCATGGCGTCAAACGCAACGGCCATGCCCAGTTTTTGATTGGCGTTCCAGCGTTCCACGGCCGGGTAGCGGGATGGCAGTTTCTCGACGGCCGCGCCCGGCGTGCAGCCTCCGGCGCCGGAGCCAAAATGGTCGTCAAGGTGAATCGCCTTGATCGCGTTGTGCGTGCGAATGCCGTGGCGGGACGCGGTGCGGCAGAATCGCGCCGCGGCGCTGCACTCTTCGGGGTTGTAGCCGCGTTTTTTATAGGCGGCCGCCACGATCCGATCGTGTACGGCGAAGGGCATAATCAAATATTCCATGAAAACCAGCCTCATTAATCAGGGGTGTAAAGTCAGGCAATTTTAAAACGGATTGGCCTGGATAAAATCGGGATTTCCCTTCAAAAAGTTCACAAGATTATTGGCGGCGCGCATCCCCTGCCGCTGCACGCTTTCCAGCGTCCGGCTGCCGATGTGCGGCGTGATGATGATGTTGTCCACGGTGGTGAACGGGTGATCGGGACGGATCGGCTCATGGCTTACCACGTCGGCGCCGTATCCCCAGAGCTTGCCGCTTTTGCAGGCTTCCACCACATCCTCCTCCACCACCAGTCCGCCGCGCGCGGTGTTGATTAAAATCGCGCCCTGTTTCATAAGCGCCAAAGATCTTCTATTGATCAGCCCGCGTGTCTGATCCGTCAAATTGGTGTGCAGTGAAATAATATCCGCCGCGCCAAAAAGTTCGTCGGTTGTCGCCACGCGACGCACGGCATATTCCTGTCCAAACGGCGCATCGTAATGATTGCTGAACACGATGATATTCAGCCCCAGCGCCTTGCCGCGCTTGATCACTTCCTTACCGATCCTGCCCAGTCCCACAATTCCCAGTGTCTTGTTGTAAAGTTCGCAGCCGGTTTTGCGGTCCCAGCGGCCGGCCTTTACCGCCCGCATATGAATCCAGAAAAATTTTGATACCGCCACCATCAGCCCTATTGTGTGTTCGGCGACGGTCGTTTCGTTGACGCCCGGCGTGAAAAGCACCGGCAGGCGTTTGGATGTGGCATACGCAACATCAATCGAATCCAGACCTATGCCATATTTGGCAATCACCTTCAACCGGGGAAGCGCGGCGTCAATGACCTTGGCGGTAATGGCGTCATCGCCGTTCAACAGCCCGTCGAAGCCGCCGCCCTCTCGAACCAGAGTTAGCATATCGGCTTCATTGATCGGGCCTCGCGCACGAACAATTTCCATGCCGCTGTGCGCAAGAATGTCATGATGTTTACCCGGTGTATCCTGAAAACTTGTGGTGGTAAGCAGTATTCGCATGGTGTCCTTGTTCCCATTGTCATGGTTGAATCATGAGGCCAAGATTCTAACCGGCCGTCGGCTGTTTGCCATAGGTAATTATTAAAATGAGCTGATGTTAAATTTGCGTTTCCTAAAACCTGTGCGCACGGCCTGATGATGCAGACAGGCCGTTGACTGAAATGTACCGGGCGTTAATCAAAATACATCCCCGCGTTTTGTTGCAGTTTCCGCCGATTATCCGGGCAGGCTCTTGAGGCGAGGATTCACCGGCGCGGTGGATTTTCCCTCTACCAGCGACACATCAAACAGAATGTTCCGCCGCGGTTCGCTTGGATTCGTCAATCGATGGTTCAGCCGCTGCAGCGCCGCCGCGCCTATCAATGACAAGGACACGCCCACCGAGGTTAATTCAATAAACGTTCGCGGCTGGGTATCGGAACTGTCAAACCCGGTGATGGATATATCCTCCGGAACGCGCAGGCCCGCCTGCCGGGCTATTTCCGTCAATGCCTGACCGGACCATTCATTGGCCGCCATCCATGCCGTCACCCCCTGATGCATCAGCGCCGCCGCCTGACTGCCGACTTCCGCGGCCACCACATGCTGATCAAAACTTTCCGCCGTCAGGTCCACCGTCCATGCCGGGTTAAGCCGCAACCCCAGTCGGGTCATCGCCTCCACATAGCCGGCATAGCGTGCCCGCGACCAGGATATCTCCCCGCAATAGCCAAAATAGCCGATCCGGCGGTGGCCAAGGGCATACAAATGCTCCGCCAGCAGGTTCATGCCGCTGCGGTGATCCATGTCAATCAGATCAATCCCCGTATCCGGATAAAAATGCACCACCGATACGGCGGCAAATTGCTCCGAGAGTCGCTTGGCCACATCCTCCGGCCAGCGGTGCACAAGACAGATGCCTTTAACCCGGCCGTCACGCATCGCCGGCGGCTGGCGGTCGGCATGCAAAATGCTCAAACAATCCTGAAACGACACGTGATGCACGATCAGCGTCACATTCATCGCCGCCGCCGCTTCGCTTAACCCCACCAGATAACGGGTGTGCGTCCAATTGCTTTCCGGCGCCTGCACCAGAACCCCAAGATAACATGCGGCGGCTTCGCCGCCATTCTTGCTCCGCCGCCGCAGCGTGTAGCCGAGCTGTTGCGCAAGTTTTAACACACGTTCACGGGTTTCGGGCTTTATCCCCGGCTCCTGCCGCAACGCCCGGGATACCGTACCGGGCGCTAAATTCAATTGACGGGCAATGAACGTCTGATTAGGTGCTTTCGCCATGCCAGCTAAAATATGCTTTGTGCGCACAGATTGCAATGGAGGCGGATCTGTGCGAAAGTTCACTGAAATTTTTCCGCCTGCCGCCGGCAATACCAGATCGCCGGAGTTGGTTGCGGATACTCCTTCCGGCGGGGCGTTTACACGGCCGGCTCCCGGCAATTGCGGGGGATGCCGGGCGATATCTGCCGACACTTCATCCATGATCAGGCCTCCTGATGGAATAAATAACCTGCTTGCCAGTATCGATTGGCGATACCGGCAAGCCGGGGAGGTTATAAATTAAATGGTGTAACGGATAGTGCGATCACGCCGTTACCCGGGCCTTGCGACGCACCAGCAACAAGCCGATCGCCGGCGCCGCCAGCAGGGCCAGCGAGGCCGGTTCCGGCGTGGTCGCGGATACGAGCTGGATGGCGGCCAAGCCGTTGCCATTGCCGTCCACACCGCCAAGCGAATTTTTGAACCAGCTAAGTGTAACATTGCTGCTGGCATCCGGAGATATGCCGGAAAATACATAATAATTGCTTACACCGCTGCTGGTGGAGGTGGCCCCGGGATTGCTCATCCAGGCCGTCGTTGCGGGGATGGAAAAGGCCGTTCCGCTCTGTTCCAGAAGAGTAACCGCCGTCCCGCCGTTAATGCTGAAATTCGCGCCGCCGCTGTAGGCGCCGCTGCCTTGAAACAGGGTGTAAATCACAACCGAATAAGTTCCCGGGGCAACATTGCTGAATTCCGCCGTGGCCGGCGTGCCTTCGTCATTTTCAATTGCGCCGGATACCAGCTGCTGATCCGGTGTTGATGTGGCATTGTTTGTGGATGTCACGGATTTGGTGGCATTAAGATAATGCGCTGTGGTATAGGCAAAGGTGATATCGTTACCGCCGGCGCCCAGTGCCGTAGCCCCGGTGTTGTCCGTCAGTGAAGTAAGCGAACCGCTGGTGATCTTCGTGCCTTCTTCGCCGGCCAAGTTGTTCCAGTTGCCTTGCGCATAATTTCCACTGCCGCCGTTGGCGGTTGTAACGCCCGCCGTGCCGGCGAATGTCGGAAAAGTATAGCCGTCACCCGTTTCGGCAAATTTCACTCCGATGCTGCTGGCGTTGACAATCGGAGCAATCGCCATCGCTCCACCAAGGCAGGCTGCGGCGGCAATCATACGACCTGTAGACTTGAGAATCATGATTCTCACTCCTGAAAATAGCACCCTGCACCGGCGACGGCAACGCGCCGTTCCGCTGAAGGCAAAACTTGGATTACATGCACAACCTTCCGTCGCACTTTGTCGCGGAAGTTATTCGTCTATGGCATAAATTCCGGGGGCATTAACGGCCGCCGAATTTTTGCCTGCGCGAGGGCGAAATGCCCAGGACTCAAGACCTATGAAAAGCAGCCTGCTTTCAATGCAGCATGATGATTGCAGGCTTATGAAAGCTTTATACTTCATCATTGCGCACGTGTCAAGTAAAAATTGGAAAAAATCTAAAAATATATTCTATATTGTGCGCACAAAGTTAATAAACTGATTCAATTAGATAGTACCTGATTTCGCCGCTTTAGGCAGTTATTATTTACCATTAACGCAGCGACTGATTTTTATCCGTGTCGTATATTGATGATGAATTCCCGATGGAACGCTCAACCGCCGTGCGGCATGCCGTCAAGAACGCGGGATAATCCAGCAAATCAGAGCGCAATATTCGCAAATGAATCAAAATATGCGCACAAACCAAGATATTTGGATGTCGGAATCAGACTTGCGCCATCGCGGTGCGAAGCATTTGTGTAACGCTGCCCGGCTTCTCATTGCCAACCGGATGCCGTTCTACGCGAACAACCGGCGTAATGCCCATGATGCTATTGGTGATAAAAATCTCCGACGCCAGCAACAGATCTTCAACGCGGAGCATTTTTTCCTCCACTTTCAACTGCCTTTGTCGCGCGGTGTCGATAACCAATTGGCGCATGATTCCCGGTAGAACCAGCCGCAGATGCGGTTTGCCCGGCATTCGCAGCGGGGGCGTGCAAAGCTCGCCAACTTTGTTGACCAGAAAAACATTGCTGATGCATCCTTCCGCCAGCCACTTTTCCCCCGCCGTGAACCAGATCGCTTCGGCAGCGCCTGTTTTTTGGGCGCTGCGTAATACAAACATCCGGTCCATGTAACTTATTGATTTATGCCCGCACAACGGTGAATCCGGATTCTGGTAAAAATTGGAGATTTCCACGGTTATGCCTTGTTCATAGAACTGCGGCGGGTAGGCGGTAAATTGCGCCGCGGACAATAGCACCGTGTGCGGCGGATCCGTCTGATCCGGGTCCGCCGCGGTCATATCCCCATGGGATACGGTAAGGCGGATGCGCGCGTCGGAGAGGTTATTGGCCTCCAGCAACTCGGAAATTGAGGCGGAAATCGCCTCCGCCGACGGTTCCACGGACAACTGGAGTTCCAGACTGCTCGCCTGCAGGCGGGCGAGGTGCTTATCCAGCAGTTCCACACGGCCTGCCTTGGCCCGCATCGTTTCAAACAGCCCGATACCGTGCAGAAATCCGCTGTCAAAGGGTGCAATTCGGGCATGTTCATAGGGCACAATCTGGCCGTTGAGTGATACATAATCCGACATGATCAAATCCTTTTTTCATGGGTTGCGCGGCCATGGCCGAAAATCCGGAAAGCAAAAAGCGCCGTCATGACATTATTTGTCCACTTCGGCCGACGAATTCTCCACCGCGGAAATAATATCAACAAGGCGGAGCAACTTTTGCGGTTCAAGGGTTTCGGCCCGTGATTTAAGGTCCATGCCGGCCGCCGTAACCGCCCCGGCAATCTTGGAAAATGGAATTTCCTTAAACCCGTGGCGAAGGGTGTTGGCCAAATTCTGTCTGCGGTGGGTAAACAGATGAGTGATTACCCGTTGCAGGCGGAGGGCGTCCGGAATTCGGGCCATTCGGGTTTCATCCGGACGGATTCGCACCAGGGCCGAACGGATTTTGGGCGGCGGCCAGAAGCATCCCGCGGCAATCGGCCGCAATATTTCCACTTCCGCCAGCAACTGAATCAGCGCACCGAGTGCGCCATAATCCGCCTCGCCCGCGGCTGCGGCCATGCGCCGCCCAACCTCCCACTGCACCGTAAAAACAAGTGTGTCGATCTGAAACGGTGTTGGTGCGGGCGCCGTCCGCTGCCGGCAATGCAGGATAAGAAGTTCCGCCACCAGCGGACTGGCGACATTGTAGGGCAGATTGGCCACAAGCTTGATTTTGGCGCCGGGCTTGCCGCGCGCTGCGCGAATTTGCCTGAGGGAATCTATGACCACCGGGTTAATTTCATGCTTTTTTGCGAGGATATCCGCGGCCAGCCACTGCACGTTTTGCAGATCAGCCCAGTGGCGGCTCGCCGCCTGGAGCATGGCCCGATCCACATCCACGGCCAGCACGGCGGCGGCGCGACCGGCCAGCAGGTTTGTCAGATTCCCCGGACCCGGTCCCACCTCCAGGACGATGTCATCGTGACTGATTTCGGCGGCGTCAACGATCGCCGCGAGCACGAACGCATCGATCATAAAGTTCTGACCGAGGTGATGTTTGGGGCCGCTGCCGGCCGCCGCAAGAATGGCTTGTATATCCTGACGCCGCATTGCCTATGCCTTCAAAATGACCCTGCGGATAACTCAATAGTCAGTTCAGGCGGTTCCATATTGCCGCGCGGGCCCGGATGCCTCCCCCGAATAATGATTCTCTTGATCATAAGCCGGCGATATTGAATATTCAGAGGAAAAGGCCGGCCGGTCAGGACGGATCGCAGCCAGCCCATTAACTTCGGCGTGTTGGAGCGCGCATAGGTTGCCCCGACGTACAGGGCCACCATCCGTTGGAGCGCGTCGTGGATTCCCTGCAACCGACCGCTTATTTTTCGTACCACGATTGACTTGGGCGCCGGCAGCAATCCGATGTGCAGCGATTGAATTTGAATACGCGCGGTGGAGGGGACCTTGCCGGCATGCGGCATCATCTGAACGCTCATGGCCAGCGACACCACCGGATGCAGAGGCAGTTGATTGTTCTGAACAGCCAGGATAACGGTGTTATTTTCAAAGCGAATAAACGGATTGGACATTGCCGCGGCAGTCTGCCGGCGGTGACCTTGCTGAATATTTTCCAATGTGACGGCCAGCAGGGCGTTAACCTCATCCTGCGTGATCCGCCATGTAATATTCTTTAACCGCGGATTCTGCAGTTCATCGTGCAGGGCCACGCAGGACGCCTGGGCGTGGCTTGCGTAATCACGCACGCCGCGATCCATCGGGTTCAAGGGCCGGTACCAGCCCGGCGGACTGGCCGCCAGCAAAACCAGCAGCAGAATAAAACCGAGTACCAGCCCGGCGCCAATCGCCAGGTAATGCGCCGGACGGGTCGGCCGCAGTTGCCGCAGAATGCGCTGCGCGAACAATACCCGGCGGCCGCGGGCGGGCAGTGTTGGTTGGCCGGGTACCGTCATGGCTGAACCGCCTCCCCGTCGGCAATTTTAACTTGCCGCAAAAGTTTGCGTTCCGGCAAATGCAACACCTGGCCGGTGTGCAAACCGAGGCGATGAATGGCGCCGGCCGCAAGTTCAATGGCGATGGTAATCGGACGGCTGCTGATGTAGGTTTTTTTCCCGTTGTCCACCGGCATTGTAAAGCAGTTCACGATTTTTCCGGATTTTCGAATGTACAGGATATCCAACGGAATCAGCGTGTGCCTCATCCAGAATCGCGCGATCACCGGCCTGCGGAAGTAAAACAGCATTCCAGTATTCGCCGGCAAGCGCCGGATGTACATGAGTCCCCTATCCTGCTGGGCATTGGTGGCGGCAATCCATAATGTAAATTTCGTTTTACCCAGTTTCGCCTCAATGGTTGGAAGCGAAGGCAGGTGATTATCCGCGACGCCGGCCGGCGATCCGGCGGGCATCATGCCTAAAATAATCGCCGCCGCCGCAATCCGGTGAATACTCATTCGGCGGGTTTTCCAGCGGATTTCGCGTGTTGTCAGCAGTGGTGCGGCAGTCAAAAATCGTCTCCGTTTGGAAGGCCTGTATTTATACGGACCATGGTCCTGTACGAACATGGATATTAGTGGAAAACCGTTCCGATTGAAACGCTGTAAGCCGGTGAACCGATATATGGAAGATGGGATGCGGCGCGGCAGCGGACCGTTTTTGCGGTCCGGCCGGGAAACAAACCGCTGAATTTCCGTATCCGGTTTTCGGCAAGAAGATTCCGGTATCCGCCGGGCTTGATACGCGGACACGGGAGAGTTATAACGATTTCATGGAATTGCGGCATTACCTCGGAAGGCCGGGTACAACGGCCGGCCGATACAAGCGGGAAAGGGACTGGTGAGCGGCGTGAACAAGGTCGAAAAAAAGAATCTCCAGCAGATCGCCCGGAATACCGGTCTGTATCCGCTTGAGGCATTTGAATTCGTGCGCCATGGCCTGGCGTTTGCTGTTTCCCGGATTCATGAGGCGCAGATCGATTTACAGGAGGGGCAGCAGCATATCACCGGGCAGCAATTGTGCTGGGGGCTGCGGGATTTCGCGATCCGCCGTTACGGCGTTGTGGCCCGGGCGGTGCTGCGGCATTGGAATATAAACCGCACGGAAGACTTCGGCCGCATTGTATTTGCGATGGTGGACGATGGGATCATGCGGAAGACGCCGCAGGATTCCATTCATGACTTTGATCATGTGTACGATCTGGACAAAGTTTTTGAACTGCCGGAGCGGGTGACAACTCCCGTGCCGCCGACGTTCCATATTTAATCCGCAGCGTGGCTTCCGCTGCAGGTCACGTAGGGATTGATTTTCGATATGCAATCCATGGTGAAAATTCCCTGCAGCCGGCGGGCCGGCGGATGAATACTGGAAAGCCGGCCAAACCTTTATGCCGCCGCCTGGCGACCATCCTGTTTTTCCTGTCAATCGCGTATGCGCCATGGGCATGGGCCTGTATCCGGCCGGCGTTTCTTCACGTTTTGGAGCAACTGTTGGGGCTGTCCATTGTCCTGCTGCTCCCGGGCTGGATTCGGCCGACGGGCCGTGCCCCATTTCCGCGAATCCTGAAACTGTGCATCGGCTGGATTTTGCTGCAGGGATGGTTCCTGGTGTTTAACGCGAAGAGTGTTTACAACGCCGCCACGCATCAGCTGGTGCCCATTCACTCCTGGTTCGGCTTTTTGCCCGGTGCTTCAGACCGTAACATCTGCTTTGCCTCCATGCTGCATGTAACCGTTCTGCTTATGGCTCTGCCGGTGGCTTGGGATCTGATGGGATGTTCCCGCTGCCGGAAATTCATTTTCCAATGGATGGCTCTGGTGGCGGCCACGGTGGCTGGTTACGGTGTCGCGGCGCGGTGGGGGTGGCTGCCGGCGATGGTCAGCCGCCCTTCATTTCCCACCTCGCCATTCGGCCCGTTTAATTATCATGGTGCGGCGGGCGCCTTTCTTAATCTGGCTATTCCGCTGCAAATTGGACTGGCGGCAATTGAGTTTCGCCAACCGCGCCGTCCGGTTTACGGCGGCATTTTTGCCGCGGCCGCCGGTATCACGCTGCTTGGCCTGCTGGTGAACGTGTCCCGCGGGGCGGTGCTGATCGGCCTGTTGCAGACCATCCTGCTTGCTTTCCTGTTGCTGCGGCTGCATTTACGCCAACCCCGGCCGTTGGTGCAATCCGCAACTCAGACCGCGGCAATCAAATCCTGCAGGCGGCCTGTCTTAATTTTGTGTTGCGGCGTGGGTATAACGGCAATCGCGGTCGGTTCCCTTTTGATCAATCCGCGATGGCATTCGTTCGGGAAGTATTTTGATACCCTCCATTCCAGCCGCGTACTGGCCTGGCGCGTTGCCTGGGGAATGGTGACAAGCCACCCGGTTTTGGGCACGGGCGCGGGCAGTTTCAAACTGCGGTTCCCGATATCCCATCATTGGCTGCCGGACCTTTACAGCCATTGGGTTCAAACCTTTTACCGGCCCGGTCACCACGTGAGCCAATGGAGCTATGCCAGCAATGATTATCTGCAGAACCTGGTGCAGTTTGGCTTCGTCGGCGCCTTGGCATGGATGGGTCTGCTTTGGGGATGGCTGCTGCCGCATCGGCGGCCACAGTCGGTGAGGCGAATGCACGGGCCGGAATCCTATTCCGACACGGTACTGTTTTACTGTGTCATGACGGCATTGCTGGGTGTGTATTGCCATGCGGCGTTTGATTACCCGCTGGAAATTGCGCCCATTCAGCTTTGCACGGTTGTTTGTCTCGCCGCGATATACCGCTACGCCGCCGGTGAGGGGGGTAATGGGCAGGCACGCTACCCGGAAGCCCCCGGGAATTTTGGAAAAACGGCGGATTTTTACCAAGCGTTGATAAATGCGAAAAATACGGCATCCCAATTTTCATGTTCATTGGCAATCAACAATCAGATGCCGTGTTGGTATACTTAAGGTAGTTCACGCGCGGAGTTCCGGCGGGTGACGGATGAAATTGTATTAAGGCGAAGGCTGAAAAAGGAATAAAAACGGGAATGCCATGGGTCTAATGTCCAGTTTGCGAAAAATAATCGGTTCAGACAGCCCTACTGTTATGAACTACGATGCTCTGCGCCAAGCCGGCGGTGAGAGTGATGCAAATCCGGACGTGCTGCGCCGTGTAGGGCCGGGGGGCATCATGCCGGAGCCGAATTCATATAAACTTCAGCACAGTTATGACGCCTTGCTGCACACTGTTCAGGAATTGCGTTCTGCACTGGATGGCCAATTGCAGCGGCAGGAAGAACTTCTGGCACGGCTGGGTACGCTGCCGCATGCGGTTGAAGCTTTGCCCCAAACCAGCCGCCTGCAATCCGATACCCTGCAGGTGATCAACGACAGGATGTCCATGCATGCGGAGCGGCAGCGCAAGGTAAACGACGCACTGGCCGCGGTGGGGCCGGTTAATAAGGATGCGGCGGCGGCGATGACCGCCATTCGTGAGCATCTGGAAACCGGAAATGAACTGGACCGGCAACTCGTGGAATCTTTTAATCGCTTTTCCATGATGGTGGACCGTTTACAGGCGGCCAACAGCCACGCGGTGGAGTGCCTGCAACAGGTGCGGGATACCTGTGCCTTTACCCTGCTGCAGGTTCAGGAATGGAATGTAAAATCACGAAATCGCCACACTTGGATGATCAACGCGGCGTTTATCATGTCGCTGATTTCACTGATTATTCTGCTGTTGATGCTTGTTTACCACTAACTACATTGTTAATGCACTACCCGTGCAACCACGGGCCGTTTTTCAGCGGCAAGGGCTGATACGGTTGCGGACTGTAGAAAAAAAAAGGCCGATGGCCGCAGGGGGGCGACCATCGGCGTTCGTGGGGGAGAAGGAAGGAATCCATCGGCAGTAAATGCCTTCAACGTCACTGCCTCTGGTGAATGATACGCACGAACTTGGCAATGGTTCGGAAAGATTAATTTTTTTGTGGCGGTTTTTCCTTGCTGTTCGTGTTTGCGTAGAATCATATTCCCCTTGGCAGCCGCCCTTGGGCGGGCGGCATTTAACGGTGGAACAAAATTTTGATCGCCGGCATGGGTCAAACGCGACCGGCCCCGAAGATTTCGCTCGCTTCTTGCCGGGAATACCGGGCAGCGTGGTGCGGCATTTAAACGCAACGGGCAAAGGGGCACGCAGTAGGGTATAATTTTTTCATGGCAGATGCGGATCAAAGCTCCTTAAAACGCGCGCCGGCCGGCTTTTTTGCCTTGGGCTACGGATCGCTGCCGCAGAATATGACCGTGGACGGACGCACTTACGGAATTGTAAAAATATTTAAGCACGATTTTTTCGCCGCTACGGGGCTTTATGAACAAACCGGCGGCAACGCGGCCGCGGATGGGCGGAAGCCAAAACTGGCCGTATTAAAAATGCAGCGGACCTATCCATTGTACGGACTGCCGATGCAATGGCTGGGACAAATTGTGGCGCGGCATGAGATATCCGTGTTTCAAAAGCTTCAGGGAATCGCGGGCATTCCGGAATTTCTGGGTGAGTACGGCCGGACGGGCTACATGCATGAATTTATTCCGGGTGTCGATTTGTGTCCGGAATGCCGGCCTGGCGGGCCGTTTTTTGACCGGCTTAAAGTGCTGATGACTGAAATTCATGCCCGCGGCGTGGCCTATGTGGATACAAATAAGCGGGAAAACATACTCTTCGGTTCCGATCAACACCCCTGGCTGATCGATTTTCAGATATCCTTTCAGTGCAAGGGGATAACCAATAATTTCATCGGCAGGTTTATACTTAAACGCCTGCAGCATGAGGACTGGTACCATTATTATAAACACAAAACCCGCCTGGCTCCGGACATCTGCTCTCAGGAAGACTTTGACCGCGCCGGCAACCGCAGCTGGTATATCCGCCTGCATCGGCGAATTGCGCAGCCTATTATTCACTGGCGGCGGCGGTTCCTGGCGCGTTACCAGGATGCGGCACGCAAGCCGCATTGATTTGTTCGGTGCTGTTAAAAATTGACAGCCGTTTGCCGGGGCGTCGGCACGCGGTTGTGGAGTCCCCGGAGCGGCGGATGGTATCCCAGAACAATGGAAAAAAGCGGGCGGTTGTTACCGGTATCGGCGTGGTATCGCCCAACGGCATCGGTGTGGATCAATTCACACGGAATCTGCGGGCCGGAATCAGCGGTATAGACTATATTCATTCGTTTGATACCTCCGCCCTTCAAGTGCGGTTCGCGGCTCATCTTGAACGCTTTGATGTCAACTCCGTGATGGACCCGCGGGATCTGCGGCGGGTGGGGCGGCTGGTACCATTGGCCCTCGCGGCCTGCCGGGAGGCGATGGCTATGGCGGGTCTGGCAATTGATCCGGCTGCAATTGAGGAAAGCCAGCAAACAGGCGTACTGCTGGGAACCGGCGGCGGCGGGCTGGGTTTTATTGAACCGCAATACAAGGCATATTTTACCGGGGAAGGCAAATATTCACCCTTTACCGTCCCGGCGGGAACCCACGGCAATATTTCAAGCGAACTGTCCATCGCCCTAGGGTTGCGCGGTTTTTCCCACGTTGTAAGCAATGGCTGCGCCAGTTCAACGGATGCGATCGGTTATGCCGCCATGCACATCCAGCGGGGCGATATTCCCATGATTCTCGTCGGCGGCGCCGATGCCCCGATTACCGAGGGAATCTTAAAAGGGTTTGAGCTTATGCGAATACTCGCATCCCCAACCGAGCCGGTAACCCAATCCAGCCGGCCGTTCAGCCTGAATCGCAACGGTTTTGTGCTGGGCGAGGGCGCGTGGTTCTTTTTACTGGAGGATGCGGATCATGCCGCCGCCCGCGGGGCAAAAGTACTGGCGGAGATCCGCGGTTGGGGTTCCACATGCGATGCATATCACCGGGTGGCGCCGGCGCCGGATGGCGCGCAATGTGCGCGGGCAATTTCCCTGGCCATGCAGGAGGCCGGAATCGGGCCGCGGGATGTCGACTACGTGAATCTGCATGGCACCGGAACGCAACTGAACGATACGCTGGAAACCGCCGCGATTCACATGGCGCTGGGACCGCGCGCCGGGGAAATTCCCGCCAGTGCGACGAAATCAATGATCGGTCATCCGCAGGGGGCCTGCGGGGCGGCCGGCGTTGCCGCCACGATACTTTCATTGCGTGCGGGCTTTATTCATCCCACCATTAATCTGATGGAACCGGATCCGCAATGCGATCTGAATTACGTGCCCCATGCCGCGGCCGACAGCCGCGGAGCGCAATGGGCGATATGCAACTGCATCGCATTTGGTTCCAAGAATTCGGCCCTTGCGGTGCGGGTGGAACCGGAAAAATAACCGGCGTCCCGGCAAGCATCTTAAGCCGCTCTTGCAACGGCTTTTCCGCGGAAGAACCCGCGGGATGCAATACCGCTAACTGAGCGCCGACAGATATTATTCAAGCGTCCTGAATGCTATGAGTCGCTGGAATATCCATGAATTCCTGACCGGGCGGCAGGCCTGGATCATGCTGCAAAAAGCCAAAGACATGCAGAAACAAAAATAAGGCCGGTTGGCAAACGGGATTTGGTTTGCGGCATCCGCTGCCATAAAATGCGCTACAGGAGGCTTAATATGGAAACTTCGCCGGTGGATAAAAGCCACAGACCCTGGCCGGAAGGAGCGGCGGACATTTCCCGGCTGATTGCGACCCAGCCCGGAGCCGTGGTCAGCCGGGTTCTATTGAAACGCGGGAGCGGAAATATAACGCTATTTGCGTTTGATGTCGGGCAGGAGCTTAGCGAGCACACGGCGCCGTTTGATGCACTTGTCCAGGTGCTGCAGGGTGAGGCAAAAATCACCATAGCGGGTAATCCCGCAATGGTCCGGACGGGGGAAGTGGTGCTTCTGCCCGCGGGCAAGCCGCACGCAGTTTATGCGCCGGTGGAATTACGCATGCTGCTGACCATGATACGGGAGTAGCACGGAATGATGGATATCCGCCTTAAACGGGTGTATGAACAACCATCTTCAGATGATGGAGTGCGTATTCTGGTGGAGAGGCTCTGGCCGCGCGGCATTACAAAAGCCGGGGCGAAAATTGACGCGTGGCGCAAAGATGCCGCACCCAGCGCGGAACTGCGGAAATGGTTCGGGCACGATCCGGCGAAATGGGAACAATTCAAAAAACGATATTGGGAAGAACTGCGGCATAATCAGCCGGCATTGGAGGTGTTGCGGGAGGATATAAAAAAGGGCGTTGTTACATTTGTTTATGCAGCTCCTGATGAAAGGCACAATGGCGCCATCGCGTTGCGGGAATTTCTGACCTTATTTTAAAAACAATCTGCTGCGGCTGACATGTTTTACATTGATTGATGCACCGGCGGGGCGTGTTGCCGATTGGCCGGTTGGTACCGTGGCTGCCGTATCCGCCGTGGTTCGATTTACATCGTATTTACCACCGGTTTATACGATGTCATTATGGACGCGGCGGCGGCCCGCCGATTCGCCCGGTGGATGGTGGTTCATCAGTGTCGGAATTCTCCGTTCCCGAAGGGCTGGATCGACCCATATTCAGCCTGAAGCTGCGCCCGCCAGCATTGATCAATTCAGACCAATCCGTAATCCGCGGCTTTCTAAAAATAAGCAGTGCAACCCAGGCGCCGCCAAATGCGGCGAAGATCATTGATGCCGACAGCCAATTGAGGGGAGCCATCGCCCAAACACCAAACACCAACCACCACGGCGGTTATCCAAAGAACCGGTACCGCCCCGAAGAAAAAAAGATAGCAATAGATCCGGCTAAATTTTGACGCCCGGCTTTCGCGAGTGAAATAGACGCAGAGGCCGGAAAACACGAAGAACAATGCCTGAAATGCAACAATCGCCAACAAAATAAGGAGTGGACCGGTCTTTCCGGAAAACATATGCAGCTCCTTAGTCCGGCAAACAGTTGCACTGCCCCAAAACACCGATGCGGGCGGCACCGGCCCACTGCCGCATTGCAGCAGGCAACGCGAGTTCAGGGCAAAACGGCCCGCGAACGCCGCAATCACTGGCGGCACTGCGATTCCCGATCCGCGGTGCTGCGACGTAGTCGGCGTCAGACCGGGTAGAGATGCGGTCATTGCCCGGTAATCTACCAATCGCCTAATTGCTGGCTCCGTTGGCGTTGGAGCCTGCGAGATTAAAATCAGTTGCTCGGCCGCTGGGATACGCCATGAATGTCAATTAGCTCCCGGTTGACGGTTCAGAACAGCCGCATTGTAACGTCGGCATACCGGCGGTATCCACCGCACCGGCACAAGCCTGACATTACCGGTCAACAATATTTGACGATAGTTCGCTCAAGATGACGGGCAGAATATCAGTCGCCGTGCAATTCGCCGCCGCTGAGTCCCTGTTTATCGCGGCGCAAGACCAATCCTGAAGTTCCTTTTCACCGGGCCGTTGCCGATGGTAACCACCCTTTCGGCCGTTCCCACGCTCACAATGTACGTATCGGGCATTATGTTATTTACCGAAGAGATACTATCAAAAGTTGTGGACGGAAGCAAATCAGGCGGCCTGTTTTTTAACTCCATTTTCGAATTGGATTCCCGCCAATACCTCGGCGATCAGTTCCGAGCCGTTGAGTCTCTGAAAGCCTCTCTGGGCGCTCACCACCGGCAGCCTTTGGGCTTCTAGATCGCGGCAAATTTTCCCCGAAATCTGCGCGATAACAGCAAAATCGGAAATGCCCCAAAAATTGTCAGGAGAACCGAGGAAGGTTCGGGCGTTGCCTGAACCTCCACGGAATTAGTCAGATAATCAATTCGAAATAGACCGTCGACAAGTGAGTTGTCCGGCGCATTGAGAAAAGTCCCCTGAATTCCCTGCCCTGCCGAAATAAGAGTAAAATCGGTCCCCGGGGCCGGCGTGAATCCCGCCGCCAATGACAATTGAATGCTGCCGTTCAACGAGGCGGTTCCCGCGACTTGCAATAATGGCGACGTGGTAGTTGCATCAAGTGTTAGGTTTAGCAGTCCCGTCGAGGATTGCAGGTAGTTCCCGGCGACGTTAAGCGTGCTGGGATCAAGGACAATCGTTCCACTGTTCGAAAGGCCGCCGGCGAGCGACAAGGTCGCGCCATGCAGAAGTTCCAGCGTTCCGGTATTTGCGGTCAGCGCGTTTACCGCCGCGAAAGCGGCGGTTGGTCCATCAAGAATAATATACGCGGCATTGGTCTGAACTGTTCCGCCAACCAAATTCAGGTTGCCGCCCGACGCGGATTCGTACACACCGCCTGTCAGTGAGTTGCCGAGAAACGCGACGGAGGAATAATTTGTCAAGGAATTGGCATTGATTTCCAGGGTTCCTCCGTTGCTGGCCTCGGCCAAGCCGTTGTTTGTGAGAAGACCGTTCACCAAGATTGTTTGATTTGGCGAATTCGCATTAATTGTGCCGTCATTGAGCATCGTTGCGCTGATAGTGCCGTACCCGGAGACAGTGTGCTGGCTTGCCTGGGTAAGCGTAGCGCCGGCAACGGTGCCGAGCGTGACGCCCGCATTTGTTGCCCCCAGCTCTATGGCCCCCGTACCGGAAAGCGTGCCGGTGGAAAACAGCAGTTGATCGACCGCAGGAGTCGCAGGCGAACCGGTTGGGACCGGCGCGTTCTGGAAGGAAATAACGCCGTTATTCTCGAAATTGCCGGAAACCTCCAGCGTTGCCCCCGGTTCCACTGAAAGTGCGGCTAGATTTATAACGCCGGCTAAATCAAGTTGACCGACGTTAATATGGCCGTCGCCGGAGTTGTCCAAATATCCTCCAGTAAGCGTGAAGGGATTGTCACCAGGAGAATTGCCCAGAACTACCAATCCGCCGGCCGTCGCCTGCAATTTGCCATTTGAGCCCTGAACCACGTTGCCGTCAGCAACGACGACACCACCGGCACCTGCGGAAATCAGATTGTTGTTCGTAACCGATCCACCGAAGAGCGCTAAACTGATATATTGCCCCGCACCTTGAGCTTCAATCTCACCGTTATTTATCACGTTGGGGCCAATTTCCACCGAACCATTAATCAAAAGCCCGGAACCAATAGTCAGGTATCCACCGGCTGACTTGTCGGCCAGGGAGGCTGTCGGTGCAGTCGAAGAAAAGGTAATCGTACCCGTTCCCGTTAATTCGGAATTCTGGTCCAGCGGAATTGGCACGCCAGAAATGCCAAATATTCCTGTTGACCCACTGGCGAGTACATGCCCATCAACCTCCGCCTGATAAATTCCGACATTCTTCCAGCTAACCGTAGTATTCACCGGGATAGTGACATTCGAAAGGAATTCATCGGAGATCGTCATCGTGCCGCCATTGACGGTTTTCAACGTCCCGCCGTCCACGTAGCCGTAAGTTCCGACGGACGTGCCTGACTGGGGTGCAAAACCAACATAGCCGCCATCGGCCAAAATCGTTCCGTCGTTACTAATCGTAGTGGATGCGTTTTCAATTATTAACGAGCCGTTGGTAGCCTCAATCGTCCCGGAATTTGAAGCGTTGAACGGCCCGATCACGAGCGTCCCTCCGGCAACATTCGCATTGATAAGCCCATGGTTATTGAGGCCGCTGACAACTCCGACTCCATCTATCGTGTGTCCGGCTGCCTGGACTCCCATCGTGGTGCCCGCGCCGCTGACCTGCCCATTTACCAAGGTAATCGTGCCGGGTCCGGAAATGTTACTGACGTCAAGGATGCCATATGCCGACGATGACCCCGAACCAACTTGGATGCGGGCATTATCAACGAAGCTACCGTCAAGCGACAGGCGGCTCCCACCGGGAACAAGTATCACCGCGTTGGACGTTACATTGGTCACATAGGATCCCGCTGCCGTCGCAATGAACTCTCCGCCATTTGCGCTTTGTAAGATTCCTTGAACCACGCCGCCATTGCCGCCAAATAAAACATTGCCGCCGTTGGCGGAGATAATACCGAAAGGCCCCTGCAGGAGTCCGGTATAGGCCGGAAGTTGAAGCAATCCCCCGTTGGTCGCTTCAATGAGGTTGTTATTCACCAGAGGCGAGGCCAAGGATACGTTGGTTGGGCCTAAAATAAGCGATTGTCCCGACACATTGGCATTAATTGTTCCGTCGTTAGTAAAATTTGAGGTAATCGTACCCTGGCCGTCAACGGTTTGGCCGGAGCCAAACGTCATGCTTTGTGCGGAGTTAAGCTCTGCGCCGGTGCCGGCGGCACTTAAGTTGATAAAGCCGGTACCGCTGATCGTTCCGCCCGAAAAAGTCAAATTGCTGGTCGACGAAGCCGTCGAGGCCTGGTTGACATTGATCGTGCCATTGTTCGTCAAATTTCCAGCGACGTTTAACGTCTGACCGTCAAGTATATTAATAGCCGCGTTATTGGTAACGCCCTGCAACGTGCTGCTTCCGTAAATGGATATCTGACCGGGACCTGATGAATTCAGCTCACCGCCGTCAATTGTTGCAGACCGCAGCACCACTGTGCTTGCTGCGCCAGTGCTGGAAGCCCCTGCGGCAAGGATAGTCGCCGAGGATGCGCCCTGCGTAACGGCGATCCCCTGAACGGTCAGTATCCCGCCACCGGCGGCCTCGATCAGATTGTTGTTGGTGACGTCCGACGCGGTCAGAAAGAGCCGTTGAGCGGCGACGTTCGCGTCGATGGTTCCGTTATTCAGAATCCCCACCGAGCTTTGTCCACTACCCGTAATCGAGGAACCGGAGCCGACGGTTAAATAACCCCCGGTCCCGCCAAGTATCTGAGCATCTGCGGGGGCCATGCCATTAAGCCGCAAGGTTCCCGTTCCCGCCAGCGATACGGAATTATCCAAGACCAGCGAAGAGACATTCGCAGATCCGGACGAATTTATGACGATCGTTCCGTCGTTGGCAAGGTTCGCGCCGGTCATTGCCAAGCTTTCTCCGCTGTTGACATTCAGCAAGGCGTCGGAAGCCACGGAGAGATCGGCGATGCCGGCATTGACGTCCAGATTGGCGGCAACTGGTGGATTAATCGACACGTCGAAGTAACTGATGCCACCGCTTCCGTTGTTCGGGTAGACCTGTCCGGTTGGCGAAACGCTGTAGGACCAATTGGCCGGGTTGCTCCAGTTGGCACCGGTTTGCGTGCCCAGCCAGGTTGCCTCGGAAGTAATTGGTGTTGTGGTCGCCGAAACGCTCGCCAAGCCGACGGTAATGGGAATGGCGATTGCCGCCGCGCCGACCCGGGCAAAAAATCGTTTCCGAGCCGGAAAGCGCGTCGATTGCGTTTGGTATCCGTTGGTGCCGTGCGGCTTTTTCATGATGCTGCTCCTCCCTGTATGCGAGCTTAAATCAAGGAAATTGTGTTTCTCCCCCGCGACAACGCGGACGAGCAAAATAACCACTACAATACCCGATAGGTGTTAATCCTAATAAGAGGACTTATAAATTGCAAGGTTATTTTGTGGAAAGACCTTTTTTCTAGGTCTGGTGCTTGACAAGACGCACAGTCCGATATAAGCTTGCACACGGAGAAATAGCGACAGTTGACATAATTTTCAACTCAGCGGTGTTTGAATCGAAGGCACGCAACGAGGGTGCGAAAGGCTTTATATGCGACGAGCAAGTATTGTCAGACTGTTGATTGCCGCTGAAGCGATTTTGATAGGTGCCGCCGCTAACCTTCCGCAGGCGATTGCAAGCCCGCTGCTCAATCCTTTTTCAACCGCGGAAATCGGCCCAACCGCAGGTCTCGTGGTCACCTCGGGAACCGTGGACATTTTCACCGGCAGTGCGTACGGCGACAGTTCCTATTTGGCGCCGACGATCACTTTCAACGGCCAGACCTTTGCCGGCATCGTTCTGAATCAGGGTTTTGTTGACAACGGCACATATCAGGATTCGATCAGTTCATATACAGGCCCGATTTCCACGGGCGCCCCGCAAATCGCGAAGTTTGATTTCAGCCGGATTTCCATCGGCGCCGGCGTTTCTGTAAACGTGACGGGGTTTAATGGCTTGGCGTTGTTGAGCCGTGGCTCCGCGACCATCGACTCGGCAATATCCGTCAATGGCGGCCATGGTTCCTATCAAACCCCCGGACTTGGCGTCGCGGGCGGCTTCAACGGCGGCTCACCGTCCTCGCCCGTGGGAGAAGGCCCGGGTGCAGGCGGCGCGCAGGGCGGAGGCGGCGGATTCGGAGGCTCTGGAGCGTTCTCGTATACAGTCGGCACCACCCCGGAAACCAGCACGACCTACGGCGGAATGTACGCCAATGATGCTGCCGGGCTCTATACCAGTAAAGCTCTTTATGCCGGCAGCGGCGGAGGAGCCGGCCTGCAGACCTCAACCTCCGGAGTTGGCGGCGGCGGTGCAGGCGGCGGCGCGCTGGAAATCGACGCAATTTCACGGCTATCCATTGACGCGCCCATAACCGCCGACGGCGGCAATGGAAGCATTGACGTCAACGGCGGCGGCGGAGGCGGCAGCGGTGGAGGGATTCGCATCAGTGCGGCACAAATAGTCTTGGGGACCGGCGGATCGGTCACGGCCAACGGAGGCAACAGTCAGGAAGCGGGGGGCGGCGGAGGCGGCCAGGTATTACTGCAATCGACCAACGCCTCGGACTTTGCAGGGTATGGTCAATCACCAACCCAGCCGATGACGGTGGCGGGCGGGACCGGTCCGGGCCCGGGTGGTTACGGCCGCAACGGCATTCTTGCCGCGGTGCCGGTGGCAATTGCCAGCTCAACAAATTCGCTTGCATTCAACACCATCGCTCCGCTGACATACAAGACCTTGGCCGTTGGCATGGTCCCGCAGGCGCAATCCAATGAACTTGGAACGCTCAATGGAGAAGTGACCGGTATCACCGGACCAAATGCGTCCGAATTTCAACTGATTGATCCATCGACATCCGGCGCGGTGAACGCGCTGCCGTTCGCATTTACCGGCACCCAACCGTATTACGTATTCGTTCGATTTGATCCCAACACGGTTGGAGAAGCCCAGGCGACTTTAAATTATGTTTCGGATGCCGGCAGCGGCTCTGTTTCCCTTGTTGGATACGGCGCGGCGGTCCCCGAACCCGGTTCGCTGCTACTGCTGGGATGGGGGGCTGTCGCAGCGATCGCCATTAAGAAAAAGAATCGGAAGATAGGTGTTCGGATGTGAGAGCCGGATACCAATTCGGTTCATGTAAGCTGTTATATTTCCAATATGAGGGAACTAAAAATGTCACGCAAATTAAATTCTCGTCCAAACTTTACGCATATTGCCTGGCTGGCCGCAGCTTGCTGCAACGCTGCGGCCTTCACCGCTGGAAATTGCATCTTTGCCGGCCCGGTGCCGCTGAGCAATACTCCATCTCCAATCGGATCTCTTGACGTATCAAGCGGGGTGGTGAATATCTTTACGGGCTCCCCGGCCGGGTCTACGCCCCAGCGTGGCCCGACGATCAGTTTTAACGGACAAACGTTTCAGGGTAACGTGCAGCGCATTCCCGGTGAACTTAGTTTTGCCTCGGTATTTAATTTTAACTCCATTGATATCGGCCCCGGTGTAACGGTCAACGCAACCGGCGCCTACGGCTTGGTTTTACAGAGTCAGGCGAGCGCCACAATCGATTCACGCATTTCCCTTAACGGAGGCAATGGCGGGTACAACGTCGCGGGGGCTGGTGCGCCAGGCGGTTATAGCGGCGGTACGCCGACATTGCCCCACGGACAAGGGCATTACGGCGGCGCAGCAGGCTACAGCGCCACGTCTGCAGACACGAACGCCTTGGGATTCGGTTTTATCGGAGGCAGCGGCGGAGGGGCGGGATTACCCCTCAATCGGGGCGGAACTTATGGCGGCGGCGGAGGAGGCGGCGCCATCCAGATTGAAGCGTATAATAACTTAAATATCAACGCTGCAATTACGGCCAACGGCGGTAACGGAAGTATGTTGTTAAACGGCGGCGGCGGAGGCGGCGGTGCAGGGGGCACCGTTTGGCTGGCCGCCAGGGTCATCACTTTCGGCACCGCCGGGGTAATTCGAGTGTCGGGCGGTCAATCCGGACAGATAGCACACGGGACCAATGGCACGGCGTATATTGAAAGCACCAATTTCACACCGACATCCAACCCGGTCCCCGTTAATGCCTCGTCCGACATGTTTGCTTACGGACAAACGCAGCCAAACGCTTATTTATTCGAATTCGGCAGGGTTAATCTCGGCCAACAGTCTCTCAACGAGGTAACGCTTACAGGCAATACGGCCGTGGAGCCCTTCGTTGTGTCAAACGCTGTCCTTCCCATCGACGCGGGATTTATCACCGGCCTGACCGGCCCGCAGGCCGGCGAGTTCAAGATTTTACCGGCGCCATATCAACCGGGGACCAGTGGCATTTCAAGTACAGGATATTTTGACCTGCCCAGCGGCGCCGGTCCGGCGGCTTTTGAAGTTCAATTTTCCCCCACAGTTTCCGGGTTAGCCACGGCCTATCTGAACTATACCTCCATGCTTGGAGATGGCAGCATTCAGCTCGTAGGCTATGGCCAGCCGACGCCGGAGCCTGGTTCCTTCCCCATTCTGGCGGCAGGTGCCGCATCGCTCATGCTGGTTTTTCGGCAAAGAGGCCGTAGTCGCGCAGGCGATTGCACGCGGGATATGTGACGCGATTCTCCGCTGTGGCCGGGTTCATGAATTCCGGAACCCATGAGACGGAAAGGTTGCTTGGAAGGCGCCAGAAGGCTGTCCTATTACTTCTGCATCGTATTTTCCGCCCAGGATTTTACGGGACTGGGCCGGTAGCGCTGTCACGGAACAAGGATGTTCTCATGACGGTTGAAAAAATGGGTGAGCTTGGCTCGGCGTTGGGCCAGTTTCTTTCCGGATCCCGCCGGTGTTTTTCTCGCGCGCCGACATTCCGGCTTCTCGTGCCGCCTGTTCGCGGTCTGCCCCGCGATGTGCCGCACAACGGCGCGGCTGCCGATCGCCTTGATGCCTGCCGGTGACAATTATTATGGCTTTTGATGGCGATGCGAATCCAACGGCCGGCGCGGGACGGATGCCCCTGGCCCGCCGCACCCAAAGGAGCCCGCTTTACCAGCTCCGATCGCCGCACCCGCGACGGAGCGGCCGAGGATCGCGACACCAGCGGCGGTGAGCTGCATACGAACGGGCCTGCGTAATCGGACTGCACATTTTAAAGCGGTTGAGCCCATTATGTGCCGTGCCATAAGGACGAGCGTGACCGCGCCGCTAATGGCGGCACCGACGCAGCCGCCAATCCCCCCGGAAACACAGGATTGCCAAATGAGAAAATACCGGGGGCAATAATCGCCAAAAAGGCTCCGGCAACACCGATCGTTAATCCCCAAGCCGGAACGATCCGTACAAACTCCGGCTCCACTCGCACGGGGCAAAGCCGGCTCACCGCAAACCGTACCCTATCCCGATTTGTAAAAATCCGGCTAGGCCTGGCTCATGGCAGGGATCCCGAGTTTAGGGCTATTTCATTGGTGCAGCGTCCTTCATCGCATTTCGCGGCACGCGCCATGCTTCCACCTTCGCCCGGTTAATTTGAAGCGTGAGCACGTATCGGCCGTGCGGCGTAAAGGCGATTTCCGTCACGATGCCCGCCAGGGTGCTCTGATTCACCCGACCGACATTGCCAAGCGTGGCGACAAGATGAAGCGTCTTGGCATCCCATAGCTGCGCGCCGCCACCGGACATCGGCGTTGCGATCAGCCGACCGTTCGGTGAAACCGCTAAAGTGTTCTGCCAGTTGCCCGTCGTACGGACGTGCAGGGCCTTCGCCCCAGGCGACAGGGACCGCACGACCAAACTCCTATAGCCGCAGACGGCCGCAAGGCGCTTACCCGGAAGTGCTACGGCTCGCCAGGCGGGCAGCTTTCCCGCCATGTTGACCATGCGGCGGCGGCACGTGCCGGTTCGCCAGTTCCAGAGTTCAAAGTGCACCCGATTGCTGTAGTGTGACACTCCGGGCTTAGGGTCGATTGATGTGACCACTTCGGACCGCCCAACAGCGCAAAGCGAAAGGTAGGGGAGGGATGATGCACCGATTCGTCTGACCACCGCGCCTGTTTTCGCGTCTAAAATTACAATCGCACCCTTTATCAAGTATTTCTTTGCCTGTGCAGGGGAAAGGCCCAAAATGCCCTTCATTCCGGAATATCCGGCCACACCGATTTTCGCGCCCCCATCCAGCACGCACAGGCCTGTCACTGGTCCGTCATGGGAGAATATCTGGCGGCTCCACAACTTCCGCAGCGGTGATAGTTGACACATTTCTACCGCCCCCCCTATTGTTCCGAAGACAACTCGGCCCTTAAGCGGATTTATTGCTATGCAATTTACCGCATCCAAATCCGGCAGCGAAATCCAAAAATGCCCGTCTGATGATACGGACCTCCACGAAAGTGGATTATGACGCGGACGCAGACCTAGAACTGTCAGACCATAGGCGGAACCGATTACGACGAACGTTTTCCCCGCTACTTCGGCGCATCCAAGACAATTGCCCTGATTTTCCGCCGCAAGGTGGAGTACGTGGGAGACCACTGGCGGAGGCCCCTGCGGCCGGGTTTGCGCGGCGGCACGCGCCAGTATCGGCCGCGGCAGTTCGGCCAGACATAGAATGATGGCGCATCCCGCAGCCAAACCCCAGCGCGCTGCCACGCGGAATCCGTAATACGCCAAATCAGTGGCTGCCATAATGGATGCTGGTTGTTGTCCTGCCTTTATTTGCGTCACGGCATTATTCCTCACGCTGGAAATCGTCATCTGCACCAGTTCGTCAACTTATCCTCTTAGCCTGGGCTCGACGGGAAGTCCGGAAGGTCCGGAAGGCCATGGCGGCGGTATCGGCAGCTTCGGTATCCCGCCCGGCGGCGGCCACACATACGGTGGTTTACAACATGAAATGTGTTTGACCAGTGCCACCATAAACTGCCTTGGAAAGGGCCAACATGGTTTTGGCGAATCAATCATACTCCGCCAATTGCGGGGCGCAAAGCCGATTGCCGCAAATTCGATGCAGCCCTGTATTGCCGCCGTAAAGTAGGGTATATTATCATGCGTCAGGAAGACGCCGGACGGAATCGTGCCGCCTGAATGCCGAAATAACTGCGGCACCAAGCCGGGCAATTCCAGTGCGGCAAGTGCAGTTTCAATTACCGGCAGGATGCCAGATCATGGCGAAGAAACCCCAACCTGTGCAGTGGCCGTCGCGGATCAGCTGGCCGAAATCCCCCTTGGCGGTGCTGGCTTCTCCCACCGTCGCCCGTATAAAAAACGCCGGCCGCGGCATCAGCATCGCCCTGCGGCCTATCTCCCTGAATCTTGACGAGCTTCTTTTTGTCATCTGCCTGACGCTGCTGGGCTTCGGCGTATTAATGGTGCAAAGCGCCGATGCGCGAATATCCACCGCGCGCAGCGGCCTGCTGCGGCACTTTTTTATCAGTATGCCGGTGCTCCACGCACTTATTGCCGTCGCGTTTATGATCGTCTTGTGGCGGATTGATTACCGGCGGCTCATCGGCCCGACATTGTGGCGATCCGCGGCCACCTGGGTCATGCTGCTGGCGCTGGTTTGCCTGGCGCTGGTGCTCACACGTTTCGGCGCCAGCATCAATGGCGCCAAGCGATGGTTGATGGTGCATATCGGGTCGCACACCATTGGATTTGAACCCTCGGAAATCGCCAAGTGGGCGTTGGTGGTGTTCGTGGGTGTTTATGCGGTTCACCGGCAGAAACACATCCGGGATTTTTTCCGCGGTTTTGTACCCTTGATCGCCGTGATCGGCGTAACGTGTCTGTTGATTCTGCGGGAAGATTTCGGCACCACGGTGCTTATTGTGGGCGTTTGCGCGGTGCTGATGCTGATGGCCGGATGCCGCTGGTGGCACCTGGCTATTCTGGTTCCACCGGCGATGGCGGTACTGTATTTTGCGATCCTTAAAAGCCCGTACCGGCGCGAGCGGCTTTTGATATTTCTGCACCCGCACATGGATCCGCGCGGCGCCGGCTACAATCCCATTCAATCCTTGCTGTCATTCGCCAGCGGCGGCTTCTGGGGGCGCGGCCTGGGTAACGGCATCCAAAAGATGGGTTATCTGCCGGAAGATTCCACGGATTTTATATTCAGCCTTATTGCCGAAGAGCTGGGCTTTTTCGGGTGCATGGTCATCGTGATGCTGTATGCCAGCCTTACGCTGGCGGGATGGCGCATCGGCTCGCGGTGTCGGAACCTGTTTGGGCAAATGACGGCATTCGGCTGTACGGCCACCATCGCGCTGCAAGCGGCAATGAACATTGCCGTTGTCACCGTGACGGTGCCCACCAAGGGAATTGCACTGCCGCTGATTTCTTCCGGCGGCACCGGCTGGATCATGACGGCCGGCGCCATAGGCCTTTTAATGAGCATTGACCGCGCGAATCGAATGGACGAAGAAAGCAGTCCCGGGTCGCCGGGTGGTGCGCCTTTGCCGATAGCGGCAATTGAGAATAGAGCTGTTCCCAACCCGCCGCCGTAACTGTCCGTCGGCACGGGTCTGTAACGCCATCGGACATCCATCCGCCGGAAGCGTAATCCGGCTGAAACGCAAGTGGAAGCAGAGTTGTGAGTCAGGACACAGGCCGGCAAACCAATCCGCAATCAAGCCATGCCGTTAGTGCAGCGAATCGTGAAGACTACAGCTTCGTATTCGCCGGCGGCGGCACGGGGGGGCACCTTTATCCGGGCATAGCCGTGGCGGAAGCGTTGAAGGATCGTCTGGGCGGGCCGGCGGAAATAGCGTGGGGAGCCACACCCCGCGCCGTGGATCGGCGACTGCTGCAGGGGTTTGGCGATAACTATATTGTCCAGAAAGTGACGCCGCTTAAGCGCAATCCTTTAACCTGGCCGGCCTTCTATTCCGCGTGGCGGCAATCCTGCAAATACTGGCGGCACCACCTTTCCGAGCGTCGCACCGCCGCCATTCTGGCCCTGGGCGGATATGCCGCCGGCCCGGCGGCCTATGTAGGCAGGCGAATGGGCATACCGGTGGGGCTGTTGAATCCCGATGCATTACCCGGTCTGGCCAACCGGTTTTTGATGGGGCAGGTAAATTGCGTTTTTGCCCAATGGGCCATGGATGATTCGTACAGTCAAAAATTCAGTTCGCGAATTCAATCAATTGGCTGCCCCATTCGCAACAACCTGTGGAGCCTCCCGCGGGATCAAGGCATTCGGCGGCTGGGGCTTGCGGCCAACCGCCGCACATTGGTGGTGACCGGTGCATCACTTGGAGCACGCAGCATAAATGAGGCGATGGTGGAATTGCGCCAGGATGCGGATTTTTTGCGAATGCTTGATACGCCTGTGGGCGAACTTGCGGGTTGGCAGGTATTGCTGCTTACCGGCATGGATCAGGCGGGGATCATAAAGGCGGCCATGGCGGCCGGCCCGCCTCGGCCCGGAGCAAAGGATTATAGCGCGGATCATTGGCATTTGTTGGATTATTGCGATGACATGGCGGCAGTGTGGGCTGTTGCGGATTTGACGATCGCCCGATCCGGCGCCGGTACCTGCGCGGAACTTGCCGCCTGCGGCGTTCCATCCATTCTTATTCCATATCCGTTCCATCGCGACCAGCATCAGGCGGCGAATGCCCGAAAATTGCAGGCAGCCGATGCCGCCGTCTTATTGACCGATCAGCTGAATGCGGCTAAAAACGCGGCCGGGCTGAAATCGGTCCTTGCGGGCCTTTTGCCGGACATATCCAGGCTGAATTCCATGGCGGAAAATGCCCGGAAACAGGGTAAGCCCGGTGCGGCATATGTCGTGGCGGATTGGCTTATTGAACAAGCCCGGAAACGGCCGATAAATATGGCAAGCCGGGATGTAGCTTCCGGCGGGTCCCGAACCGGGATTTAAATTGACCGTCCGTGGCAGGAAAACCGAATATGACCAGAGTTATGGATCGTAAAGTAATTCCAATGAATACCATTCCGGAACCAACGATTGATGCCGAGCTTCGCACCCTTGCGGAAGCTTTTGCCGGGCGCAGGGTCCATTTTATCGGAATTGGCGGTACGGGCGTCAGCGGTTTGGCGCACATGCTGCATGGGGCCGGGGCAATTGTGACCGGCACGGATATGGAAGCCACGGATACAACCCGCAAACTGCAGGAAATGGGCATCAGGATCAGTGAGAACCAGAGTGCGGAGGGGCTTGCGGAAAATGCTCAAATCGTGGTTTATTCCGCGGCGATTCAGGAAAACCATCCGGAACTGGCGGCGGCCCGGCGTCGCGGGCTGGTTATTTACAAATACGCACAATTACTCGGAAAGGTGATGGCGTATAAGCATGGCATCGCCATTGCCGGGACCCATGGCAAATCCACCACCACCGCCATGACCGCGTGGATACTCAGTCAGGCCGGCATTGACCCATCCTATGTGGTGGGGGCCAAAAGCCGCCAACTTGGCGGTTCCTCCCACGGCGGCGCGGGAGACTATTTTGTGGTGGAAGCGTGCGAATATGACCGGAGTTTTCTAAATCTTAATCCGCGAATCTCCGCCATCCTTAATATTGAGGAAGACCATCTCGATTATTACAAAAATATTGATGAAATTATCGGAGCGTTCACGGACTTTGCCCACAAACTTCCGCCCGACGGCCTGCTGATTACCCAGGCCGGCGCTGGCAACTGCCGTCGATCCGCAAATGCCGCCGGTTGTGAAATTCAAACTTATGGCATTGAAATGGAAGCGGACTGGACGGCCACGCAAATCACCGTATCCGAGGGGAAAACCCGCTGCCAGGTTCATTTCCGCAAAAAGGGAATGGGGTGGCTGGATATCAGCATTCCCGGGCGCCACAACGTGGGCAACGCGCTGGTGGCGGTGGCGATCGCCCATCGTTGCGGCATTTCGTGGGATGTAATCGTCAAGGCGATCCGCGAGTTTAATGGTGTGGATCGCCGCAGCCAGTTGATCGGTGAAAATCACGGCATCACACTGGTGGACGATTACGGCCACCACCCGTCTGAAATTCGCGCCACCCTGCTGGCCCTGCGGACAAAATACAACCCGCAACGGCTGATCTGCGTGTTTCAGCCGCACCAGCACAGCCGCACGCGTCTTTTACTGGAAGATTTTGCGCGGAGTTTTTCCCACGCGGATATCATCATTGTTCCGGATATTTTTTTCGTGCGTGATACCGATGAAGACCGCCGCATGGTCAACGCCGGGCACCTTGTGCGGCGATTGACGGAAAACGGCCGCGAAGCCATGTATCTGGCGTCATTTGGGGACATTGTGGAACACCTGCAACAGGCAGCGCGTTCCGGCGATCTGATAGTTTCTATGGGCGCAGGCCCGGTTTGGAAGATTACGCATGAGTTGGCAAAGCGGCTTTGAGCCGATCATCAAGCACAATGTCCCGCTGGCCCCGCTGACCTGGTTCCGTCTTGGCGGACCGGCAAAGTACTTGATTGAACCACGTGATGCCGCGGAACTTTCGGCGATTGTGCGACGGCTAAATGAGGAAAAAATACCGACCTGCATTCTTGGCGGCGGCGCCAACCTGCTGATTTCGGATCAGGGAGTAAACGGGGCGGTCATTCGGCTGACGGCCCCCGCATTTAACCAGGTGGAAATTTCCGGTGCGCAGGTTCGCGCCGGCGGCGGGCAGGATGTCGCCAAACTGGTCGTGCAGGTTGTTCGCGCCGGCCTGGGCGGGTTGGAATGTCTGGCCGGCATTCCGGGATCCGTGGGCGGGGAAATTCGCATGAACGCCGGCGGCGCTTTCGGCGATATCGGCTCCCGCGTATTGGAAATAAGCGTCATGGATTCCGCGGGTAATCTTGACACGCGCAAGCGTGATGACATGGTGTTTGAATACCGCAAGAGCAACATCAACGCCAAATTTATTCTTTCGGCGACATTTGACATGGAGCCGGGAAATCCGGAACGTTTGGCCGAAAGAATGAAGGAAATCTGGATGTATAAACAAAACACGCAGCCGCTTCGGGCGAACAGCGCCGGCTGCATTTTCCGCAATGTCAACGGCAAATCCGCCGGGGCGATTATTGATCAGGCGGGGCTTAAGGGCCTGCGCGTGGGCGGCGCGGAAATTTCCACACAACACGCCAATTTCATCGTAGCCGACCCGCAGGCGAAGGCCGCCGACGTGATTGAATTGATTGAAACCGTGAAATCCCGCGTGCATGATACAATGAAAATTGACCTGGAGCCGGAAGTTGTGATTTGGTAACCGGCGGATTGGAAATGCCGGGGTTCGACTGTTTGACCGATCCGCCGGCCGACCGGGCATCATTATTTTAAGGACTGTCATGGAAGACTCCTTTCAACCCTGCGATATCACCGTTCTTTGCGGAGGAATTTCCGCGGAGCGGGAGGTTTCCCTTAAAAGCGGTGCGGGTGTGGCCGCGGCATTGACGCGCAAGGGCCATCGCGTGTTCACCGCCGATATCGGTCCGGATAATTTGTCCGCGCTGAATCACCGTCCCTGCGACCTGGTTTTCCCGGTGCTGCATGGGGAATTCGGCGAAGACGGCGGATTGCAGACCATTCTGGAATCCCGCGGCATCCCTTTTGTGGGGTCAACGGCCGCGGCCAGCCGCCTGGCCATGGATAAGCAGGCCGCCAAAACCGTGCTGCATCGGGCGGGGATACCCACGCCTGCGTGGCAGGTGGTCGGCCGCGGGGATTTTACCCCGGCCTGGGAGCCGGCGGGCATCGGTTTCCCGTGCATCATCAAACCGGCGAGTGAAGGCAGCTCGGTAGCCTGCAAAATTTGCCATAGCGCGCAGGAAGCACGCGATCACCTCGCCGACACTCTTGGCCGGTATTCCACAATGTTGATTGAGGCGTACATTCAGGGGCCGGAATTGACGGTGGGCATATTGGACGGCAAGGCGCTGCCGATTATCGAAATCCGGCCGAAAACGCAGTTTTACGATTATCAGGCCAAATATATCCGCGATGATACGGAGTACAATTTTCAGATAGATCTGCCGCAGGAAATATTGCGCCGGACCGCGGCGGCGGCGATTCAAACCTACAGTCAGGTTGGCGCACGGCACCTGGCGCGGGTTGATGTTATGGTCAGCTTGCGTGAACAGGCGCCTTACGTTCTTGAAATAAACACACTGCCGGGCTTTACCGGCCATTCATTGCTGCCCAAAGCGGCCGCCCATAGCGGCCTGGATTTTGATTCGCTGTGCCATCGGCTGGCGCAGATGGCGGTTCGTGATAGGATATAAACGGGTACCTCGTGGATGGAACGAATTGATTCGTTCCACCCGGACCATGGAAAATTGACAGCGGAACCGGCATAGAATCGCATATGGCAGACAGCGGCATTACTCCACCTGATCGATCCTTCTTCCGACAGCCGCATGTTCGCGCCATCCTGACCGCGTGTGTTACGCTGGCCATTCTTGCGGCGGTTGTGGAGGGCTTTGCGCGTCTTGACCGGTATGCCGGGTCAATCATGCATCAGGACAGCCATCTGCCGCTTCGCCGGCTGGTGATGGTGCACACTCCGCCCTGGCTTTCGCGGCCCATTCTTAATGAACTGGCGGATGAAGCCGTGCAATTCGCCTGTTTCAACAAAAAGCATCCTGATTATGCCGCCGCACTGCGTAATCCGCTCAACGGCCGGATATTGCGGAAGATCGCCCGGCATTATATGAAGCACCAATCCCGCGGTATGAATGCATGGATCAAGCGTATTCTGCTGGTTCGCCGGGTTTGGTTGACCCATGAACAGGTCATTGAGGTTTACGCAATTTATCGCCGGCCCGCCGGTCTGGTTCGAATGGATGGAAAGTATTATCTGGTTACCGCCGGCGGCACGCGCCTGCCCGGCGCCTATCTGCCCGCCGACCTGCCGGCATTGCGCTGGCTGATGCAGATCCGCGGTGCCAAGGGCAATGTTCCGCCGCCGGGGAAAAAGTTTGTCGCGCGTGGAATTAAAACCGGATTGAAACTTATTTCACTGCTGGAGCCCGAACCCTACGCCCGGCAGATCGCGGCCGTCAATGTTAAGAATCTGGCCGAGGGGCATACCGGCACCGGATCCGCGATGGCGCCGCTCATCACGCTGGAAACCCGCTGGCATACCGCCGTCTGGTGGGGATTGCCGCCGGGGAAAGAAGGCTTTTACGAAGTCCCGGCTCGCCGGAAATTACAGTTGCTCCGCGACATTTATAAAAAATACGGGCGGGTGGATGCCGGCAGGGCATACGTGGACATCCGCTCCGACCAGGTGCTGGTGCCGCGTCCGCCAAAACCGGCCGCTGCGCAACCCGCCGGCGCGGCGAACTGATCACGCCGATTCAATTCCGGCAAGGGGAGTTGCGCCATTGCCGGCGCAAGTGGGGATAAAACATTCCGCGTCAGGGCGCCGGTTCGATGTGGCTGTTAATTTCCGCCACCGCCGGCAGACGCAGGCGGATGCGGTTTTCCAATTCGCTGACGGCGGCATGGGCCTTGGCCACGGAATCCACCGCCGGAAATTCCACATGAAAACCGACATATAAATGACCGTCGATATTGAAGGCGTGAACGGCATGCACCTGCAGGTTCAAGCCTGCCGCCAAAGAGTAGACCATATCCACCGGGCCCTGGTCCGCCGGTCCGGGTTCCACATGCACCGTTATGTCGATGCCCGGGTCGGTTTCAGCGGCGGCCATTTCCACCAGCGTGGCGATTCGGTGGCCCTCTTCAATGGTGACTTTGGGATCAACCAGGATTGTAACATCCACGAAGCGGCGATTGCCGGCCTGCCGGGCGCGCACGCGCGGCACATCCGCCACACCGGCCACGCGCCGCAACGATTCCTGCAGGCGCTGTTCCAAACCGGCCGGCGCCCGGTCCACCAGGACATCCACGGCATGCCGCCCCAGGCGCAGACCGGCCACCACCATTACGCCGGCCACGACAATGGCCCCGATGCTGTCGGCAAGAACAAACCTTGGTCCGCCGAACCGCACCAGCAGCAGGCTTATCATCACCACGCCGCTGCTTAACAGATCCATGCTGAAATGAACACTGCTGGCCTGCAGCGCCTGACTACCGTAGGTGCGGGCCGCCCAACTTAACCGGAGGCTGCGCCAGGCATCAACCAGAATCGAAACCGCGACGACGGCAATCGCCGCGAGGCTCACATCCGGCGGTGTTTTATGGGCAGACGCCAGAAATACCGCCGCCTGCGAGCCGATCCATAACGCCGCAAGCCCCAGCGTGATGCTTTCCGCGAATGCCGAAAGGTTCTCCACTTTGCCATGGCCGTAATTGTGCGTTGCATCGGCGGGCCGATCACTGATCTGCAGGGAAATAAGCGTGATCAGCGTCGCCAGCGAATCGACCCCGCTGTGGATCCCATCCGACAACAGCGCCAGCGATCCGGTCAGAATTCCGACCACCAGCTTTACCGCCGACAAAAGGGCGCTGGCCAGCAGCGATATCCGTGCTATGTGCGATTTTTCCGTCATCGTGCATTTATGATACCCGCCATCGCCGTATCCGTCCGCAGCAGTCGTCTAAATCCGTGCCGGCGGCAGCGCCTGGCTTGCACTGATCTGCAGCGGATCAAACCCTCCGCCCTGCGTCGCCAGCCGCCAGGCCATCAGCGAACCAAACCCATCCTGCCGCACATGCAGAATCAGATACAGATATATCGGCCAGGCTTCCCGCAAATCGGTGGCACTTGGAACCGGGATATGATCCGGGTGGCTGTGGAAAACGCCGGCAATCTCCCGACTGCGTTCCCGGCAGCGGCGCTGCGCCTCGAAAATGAAGCGAGGTTCCATCTGGAATCGACTGTTCCTCAAATGAGGCGGCGCTGCATTTTCCGCGGGCAGGAAATCCACGATCGTGATCCGGCTGTCGCCGAAAGCCTCCGCCCCTTTGGGTTCCACCGGATTTGGTCCGGTGACCGGGAATTGCGGGCCATCAACACAAGGCGCCACAAGAAGACCGCAGGCCTCGGCAGGGTAGGCCATGCGTGCACTTACATATAATTGTTGGTGCACGTTATCCATCAATTTAATCATATTCCAATAGTAGCATAATATTTGTTTTTACGGTAATCAGCCCATATTTTGGAGGGTTTAATGCGGAAAAGGCCGTTTGCGGAGGCATATATTTACCCCTGCAACGCGGAAAAACCTGACAGAGTTGCTACAAAAATTATTAACTTGTTGCTATGATTCGGTTTGCCGCGGGCGCTTGAATAGAAAAGGATATTCGCATTGGTGAATGTTTTGTTATCCAATCCTGAGTCACTCCAAGTTTGGATCGACTTTGATGGAACCATTTCGCGCAAAGATGTGCTGGATGAGTTAATTCGTAACTTTGCCATCAATGAGTCCTGGCGATTGATCGAAGAACGTTGGCTGGCGGGGCTTATTGGTTCCCGCGAATGTCTGTCACAGGAATTCTCGCTTATCAACATTAGCCGTGAGCAGCTTAACTCCTTCCTTGACCAGATAGAACTTGACCCCGGCATTGGACCCTTGCTGGCGCTGCTTCGGCAACATGGGGTTCCAACCGCCGTGCTTTCTGACGGCATTGAACGCTTTATCCGGCGGATCCTGCTGCGCCACGGCATCACCAAACTGGAAATCCGGGCGAATAAGGTTTCGCATCGCGCCGGCCGCATGACGCTTTCCTGTCCGCATGCAAGCAGGGAATGCGTGTCCAATGCGGCGCATTGCAAATGCGCCAGTGCCGATGCGTTGCGCCATCCGGCGCGCAGAACGGTTTATATTGGCGACGGCCGCAGTGATCTTTGTCCCGCCCGCAGTGCGGATTTCGTATTTGCCAAGGGTATACTGGCCAACACACTTGCTCATGAACATATCCCATTTATCCCGTACGTGACGCTTCACGATGTAACCGCCGTGCTTTCCCGCGCCTGGTCGGCCAAGGTTGAAGCGGTTTAACAGGGTTGATGCCGATGCCGGGAATACTGGTTCCGGCATATTCCTGGAATTTTGATAATGGCCGCAATGACAATGGATGCCCCGACCGCAGGAATATCAGCCGCCGGTACGCTGCCGGATGCGGACTGTACAGCCCGCCTGCTGCAAGACCTTATCGCATTTAAATCCGTCAGCGGCGGCGAAGCGCCGCTCGTGCATTATCTGCAGCGGTGGGCGGAGGAGCAGGGCCTTATCGCGGATTGCTTTGAAACCAGTGAGGCGGCCCTGCCGGATATGCCCTGTACACGGGCCAAACACCTGCCGCTGGCCGACCGGCCCACATTGGTCCTGCGGATCGCGGGTTGTGGAAACGGCCGATCCATCCTTTTTAACGCCCATAGCGATGTGGTTGATGCACCGGAATTTCAACAATGGCGGCACGACCCGTGGACGGCAGTACGGCAGGGCGACAGGCTTTACGGCCGCGGAGCCTGCGATACGAAGGGGCCGCTCGTCAGCGCACTTTTGGCGCTGGTGGAATTAAAGCGGCAATTTCCGCAGGGACTGCCGGGAGATGTGCTGCTGGAAATTGTTCCGGGCGAAGAAGATTGCGTGGGGCTGGGCACCCTTACCAGCGTGGCCCGCGGATACAAAGCCGATGCCGCCGTCATTCTGGAACCAACCGAAGGCCGGCCCCGCTGCAGTTCCCGCGCGGGACTGCGATTCCAGTTGATGTTCACGGGCCGCGCCGTGCACGGCACCGTCAAATGGCTGGGGCATGACGCCCTGGCCGATGCCCGCCTGGCGCTGGCCGCCCTGGACGATATGCAGGCGGCTTTTCAAGCCCCGGATTCCGGTGAATGCGCCGGGCCGTTGACCGGTCAGTTTGCGGCGTATCCCTTTCTCCGGCCGATCACGGTCGATCGCATTCAAGGCGGAACATGGCAGGGAATGGTGATTGAACAGGTGACCTGCGAGGGTTATTTTGAACTGCTTCCGGATGACGATATCAGCCGCTGGAAAAAGCGATTTACCGATGAACTCCAATCCCGGCTGCAAGCCGCATCCGCCGGAAAGGCCCGCTGCGGCATAAACTTTACCGAGGAATACACCGGCCACCATACCCGGCCGGATCACCCGCTATGCGTCACGGCGTGGCAGGCCGTTTCGGCACTGTCGAAAAAATCAGGTGAAGACCTTGCCAAGGAAGGCTGGTGCGCCTTTAATTCAGGGTGTGAAGCCGGCCTGCGTTGGGGTCTTACCGGCACGCCGACACTGGTCTGGGGTCCGGGTTCTCTGGCCCAGGCGCATGGCGCGGATGAATACGTTGATATATCCGATGTACGGAAGGCCGCACGGGAAATGGCCGAACTTGCGATCCGCTGGACCCATCTGCCCCGCTGATCTGAATTAAAGGAACTTGATGCAATGCCAGACACCCTTGCCCGTAAACCTGTTGATTTGCCGCAGGCGCAAGCCGCCGGGTTGGGATTGTCGGCCGGCGCTGCGGCGCCCGCCAGCGAACAATGGTTTGCACGGGCGAAGAAAGTTCTTGCCGGCGGCATCAGCTCATCGGCAAGGTCCACCTCCACCGGCCCGCTGCCTTTTCCGCTGTATATGGCGCGCGGCGCGGGGTCACGCGTGTGGGATGCCGACGGCCATGAGTTTATTGACTACCTGTTGAGTTACGGCAGCGTGGTGCTGGGGCATGCGGTTCCGGCGCTTACCGACGCGGTATCGCGCCAACTGGCTTTGGGCACCATGTTCGGCACATGCAATACCGTGGAGGTGGAACTGGCCGAACAGATTACGCGCATGGTTCCCGGCGCGGACCTTGTCCGATTTTCAAATTCAGGGTCAGAGGCGATTTGCGGCGCGATCCGTGCGGCACGCGGCTTTACCGGCCGCACCCGCATCCTGAAATTCGAGGGGCATTATCACGGGTGGGTGGATGTGCTGGCCATCAGCAATCGTCCCGCTCTTTCGGATGCCGGACCGCTGCAGCATCCCTCCAGCCAGGCCCATTCCCGCGGCATCCCCGCGGGTGTTGTGCACGATGTGATTATCGCCCCGTGGAATCATCGGGAAATCGTGCAGGCCATATTAAACGCCCATGAACAGGAACTCGCCGCGATCATCATCGAACCGCTGGTGGCCAACAACGCCTGTATCGGCCCGGAAGAAGGCTTTTTGGAATGGATCCGCGGCGAATGTGACCGGCGCGGTATCCTGATGATTTATGATGAAATTGTCACCGGATTCCGTCTGGCCCGGGGCGGCGCCGCGGAAGCTTTCGGCGTGGTTCCCGATCTTGCCGTGTTCAGCAAAGCCCTCGGCGGCGGGCTGCCGGTCAGTGCCTTTTCCGGACGACGGGCCGTCATGGAACCGGTTGCCGCCAACACAGTCAAGCATGGCGGAACCTATAACGGCAATCCATTATGCGCCGCGGCCGCCCTGGCAACCCTGCGGCACTTGAACCAGCCAGGGGTGCTGGAATCCATGGAAAGCCATGGATGCGCCCTGATGCAGGCGATTCGGCGTGCCGCCCACGACTGCAATATTCCCTGCGTTGTGCAGGGCGCCGGCACCATGTTCCAGGTGGTATTTAATCGCGATGGCCGGCCGCTGAAGCACTATCGCGACCTGCTGTCCGCGGACAGCACGCGTTACAACACGTTCCGCCACGGTTTGCTGCGCCGGGGTATCCATATCAACAGTTCCGGATCCGCCTGCTGGTTTGTCAGTGCGGCGCACGGTGCGGATGATCTGGCCATTGCGATCGCCGCGATAAATGCCGCCATGGCCGAGGTGCAGTCCAAATGACCATTGTAAAACCAATGCCATGCCCGGCCGGCCCGCAGGGAGCCTGCGGTCAACACGGTTTCCGCGGGGATGTTGCGGGCGAACGGGGCCATGGAGGCGGCCGGCCTTGTCCGACGGCGTCAAGCGGCGCTGTCGCCGTGCATCAGGCACCACGGCGGGCCGCAGGGGAGAATCCATAAATGCTGACATCAATTATCAACACGTTCGCCGACCGCATGGCGCCCGCCGCCGTGGCCGGCGTTTATAATGCCATGCCGCAGCCGGCCCTTGCTTTTCTGCGGAATCACAATTTCCGCCGGACCGTGCGGTATGTCGCAAAGCATTCGCGTTTTTACAGGCAGGCCTTCGCCCGGAGAGGCATTGATCCCGCGGCGGTGCACCGCCCGCAGGACCTGGGCGACTTTTATACCATGCCGGAAGATATCACCGCCGATCCGGAGGCGTTTATCTGCCGGCCGCCTTCCATCGTATTTGAATCCTCCGGCACCAGTGGAAAAAACAAGCAGGTCTATTACAGCCAGCGGGAACTGGTGGGCATCGGCCAATTGATGGCTGCCGGCCTGCATCTGATGGGGATCGGACCGGAAGACCGCGTCGCCAATTGTTTTGATTTTTCCATGTGGATTCCCGGCATGCTGGCGCACTACGCCCTGATGCGGTCGGGCAATTTCTGCATGGCCTTCGGCAAAGTGGATCCCCTGGAAGTTTACCGCCGGATGCGGCAGTACAATTTTTCCGTTGTCCTGGGCGAGCCCACATGGCTTATCCGCCTCACCGAGATCGCGGAGCGCCAGGGCGGTGTCAAACTTAAACTGCTGATCGGCGGCGCGGAAGAGATGCCGCCGGACGCCATTCCCTGGATGACGCAGGTTTGGCAGGGTGCAAAAGTCCGCATGGGTTACGGCAGCGTGGAACTCGGCGGATCGCTGGGATATCAGCCGTGCTCGGCCTTTGATGGCTATCATATGGACGACTTTAATTATCTTCCGGAAGTCATTGAAGCGGGTGCGGACGGCTACGGTGAACTCGTCTTCACCACGCTCCAGCGCCGCGTGATGCCGCTGGTGCGCTACCGCACGCGGGATGTCACGCGCATTCTTCCCGGCCTTTGTCCGTGCGGCCGCCAGGGCATGAGAATGGCCCGCCTGCGCGGTCGCCGGGATGAACTGGTGGTCGCCAGCGGGGGCAACCTTTACCCGCTGATGTTTGAAAATATTCTGCGGGGCATTCCCGGCCTTGCCCATGACTGGCAGGTGGTGTTCCGACTTGAAGGCGTACGGGAGATACTTGAGCTCAACGTGGAAGCCGCCGGGGAAGGCGGCCGGGATGACCTGGAGAACGCCATTTACCGCCACGCACGGGAGCAGTATCCGGATTTGATGAAAAACCTGGCCATCGGCATTTTCGACATGCGTATCGTCATTCACCGCCCCGGGACTTTGCGCGTGGCCCGCAAACTCAAGCGGATGCTGGACCTGCGTTATTCGCCGGTCGCGGCGGAACCCGCGGCGGCGGATCCGGCCTGTCATTCCACGGAGGCGCTGCATGTCTAAGTGCACGGAGCTTCTGATCATTGGAGACAGCATCTCCCTGGGTGTGGCCGAACTGCGCATCAACGATATCGTCGGCTCTGTTCATCCGTCTTACACGGAATTGATAGCCGACGGATTACCCGGTGTGCGCATCCATGTGGATGCCGACATTCACCGCACCACGGTCAACGCCCTGCCCATTTTGGAGCAGCTGCTCCTGACCCATAAGCCGGACGCGGTGCTGATCATGCTTGGGGGCAATGACGCGGATGTGGAATGGCGGCGATTTGTGATCAGCGGCGGCCGGATCGGCCGGAGCCGCGTAAAAGTGGAAACCTACGAGCATAATCTTGAAACGCTGGCCGGAAAGGTGAAAGCCGCCGGCGCGATTCCCGTCCTGACGGACATGCCCAACCACTACCTGGCGGTGCGCGGTCCGTATTTGTCGCATCTCAGCGGAAAAGACGTTACCGCCATGATCGCCGCCAATGGCGGGCAGGAGCGATCCGATGTCGGTCTGCAGCATTTTCGTCTTGCGGCCGCGCGTGTGGCGGAGCGCATGGCTTGCCCGCTTGTGGACTATGGCCAGGCCCTGCATATGCAGCCGCCTGAACAAATGTGCGGCCCGGACGGCGTGCATCCGAGCCGGCAAGCCCATGAAATAATCGCCCGGCAGCTTGAACCGGTGTTGCGGCGGATATTGTTGCAGGAAGAAATACCTTTCCGAAGGATGCCCGCATGACACCCGCCCATCTGCACCCGCGGCGGCGTGGCTTGCTGTTTCTCGGCCTGGTCCTGGCCATTGCACTGGACACAACGGTTCAGGTGTTCTGGAAAGCCTCCATTCCGGCCGGCGGCCGGCCCCTGGCCATCCTTACCGGCACACTGGTTAAACCGCTGTTTATCGCCAGCATGTTTCTGCATGTGTGGCAGCTTTTCAACTGGATGATGGTGCTGGCGCTGGCGGATCTTAGTTTCGCCCAGCCCATTACCGCGCTGAGCTATGTGACCGTTACGGCCAGTGCCGCAATCTTTTTTCATGAACAGGTTTCCCCCCGCGAAATGATCGGAATTCTACTGGTGCTGGCCGGTGTGGCGCTGGTAAGCCGTACGGCGCCCGGCGCGCGATCTTCCGCGGCGGTCGTGAATGACCCGGCGCACGGATCGACTCCGGATGGGGGCACGGCATGATCCCCGCTTTTCCGGCTTCCGGCGTCGCGCATTTGACGTTTTCCGACGGCACGTTTACCGGCTTTGCCTGCGTGGGCGCGGCCGTCATTCTGGAAACCGCCGGGCAGCTTACGCTGAAAATAGGCACGCGGGACATGCCGCACGGCCCGGGCGCCATGCTTCGCCGCATTTTCACCAACTTGTGGGTGCAGATTGCCATCATCTCTTTTTTGACCGAAGCTGTTTTTTGGACATGGACACTGCATCTTCTGCCGCTGGCGGTCGCATTTCCGCTGGGCAGCATCTGTTTTGCAACGGTGGCGCTCTGTTCGGCGTGGCTTCTGCATGAGCGGATATATCCGACCCGCTGGCTGGGAATCCTATTGATTCTGTGCGGCGTTATTTTGATCGGCAGTCACGCACGGCCCGTATGACGTCCCCGGCGCGGATTCCGGCGGCGCGGAAAGAAATTGTTCTATCCCATCGCGCAGGGACCGGCTGATATCGCGTAAATGCCGCAATCCATCCCGCACGGGCACCGCGCCGGCGGCAATTTCCGCGATCTGCCGGTGCAATTCACGGTGCAGGGCGTCAAGTTCCGGAAACCGCGCCAGTTGCCTTGTCAGCGGGCACGTGGAAATATCACCTGCTGCCAGCGGCGAAAAAATGCCGGGCGTCCGCAACAATATTTCCACCACCGAACGGTACCATATCAGATGGCCGGCATAGGCGGCCAGCGATCCTTCCGGCGGATCGAGTTTGAGCGGCGAGGTTTTGAGCAACTGCAGCATTTGGGCCGCCGGGGCCGGGGGCGCAATGGCGTAACCCTGCACAAAGCGCGCTCCCAGGGTGCGCACCGCGGCGAATACATCCGGGTTTTCCACCCCTTCGATGACGCAGTCAACCGTCAGGCCGCGCGCCAGATCCAGCACGCTCATTAAAAACTGCAGGTCTTTCGGGCGGCGCTGCAGACCCACGCAAAACGTGTGATCAAGCTTGATGACATCCACCGGCAGTTCCCGCACCCGCAGCAGGCTGGCGTAGGCGCTGCCCAGGTCATCCATGGCGATATGCACGCCGAGGTCCTTAAACCGCTGCATCGCCTGCTTCGCCCCGCGATGCGAAAGTATTTCACCGCCCTCAAGAATTTCCAGCGTGATTCGCTGCGTGGGGATGCCGGAATGATCAATAATCCGGGCGACATCGCGCAGCATTTCCGTGTCCAGAAGATCCAGGGCCTCAAAATTTACCGCGATTCGAACCGGCCGGCCCGCGGCATCCCACGCATGCAATTGCCGCAGCGATTCCTCCAGCACCGCGAGGCTCAGCCGACGGATATCCAACGGCGATAATCGGGACAGGAACTGGCCCGGAAAATACAATTCAGAACCGGACCGGAGCCTGGCCAGTGCCTCCACCTCGCGAATTTCGCCGGCAGGCACGCTGAGCACCGGCTGGTAATGCACTTCCAGCCCGGTTTGAATCAGCCGCGGGAAAAAATCATCGCCGGACCGGCCGCCGATGGCGGGGGTATCAACGCACGTGTCATAAACGGCGTAAAATGAACCGCTTCTTCCACGATCCTGCTTCACCGAATACAGGGCCATGTCCGCATCCCGCAGCAAATCGTTTTTTTGCGGAGCGCCGGCAGCGTGCAGGGCCACGCCGATGCTGGCCTTGATCTGGACATTGGCCTGATCAATCACAAATGGTTTGTCCACCGCCTCGCGGATGCGGTTGAGAACCTGATCCAGATCCTTTTTTTCCAGGATTTCCTCCAACACCATTACAAATTCATCGCCGCCGAGCCTGGCCAGAAAGTCCGCATCGCGCAGGCTGGCTTTCAGCCGCACCGCGAGTTCACGAAGAATTTGATCTCCGGCGGCATGGCCGTGCGCATCGTTGACGGGCTTGAACAAGTCAAGGTCCAGAATGGCCAATGCCAGACCCCGCTTGTGCCGGGCCGCCCGCGGCAACGCTGTTTGCAGATGTTGTTCCAACGCGTAGCGATTCGGCAGACCGGTAAGAAAATCACTGGCGGCCAACTGCCGCAAATGCGCTTCTTTCGCCTTTAGATCGGTGATATCCGTGGATACACCCACATAATGGCTGATCTGTCCGGCTTCATCGGCCAGGGCGCTGATGCTGATGATGACCGGAATAAGCTCGCCGTTTTTACGCCGGTTCCATATTTCTCCCTGCCAGCGCCCGGTATGATGCACGCTGCTCCATAATCGCTGATAAAAATACCGGTCATGCGAGCCGGACTTGAACATCCGCGGCGTCTTGCCGGTCAATTCCGCCGCCGTATATCCCGTGATTCGAGTCAAGGCGTCGTTGGCGTAAATGATGCGTTCGTTGGCGTCGGTGATTAATATGCCTTCCTGGGTGGAGGCGAACACCTTTTCCGTCAGGCGCAGGCGCTTCAGGCTGTCTTCCAGACGTATTTCATGGCGGCGTTTCTCTATTTTAACGCCCAGCACGTCTCCCAGCCGGGTGAACAGTTCAACCATTGAAAGGAAATCGACCCGCCCGCGGTTTGCACCCAGGCACAGTGTGCCCCATACCTGCTTGTCAACGCGCACCGGAATGGCCGCGAATTGCCGCAGTTTTAATTCGGTCGCCAGGGTTCGCCATTCGCCGTATTCGAATGTTTGCAGGTGAACGTCGTCCGGATAATCGTTGCTGCACACCGCCGTATTGGAATTAAATGCCCGGAGGAAAAACGGAACAGGCGTCCCGGCGGACGGTCGCAATATATGACCGCAAAACGAATCGGAAAGATCCGGCCGGTTGGAACAGACGGCCACAATCCGGTGGCCGCCGTCCGATTCGGCTCGCAAAACATCAATCAGCGAAAAGAATCCCACGGAAAAGAATCGGGATGTAAAAGCCCGGACAATCTGCTCTTCATCCGCACCTTCGCTGGTTTCCTGTTGAACCAGGGTCATGGCGTCCAGCAGATTTTCATAGGCGCGGCGAACCTGCCGGTTCTGAATCTGCTCCAGCGACATACCCAGCAGCCGGCCCAGGGCCGTAAGTACATCCAGCATCGGGGCGAAATAGCCGGGTTGTCGGCTGTAAAGCGAAAGTATGCCGGCCATACCGCGGCGCCCCAACAGCGGCACCGATACGGAACACCGCCAACCAAAGCCCAATTCACGCCACGGCTGCATGACCGGCTCGTCATTCCAGTCATTGATCATGATGGTTTGACGGGACTTCCAGCAGCGCGCCGCCGGCCCGGGTGGAACCGCCTCGCCAATTACGGCGATACGCGCCTGTCGCATGTAGTCCGCGGCTTCCGGCCCGGCGTACTCATCCAGGCTCAGCCGGCCGTCGGCGTCGGGGCGGCCGATCCAGGCGATATCCGCACCCCACGAGTGCACCAGCTTCTGCACCAGCTCGCCCAGTAATTCAGTTTCCGTTTCGGATGAAAAGAGCCGTTCACACAATTCCAGCAGTTTACGATGATTCCCATCGCAATCCGCACGCCCCGTGGCCACCGCAACATTTTGCGCAATTTCTTGCATTCGCTATCCTCGAATAGCGGCCCTCCGCGATGTGCAATCAACCCGCCGCCAACCGATTTTCACTGCGTTTCCTTCGGCGAACCGAAGACTTGGCCTCACTCGCCCGCCAATCAGCACTTCAACTCCCCAAAGTCTGATAACATTATATATTATCGGCAGGCAGGCGGTTTTTCAGCAATAAAACCAGTCGCCGCGGATTAACAACCATCTTAACACCGGATACCCGCCATCCAATTGAATTGTTCCACCGGTCCTGACTATCAGGATTGCCGCTGGAATTTTGGGCGGAACTTTACCGTTAAAGCCCAGCGCGGTAAAAAGTGCGCATGTCGAATTTATGGGATCCAAAACAATATCTGCGATTTCGTGATCAGCGGGGCCGGCCATGTCTTGATTTGATCCGGCAGATCGAAATTGATTCCCCTGAATCAATCATGGATCTGGGCTGCGGGCCGGGCAACAGCACTGCGGCCCTTCGCACACACTGGCCGCAGGCCATGGTGACAGGCCTCGATGGTTCGCGTGAAATGCTGGCGGAGGCTCAACGGGATCATCCCCAATGGCGCTGGATAGAACGGGACATTCAAACCTTTGCCGATCAGGCGGAGGACTTTTATGATTTGGTCTTTTCCAACGCGGCGCTGCATTGGCTAGGTGATCATGCGCAACTTTTTCCCAAATTAATCCAACGAGTAAAAACAGGCGGGGCTTTGGCGGTGCAGATGCCGGTCGCGCGTGATCATCCGGCCCAGCAGGCTCTCCAGGAGGCCGCCGCGACACCCGCATGGTCGAAATACTTTCGCCAACCGGTGCGGAAACATTGGCGCAGCCAACTACCGCAGGAGTATTATGCGATCCTTGCATCATGCTCCCCCCGGATGGATATCTGGCAAACAACCTATTTTCACCTGCTCAACGGGTTGGATGACATTGTTGAATGGTACCGCGGCTCGGCGCTGCGGCCGTATCTTGCGGCATTGCCGGACGAATCCGCACGGCAAGATTTTATTGCCGCCTATCGCTTGCACCTCGCAAAGGCATATCCGCCCCAGCCGGATGGTCGATTGCTGTTCCCATTCCCCCGGATATTTATTATCGCGTATCGCGGTGGATAGAACCGTCATCGGCCAATATCCCCGATGCGCAAAAGGCGAAACTGAAATCGCTGTTCCCAGAAGTGTTTACAGAGCACGGCACACTTGACTTTGAACGTCTCAAGTTGACGCTCGGTGAATCCGTAGACGCCGGCAAAGAACGCTACGGGATGAGCTGGCCGGGCAAGACGGATTGTTTCAAGACGATTCAACGACCCAGCATGGCGACACTCGTGCCAGCGCCCAATGAGTCCGTAAACTTTGAGGCAACGGAAAACCTCATCATTGAGGGCGACAGACACACCAGCCCGCTACCAGCGGGTATCCAATGCTCTCTGACCACGATGCCGGAGATGCTCGACGATCCGCTGGGGCCGATTTGGATACGGCCAGTGGATTATGACAAGGCGATTACCGATTGTGGATTAGAAGTCGCCAAGCATCATCGGTTGGGACGGTAAGCCCAGCTTACGCCAATCCGCATCACACATCGGCTGCCAGGACACCGCTGAAAAGCAGGTGCTGCTGGCCACCGGAGCTACCGTGAATTGCACCAAGTCATACCCGCGTGCCTCCATCGGGAACGCTGCGGCTGGATAGCCGTAATGCTCTATCCAGACCAGTAGCGCGGGATTAATCCCGAATCGGGTGCAGACATCGGCAGCCAACAATTCAAAGGCATTGGTAATACTGGTGCCCGGATTGTCGGCCACTTCAGTGGCAATGACCTCTTCGCCCTTGACAGAGGGGAAACCGTACGGTTCGAACCGCTCATACGGTTCGTAAATGGCTCAAAACAAATGAAATACGTCGCTCAAGCGGGAAATCCGAAAGAATTACGAACACAACTGGAACACATCGGTTCGAACCTCACGTTAACGAACCGGACACTCAATTGGGAACCACGGGGAGCGTGGAAACTCGTTGTAAATCAAGGTTCTTTTGCCCACGTCAACGCCGCGCTCGACGAGAGCGCGGCGGCGTTACCTGGTGAAACTCACTTATTTCCAACGAAGTGGAGACGACCGGGATCGAACCGGCAACCCCCGCCTTGCAAAGGCGGTGCTCTCCCAATTGAGCTACGTCCCCGTTCAGAGCACCTTATTATACTGCTTTTGGCCCGGCAGGCAAAATAGCCATTTTCGCGGAAAACCGGCCTGAAATCGTGGGAGTCTCCATGGCTTGGCGCTCGGTATTGGACGTGGCGGCAAATCCCGTCGTGCGGATTACCGGTCGCTGCTTACGGTGCTGCCGTAAAGCCTGTGTCACCGTGAGCCATGTGCAGCACAGACATTCTTGCCTGTATCAAATTGTCCGGACCGCAGGGCCATTTCGATTAACCGTATCGCGTATTGTCATTCGCTGAGGGTATTTCGATGAAGCAGAGTGCCGTCGTCGTTTTCACCCTGTTGATTTTGGCGGGACCGGTTGGGTTACGGCACAGGGCGTGGTATGATTTTAAAAATCCACCTGGGTTAAAATTGTTTTTGTGACCAGAGTTCGAATAACCGGAGTCGCTTATGGAATCGCATTCCCCATCCGCTGTTCCCGTAAAACAGAGTAATACGGCACGCAGGCCTTCCGTGCTGGCGCCAATCGGGCTGGCGCTGGCTATTGCCCTTTGGGCCGGCTTTGTTGGATGGCGATCCGGCCTGTTTGCCGCCGCGCGTGCCGGGAAAGTTCACCCGATGGTGCTTTATCTCAACTTAAACACGTCCGGCAGGGGTTTTCACCCGCAAAAGCCGTGGCACGTGTTGGTCGCGGTAAACGGCGTGCCGAACGACCGGCTGAGCGCTGGCTCGACGATCCTCTCGTTCGGCTATTTGATCAAGGCGGGCCCAAACGTAATTACGCTGCTTTGCAAAAGCCACGGTCCCCAGTCGCTGCTGATCGATCTGACGCGTTACGTGCACGGAAAGGACAAGCTGATATATAAGGGCCGCCTGGCCGCAAAACCGGGGAAATGGCAACCGGTGAACATCAAGCTTATCGGCGACCCGGGGTTCAAGCCGCCATTCCCGGATGTGCGGCGCGTTCCGCGGATGTCCCACCAAGCTTGCCGACGACTTCTGACGGCGGAAGTTACGAAGATATGCGCGGCGGCCAAGGCTCGTGACGCCGCACGCTTGTTCTCCCTTTTTGTATTTCCGGCAACCGTGCATTTCCCGCCTCAATTCTCGCCCTCGGTGATGGCGGGGGCTGCCCTTAAGAATTGCGGAACCGTCTGGTCGTGCGGCGCACAGGACCTTCGGTTCCACGTGTTTCCACGGGGGATTTTGGCCTGGTCCGCTTCTCCGATGCCGCAGGGCGGCACTTCTTCACTCGGGCACCCGGGCATTATAAAACTGTTCAGGAAGGCGCCGGAAAAAGGGCAGGCGGGCACGAAATCCGCCGAGGTTGCGAGAATGCGGACGATGATCTTGTTGCGTAACGGCAAGCAATGGAAACTTACCGGCCAACTGGTGTTTTTCAACGTGGCGCACAACAATATCTTGCGTGAAAAGCGTTGACTTTAGGGCAATGCCGCGCCCGCAATGCGGCCCATGAGCGTGGCCGATTGCCAAGACCATTTGCAGGGCAATTGCCCGGTGGGGCGTTCAGTCGCCCGCGGGTTTCGCCCCGGTGCAATATTCGGCCGGCGCCAAATAAAAACGAGCCGACCGGACCTGATTCAAAACGGACTGTTGCGATCGCCCGGCCGGGCGGGGCCACGCCGATTAGCCAATACAAAAGTGGCAACGGCGTCCTGCCGCTTGGGAAAATAGAATGCGCCACGGCCGCCGCTTTCTGGCCGTCGACGCCAGCAGTGTTCGTGAGCGAGGGGAAACCGGCAGCCTGTGGCGGGTACATTGGTGCGTGGACCTTGGTAGTTTGAGTTGTACACATTTCGAGCTGACCGACATGCATGGCGGTGAAAAATTCGCGCGTTTTCTACTGCGGGCTGGAGATGTGGTGATGCGGGATCACGGCAAATGTTGTGAATTACACCGCCCAAATAAGCATCAATGCGCCGCAACCGCATTTGCAGTCCAATCTGATTGGCTTCACCATTCATACGCCCAGGCATAGGTGGTGTAGCTGGTGGTCTGCGGATCCCCAACGACCTGTCCGTTGACCGTTTCGCCGCAGCGTGCGGTAAGCCGAAAGCCTTTGCGAAAAAAAAATGGGTCAGCATCGTGAAACCTATATGCGGAAAACTGATGCTCGCCGCCGACTTGTGCCTTGTGCGTCAACCCGCCTATCGGCGTGTGATACATGCCGCTGGCAAAGTAATATGTCCCGCAAAAGTAGTCTTCCAACCCGGACGAAAGTAGTTCCGGCTTTCGGCTCTCAGAAAAGCAGGCCCGCATGCAGCCTTCCATGAAGTTCCAGTTGGGGCTGGACGCGGCCATGGTAACCAAAAATAGCGCGCCCTTCGCATCGGTTTTAAGAAGGTCGAATTCCTCAAGCCGCGGGACGACCAGATTGACACGCTTGTGCAACTTCAGCCTGGCTTCTTGAGGCAGCGTTATGCCGGCAATTTGCACTGGCAGGCCAACAGTGCCGCGAAAAATCCACCAACTGTCGGGATTGCCCTGCACGCCGGGAGCCAACTGGCCGGTAACGCGAATAGACTTGCCAAACGGAATGCGAAAGGTGTTGTAGAAGCCGCCGACATGGCCGGTCATACCCATTTGACGCACCCCCCAAGGCGCGGTGGCGTCATCAAAGCCCACACCATGGCCGAGGCCATATTCCATGTCAATGGAGGGTGCGGTCTCGCCATCAACATAAAACCGTACGCGCGTCTGATTGTAATGCGGCCAATTTCCGCCAAACCACTGGTGGGTGAGGCAACCGGGTCCTTTGCGCTCAAATAAAACAGCTTCTTTTTCAGCCGAGAGCACATTAACCTGCTTTTGCGCCGTGCTGAAGGTCTTGACGCCAGACGTCCACGCCGGTTCACCGGCAATTACCGGCTCTGTGGAAACGCCGGAGAGTGCGGCGAGGCCGGTGAATGCAAGTATGTCGCGACGTGTGGGCATAAACGTACTCCCGTAAAACAGGGGGCTGGCAGGGTGACTTGACGGCCGCCGTCCTTTGATGGTTACCTCTTTTGCATGACCGCACGTAGAGCGTTTTCGTCGGCGTCGGTCCAGTAGCCGCACTTGAGGTGAATAAAGACCGACGTGTAAGGCATGGTCAAGTTGGTTTTGATAACCAAAATCTTAAACAGTTTGCCGTCGCTGTTAAGCCGATAAATGCTGACGATGTGCAGGCGCTGTTCATGCGGCACGCCGGAGGCGGCGAGCATGGCGTAAAGTTTTTGACGATACGCGCTGATGCCCGGAGTTTGCCGGTCGGTTACATAATTAAGCTCGCTGTCGGTGTACGCCACCGGGCGAATGTTCGGCGCTTTGGCGATTTTTGCCAGCACGTACTTAAGGGTGGGGAACATGCTGCCTTTTGTGACCATGGTTGTCACGCCGGGTTTGCTTTGGTCTGGATAGGCCGAGTCTACTATGGCAATCCAGTTGCGGTCGCCATACAGGGGCAGGTCGCGTTGGAGCGTGCCCCTCCAAGCGGCCGAGCTGCTCATGCTTCGGCAGCCCACGAGGCTCATGAGTGTCAGCAGCACGACAGACGCCGCCGGCATGGAGCCCAAGCGTGAGAAAAAACCAAGTCTGCCGCGAAGGCTCATTTGACACATGATCATGATGTTGTTCCCTAATTAAGCAAGCGAAATACTCAGCGGTGGATCCTCGGCAATCAGCAGTTTCTGCTTAAATACAACTATATACGATGTGCCGTTATATACAACAACTGCAGCCGTATGACGACCGGCCAGGCTCACACGCAACTTGGATTCGTTTAGGTGCGGCGGGACCAGCCAACCGCCGGATAGTATTGGATTTACACATGTTAGTTTGTTCGAAACCTATACGTACAAGCGGAGTCATAAACGGGGGCTGGACAGCGGTATTTGCCCACATTGGTGGTAAAGCTGCAGCGCCACAGCGAATCAACGGCTTTGGCGACTTTGGCCGGATCGAGTATTTGCCCCAATCCCGTCAGGTAGGCCCAGCTTTGGCCCGGCATCTGGCCTATTTCGCAGCCGTCGTAACTGCCGGTCACATGGGGATGCCGAACTGAATTGGGAAATCCGCACGCCTCCGGCGCTGGCGCTGCTGGTCGGCGGGGCGGTGCCGGACGCGTGCTGGAGCAGTGCGCATTTTGTTCTGCTGGCCTGCGGCGAGGTGGTAATTGTTCCGCAGACTATACTCTATGCGGCTATTAACGGGACATTTTCGATGGTTTGGAATCGCGGTGCCATCAGCGTGTTGATGGTGCGGCGGTGGGTGGTTGGCAGTTCATCCAGGCACCGATCAATGGTTTGACGAAA